>NEUZ01000006.1 GCA_002304435.1 Opitutia bacterium Tous-C8FEB | reverse complement strand
CGCAGGTGGTAAAGCTCGAGCCGGCCGTCCTCGAGGAACTCCATCAGCTTCCAGTCGCCCTCGTGAATCAGGCTCACGGGGGTCGTCCGCCAGCTGCCGGCGCCCGCCCCAAGATAGCCCGGGAAATGCTGGAAGATCGCGGTGCGCGTGAGCCGCGCGGAGGGGTCGCGGAGGACGGGCAGGAGGTTCTCGCCATCCAGGATCTGCCCAGCCGGCAGCGGCGCGCCCGCGGCGGCGGCCAGCGTCGGGAGCAGGTCCACGTGGATGGTCGGTACGTCGCGGGTCTGCCCCGCCGGGATGCGCCCGGGCCAGCGGGCGACGAACGGAACCCGCGTACCGCCCTCGTACAGGCTGCCCTTGCCGCTGCGCAGCGGCGCGTTGTCGGTGATGTCCTCGCGGTCCTTGCGGATGCCCTCGCGCGTGTAGCCGCCGAGGCCGCCGTTGTCGCTGGCGAAGATCAGCAGCGTATTTTCCGCGAGACCCAGCTCGTCCAGCGCCGCCATCACCCGCCCGACGCTCTCGTCGACGCTAGCGATCATCGCCGCGTAGACCGGGTTGCCGTGGCCGCCTGCGGCCGGCTTGGCGCGGAAGCGCTCGATGAGTTCGGGCTTGGCCTGGTGCGGCGTGTGCACGCCAAAGTGCGGCAGGTACAGGAAGAAGGGCCGGTCGCGGTGGCGGCGGATGAAGTCGACCGCGCGGTCCGTGAGGAAATCAGCGAGGTACTGACCTTTCGGGTAGGGCGTCGCGGGCTCGGTCTCGAAGTCGAAGTGCCGGCCGTTCGAGACGATGGCCTCGTCGAAGCCGCGACGGCCCGGCAGGTACTCCCCGCGCTGGCCAAGGTGCCACTTACCAAACATCGCGGTGGTGTAACCGGCGCCCTTCAGCACCTGAGGCAGCAGGACGCGGTCGAGCGGCAGGTTGGTGACATTGTCGACCGGACGCAGCGGGCGGGAGGACCAATCGAAGCGGTCGATCCCGCCCACGGTGTAGACGCCGGTGCGGGGCGCATACTGGCCGGTCATCAGCGCGGCGCGGGTGGGCGCGCAGTTCTGATGATGATGATGGTTCATCAGCCGCGTGCCCTGCGCCGCCAGGCGGTCGAGGTGCGGGGTCTCGTAGAACCGGCTGCCCTGCACCCCGAGGTCGGTGTAACCGAGGTCGTCGGCCAAAATGAAGATCAGATTGGGTCGGGCAGGAGCAGGCGCAGCGACTGCGGGGAGCACGGCCAAGAGGAGCAGGAGCGGGGCGAAGGGGCGCATCGGCAGCCAGGCTAGCCAAACTCGGCCCGGCCGGAGGGCGAGCCGGAATTCCGTGGCCGCCCTGCGATTCGGGTACGCTTTTGGTTTGGCGCCAGCGCCGCGCGCGCCTTGATCGCCGCCCGTGGCGATGCGTTTCACCATTTTGGGCAGCGGCAGCGCGGGCAACGCAGCGCTGCTCGTGACGGCGGAGGCGCGCGTGCTGATCGACGCCGGCTTCTCCGCCCGCCGCCTCGCGCAGCTCCTCGCCGCGCAGGGCGAATCCCTGGAGCGCGTCGACGCCGTGTTCCTCACCCACGAGCACGGGGACCACGCCGGGGGGCTCGACGGGCTCCGCCGCCATCCCCACCTCCGCGTGTTCGCCAACCACGCCACCAGCCGCGCCGTGCAGGCGGGCCTCTCGTGGAACGTAGGCTGGCAGCTCTTCGAGACCGGCAGCCGCTTCCGCTATCGCGACCTCGACGTCGAGACCTACGCCGTGCCCCACGACGCGCAGGACCCGGTCGCCTTCCGCTTTACCCACGGGCGCGCGGATGACCCGGCCTCCCCGCCGCGGACCCTCGCGTGGCTCACCGACCTCGGCCACGCGCCCGTCAACGTCCGCCAGTGCCTCCGCGACTGCGACGCCATCGTCGTCGAGTCCAACCACTGCCCGCAGCTACTCCAGGCGGACTCCCGCCGCCCCTGGGCCCTCAAGCAGCGCATCGCCGGCCGCCACGGTCACCTCTCCAACGAGGCGGCGCGCGAGTTGCTCGCCGACGTCGCCAGCCCGCGCTGGCGCCACGTGTTCCTCACCCACCTCTCGCGCGACTGTAACACGCCCGCCGCAGTGGAGGCCGCCCTCGCCGGCGTCCGCGCCACCCTGCCCGCCTGCGCCTTCGCGGTCGTCCCCCCCGGCGTCTCCACCCCGTGGTGCGAGCTTGGCTGAGCCCGACCGCCGGACCCGGGCTTGCCCCGCGCCCCCCGCGGCCCACGATCGCGCCCCGATGACCGCCCCCTTCCGCCACACCAAGATCATCGCCACACTCGGTCCCGCCACCGAGAGTGAGGCGATGCTCGGCCGCCTCCTCGACGCTGGGGTCGACGTCCTGCGGCTCAATATGGCCCACGCGACCCACGACTGGACGCGCGCCGTCATCCGCCGCATCCGCGAGGTCAGCGCTCGTCAGGGCCGCGAGGTCGCCGTAATGATGGATATTAAGGGCCCGGAGATTCGCACCGGCACCCTCCCCGCCGCGCTGGCCCTGCGCGAGGGCGACCCGCTCGACCTCGTCGTCAATCCCGCGGCCCCGGCCCGCCCGGGCGTCCCCGCCGTGCCCGTCAACTACCCGGGCCTCGTCCACGACGTGCCGGTAGGCGCCGTCGTGCTGGTGGACAACGGCCTGCTCCGCTTCCACGTCGAGGCGAAGGACGCGACCCGGCTGACCTGCCGGACGCTCCTCGCGGGCGAGCTCGGTTCGCGCCGCCACATCAACCTGCCCGGCGTCCGCGTCTCCCTGCCCTCCTTCACCGAGAAGGACCGCGCGGACACGCTCGTCGGTATCGAGGAGGGGATCGACTTTCTCGCGCTCTCCTTCGTGCGCGCGGCGGAGGACCTGGAGTCGCTGCGACGGTTCCTCGAAGAACACCGCTCCCGGACCCGGATCATCGCGAAGATCGAGGACCAGTCAGCGATCACCAACCTCGACGCCATCATCGAGGCGTCGGACGGCCTGATGGTCGCGCGCGGGGACCTCGGCATCGAGTGCCCGTTCGAGGAACTCCCCGTCATCCAGCGCCGGGCGATCCGCGCGTGCCTCGCCCGCGGCCGGCCCGTGATCGTCGCGACGCATATGCTCGAGTCGATGATCACCCAGCCCGTGCCCACCCGTGCGGAGATCACCGACGTCGCGCACGCGGTCTTCGAGCAGGCGGACGCCGTGATGCTCTCGGGCGAGACGACGGTCGGCCGCTACCCGGTCGAGTGCGTGCGGATGCTCGACGGGATCGCCCGCCGGATCGAGCGGGAGACCGCCGGCGAGGAGGGGGTGGGCGCGGCGTTCAGCGGCGACCGGATGAAGGTCCTGCACGCCGCGGTCACCCTCGCCCGGCAGATCCCCGGCGCGCGCCTCGTCACCTTCACTCGCCACGGATTTATGGCCCAAGGCCTCGCCGCACTGCGTCCCGGAGCCGCCCCGATTATCGTCTTCACCCCGGTAGTCGGGTTGCTGCGGCAGCTCCGGCTGCTCCGCGGGGTGGAGCCGCACCTGCTGGAACTCAGCGCGGACCCCAACGACACGGTGACGAGTGCCCTCGCCTTCCTGCGCCGCAGCGGGCGCGCCGCTTCCGGGGATAAGCTGGTGATCGCCACGGACATCGTGGCCGAGGACCGTCGCGTCGACAGCGTGCAGCTGCGTACGCTGGCCTAAGCCGGAGGCCTGCCCTTGGGGATTGGCGTTCGGGCAAAATCAGTCGCGCCGCAGCCAGCGCACGAGGCTGACCCGCAGTGCCGCGCGCGCCCGCTCGAGCCGGCGCTCTACCGCTTTGGGCGTGGTGCCCGCGATCACCGCGATCTCCGCCTGCGCCAAGCCCTCGTATTCGAACAGCACCAGCGCTTCCCGCTGCTCGAGCGGCAGGACCGCAACGGCCGCGCGGACCGCCTCCGCCCGTTCCCGCGCCTCCAACGCGCCGGCGCCATCCGCGGTGTCGGCCGGCGGCAGGGGCGTCCACTCCTCGAGGGTCACCAGCGGCCGCCGTCGCCACCAGCGTAGACGGTTGCGCGCGAGGTTCAGCGCGAGAGACAGCATCCACGGCCGGAACTCCGCCCCGGCCCGGAAACGTTCGCGCTGCTGCCACAGGCGCACGAACGCCTCCTGCGCCAGCTCCTCGGCCTCCGCGGCGTTGCCCACCAGACGGCCGATCACGGACTTCACCGGGCGTTCCCAGCGCTCCATCAGGCGTCCCAGCGCCGCCTCGTCTCCCGCCTGCACCCGGACCATCAGCTCCCGGTCGACGGCGGCCGCCTCCTCGCCGGCGGCGGGGACGGACGGCCAACCGGCCGGCGGGTCCGCCGAACTCACGGCGCGAGCCGCACGCTCGGCGCCCCCTGATGGGTGTGTCCGCGAATGCGGGGCAGCACGAGGGCAAGGTAGCGCTCGCCCTGCGTGGGTTCCATCCGCGCCGCCACCTGCCGGAAATGGGCCGTCATCGCCCCCACGCAGTACTCCTCTAGCGCCGCGATCTCCGTCGCCGGGGCCGACCGCTCCCGCGCCGCGACGATGGCCGCGCAATGCGCGCTGCACTCGATGCTAAACTCCTCGTGCAATCGACGCACCGCGGCGAACCGCTCCCCGTCGAGGGCGAACTCCACCCGCAGCCACTCGAGGGCGTCTCCCTGCCGAGCTGCCGCGCGCAGGGCCCGGTCTCCTGTCATCCAGTAGGCTACCGTGAACCCGGCGGCGGCTAGGGCGGCCGCCAGCAGCAGGGTAAGAAGCAGATTGCGCGTCACGGTCGCCCGGTTGGTTCAGCGCACCGGCGTCATCAGCCGGGCATCCAAGCCCGCGACATAGGCGGAAGCGAGACGCGCCCGATCCTCGTCCACCCGGGCGCGGGCGCTACCGTGCCCGCCCAGCGCCCCGCCCACCAGGGCCACCGCAAGCGCCCCGCCCACCAGGGCCGCCCGCCGGCGGGCAAACGCCGCCCAGGTGGCACTCGCGGACCCCGCCTGCAGCCGCTCGCGCACGGCCCGGCGGAATCCGGGGTCCGAAGCGGGCTCGACGCGCCAGGTGGCCAATAGCGGTGGGAGGGGATCGGGGGAGGAACTCATACGCTCGTGCAACCTTACCCCGACGGCAGCCGAATCCCCCGCGCAATCTTGCCGGGCGGCGCGCGCGAGAATGAGCGGGGGATTTCCGGCGCCGGGGTGTAAGGATTGGCGTCTATGACCACGAAATCCATCCCCGCCCTCCTCGCCAGCCTCCTTTTGTCCGCCGGCGTGCTTTCCGCCGCGGCCGCCAAGACGGACGCCGAGATCATCGCCGCCGCCCGCAAGGCATACCCGCTCAAGACCTGCCTCGTCTCCAATGAGCCCCTCGGGAGCATGGGTGAGGCAGCCGGCCACATCCACCGCGCGCCCGGCCAGCCGGACCGCGTCGTGTTCTTCTGCTGCGAGGGTTGCGGCGAGGATTTTAAGGCCAGTCCCGCCAAGTTCCTCGCCAAGGTCGACGCGGCCGCCGCGCAGGCCGCGAAGTCCGGCAAGAAGGGTTGAAGGCGCGCGGCCGGGCCGCCCTCCCGCTGAAGTTGGCGTGCGTCAGCTCACCGGACGCGATTACCTGGCACCGATTGCCGCCAACCCCGCGGGGGCCCGCCCCGCCACCTCCCCGCACCGGCCCCGCACCGGCCCGCACCCCGCGTGCCCGAGCCGGTCCCATCGCCGTGAGCGCCATTCCCTCCCCCACTGAGCCCGTCCATATGGGCCTGCCGCACGAGCGCCACTTGCGCCCGCGGCTCGGGGTGGCCCTCGCCTGCGGCCTGCCCGTGCTCGCGCTCGCGATGGGCGGGATGGTCGCGCCCGGGTTGCTGCACGGGATCGATCCCGCCTTCCTCGCCTGGGTGCAGTTCACGCTCACCACGCCCGTTTTCCTCTGGGCCGGCGCGCCACTGAACCGCCGCTGGTGGCGCTCCATCCGGGAACGTGACCCCAACATGTTCACGATGACCGTGACGGGCACCGGCGCGGCGTATCTCTACAGCGCGGCTGCCACCCTCGCCGGGGACAGCTTTCCCGCCGCGCTGCGGACCGCCCATGGCCCGCCCCTGTACTTCGAGGCGGTCGTCTTCATCACGGCGGTGGTGCTGCTCGGCCAGATCCTCGAACAGCGCGCCCACGCCCGGACCGGCGAGGCCCTCGAGGCGCTGCTTCGCCTCGCCCCACCGATCGCCCACCGGGTGGACCTGGACGGTCACGAGGAGGACGTACCCCTCGCCGCGGTGCGCGTTGGAGAGCTGCTCCGCGTCCGCCCGGGCGAGCACGTGCCGGTCGACGGCCGCGTGGTCACCGGGGCCAGCGACGTCGACGAGTCGATGCTCACCGGCGAGCCACTGCCGGTTCCCCGAGACGTCGGCGACCCCGTTCGCGCGGGAACCTTGAACACGACCGGGTCGCTGCTGCTCCGGGCGGAGCGCGTCGGCGCGGAGACCGTACTCGCGCAGATCATCCGCCTCGTCACGGCCGCGCAGGAGAGCGAGGCGCCGATCGCGCGCCTCGCCGACCGGGTGACCGCGTGGTTTATCCCCGCGGTGCTGGGCCTCGCGCTGGCCACGTTCGCAGCGTGGCTCGCGTTCGGACCGGCACCGCGCCTGCCCTTGGCGCTGCTGAACGGCGTCGCCGTGCTCATCATCGCCTGCCCCTGCGCGCTCGGGCTGGCCACCCCCGTGTCGATCGTGACGGGCATCGGTCGAGGCGCGCGCGCCGGAATCCTGGTGCAGGACGCCGCCGCGCTGGAGCATCTCGCCGGCACCACCGTGCTCCTGCTGGACAAGACCGGCACGCTCACCACCGGGCGGCCCCGCGTCGCCGCGCTGCTCCCGGCCGGCCCGGAATGGGCTCCCGCGGAACTGCTGCGCCTCGCGGCGGCGGCGGAGGCGCCCAGCGAGCATCCACTCGCACGCGCGCTGGTCACCGCGGCCGGGGAACGGGGCCTCGCGCTGCCCGTGGCGCAGGACTTCCGCGCGGAGCCGGGCCACGGCGTCAGCGCTCTCGTGGAAGGACGCCGCGTCGAGGTTGCCCGCGCCAAGGGAGCGGTTCCGCCGCTACCGGCCGAGGCGGCCGGGGCCACTTTGGTTGAGGTGCGGGTGGACGGCGCGCGCGCCGGCTGCATTGCCCTCGCGGACACCCTGAAGCCCTCCGCCGCGCCCGCGGTGCGGGGGTTGCAGGCCCTGGGGTGGCGGCTGGAGCTGGTGACTGGGGATCGCGCGGAGGCGGCTGCGCCGATCGCCGCGGCGCTCGGCCTCGACGCGTGGCACGCGGGGATCTCGCCCGCGGGCAAGCAGGATCTGGTGCGGGCCTGGCGCGCGCGCGGGGCGCGGGTGACCTTCGCCGGGGACGGGCTCAATGACGCGCCCGCGCTGGCGGCGGCGGATGTCGGCATCGCGATGGGCGACGGCACCGACGTCGCGCTGCGGAGCGCGGGCGTGGTGCTCCTGCGGGGTGACTTGGCCGGACTCGTGCGCGCCGCCCGCCTGAGCCGCGCGACCCTGCGCAACATCCGGCAGAACCTATTCTGGGCGTTCGCGTACAATTTCGCCGGGCTGCCCCTCGCGGCGGGCGTGCTTTACCCGTGGACCGGTTGGCTGCTCCACCCGATGGTCGCCAGCGTCGCGATGAGCCTGAGCTCGATCACCGTGGTGGCCAACGCACTCCGCCTCCGCCACCTCCGGCTCGACGCCCCGGGGGAAGGTGCTGCAACTTTCCCGCGGCCGCCGGGTTCTCCGGCCGCCCCCTAAACTTATGGAATCGTCGCCTCCCTTCCTCACGCCGCAGATGCACGCAATCGACTACGCCATCCGCGGCGATGACCTGCAGTTCGTCGAGATCGAGCTCGATCCCCGCGAAGCCGTCGTAGCCGAGGCGGGCGGGATGATGTACATGGAGGACGGGATCGCGATGGAGACGATCTTCGGCGACGGCTCCGCGCGCGCGGGCGGGCTGCTCGGCTCCCTGCTCGGGGCCGGCAAACGGCTTCTGACCGGGGAATCGCTGTTCATGACGGTGTTCCAGAACCAAGGGGCTAGCCGGCGCAAGGTCGCCTTTGGGGCGCCCTACCCGGGCCGGATCATCCCCGTTCCGCTCGCGAGCATCGGCGGCGAACTCCTCGCGCAGAAGGACTCTTTTCTATGCGCCGCGCGCGGGGTAAGCCTCGGGATCGCGTTCCAGAAGCGCCTCGGCGCCGGTCTCTTTGGCGGCGAGGGTTTCATCCTCCAGCGCCTGACCGGCGACGGCTGGGCCTTCATCCACGCGGGCGGCGCCCTGCACGAGCGCACCCTGGGCCCGGGCGAGACCCTGCGCGTTGACACGGGCTGCATCGTGGCCTTCCAGCCGTCCGTTTCCTACGACATCCAGCTGGTCGGGGGCATCAAGACGGCGCTCTTCGGCGGCGAGGGCCTCTTCTTCGCCACCCTCCGCGGGCCGGGCCGGATCTGGCTGCAGTCCTTGCCGCTGTCCCGCCTCGCGGGCCGCATCGTGAGCGCGTCCCGCGGCGGTCGCGAGGAGGGTTCTGTCCTCGGCGGGCTCGGCCGCGCCCTCGATGGCGACAACCGCTGAGTCGCTTGGTGCGGCTCGGCGCGCTATTCAGGGCACCTCGTAGACCTCGAGCAGGGCGACGCCCCCCACTCCGGCAGGGCCACTGACCTGCGCGGTGTAGTTACCCGGCGCCAGTTCCAGCAGTAGCGCGGTGTCCCCGCTGCCGGTCACCAGCGGGAACGCGCCGACCAGCGCGCCGGCGCGGGCGATCTCCAAGGGGTTCTCCGCCCCGGTCCAGCCCGCGTTCGCCGCGAGGACCTCCGTCCCGCGGAACACCGTGAGTCGTGGCCGCACGAGCGCGCTTTCCACGCCGAAGCCGGCCAGCGCCGGCCCGATCCCGCGCACCAGGACGGGCTTCGGCACGGCGCCGGCCACGGTCAGCCCCGAAATTAGGGTCGCGTCCCCCTCCCCGACCAGCGCGCGCGACGAGAGGTTCGCAAGACGGCGCGTCCCTTCGCCGGGCGCCGCATCATAGATCTCGACCAATCCGTTACCCTCCGCCCCGTCGGCGTCGGCGAGCGCCACCGTGTAGGCGCCGGGGGCGAGGGTCGCGAGGAGCGCCGCATCCGCCGCGCCGGTTCGGAACGGGAAGAGCCCGAGCCGCGCCGCCGCGTCGGCCACCGGCCCCGGCACCGGACCCCCCGTCTGCGCTGCGAGCACGGCCCCTTCGCGCTGCAGCATGAGCCGCGGCCGGGGCAGCGTTTCGCCGACCCCGAACGCCCCAAGGGTCGGACCCACCCCACGCATCAGCACCCCGGCCTCGGCGGTCCCGGCGACGACGAACCCCACGATCACGGGCTCCGCTCCGGCGCGGGCCCGGGTCGAGAGGCCGGTGAGGCGCTCCCGGCGCGGCGGGGGCGGAGCGGAAGCGGGCGGGGTCCAGCCCAGCACGTAGCGGGGGTCACGGTAGCGTTCGGCCGTCTCGCGGTCGATGCGCCTCGCATCCGGCAGGCGCCGCGACAAGTCGAGCGAACCGCCCGCGAGATCCGTGCTGCCGTATTCCCAGAAGCGGACCTGCGGGGCAGCGGTGGCGTTGTTGAGCAGCCAGCCCTCCGGGCGCACGTGCGGCCCGATCGCACACCCGAGAAACACCACCTCGCTGAACGGCCAGGTGTTCGCGACGTCCGGCCGCGGGTCGATCCGCGCGAGGTAGACATTGCCCACGCCCGGGGCCGCCGTCAGCCGGCAATCCACGTAAACGTTGCCCCGCCCCGACTCCCCGTTGCGCACCTGCGCGAGGTACCCGGATCCGAGCGAGCGCAACTCGCACCGCTGGAAGTAGCACGCCCCACCACCCCACATAAAATCTACATCGCCCTTGATCAGGCTGTCGGTGACGAACAGAGCCCCGTTCCACAGCAGCGTGTCCTGCAGGCTGCTGAGCGTCACGCGGTCCAGCACGACGCGCCGCCCGTTGCCCCGCAGCGCCTCCGCCTGGCTGCCGCCCCGCGGGGTCGTGTTGCGCAACGTCAGGTTGGCCAGCGTCACATCGTTCGCGTCGATCGCGACCATCGCGCGGTTATTGCCGGGATTGAGGTTCTGATTGTTCGCGTAGGAGATCACGGTGCCCGCCCGATCCTCGCCCCGTAGGGTGACGAAGGGCTGGCGTGACCCGAGGTAGACAAGCTCCTCGTAGACGCCGGCGCGGATGGTGATCACGCGCGGGACGGTGTTGCCCGCCGGCACCCAGTCGATCGCACCCTGCACCGTAGCGAAATCGCCGGCGCCATCGGCAGCCACGGTGACCGCCACCGCGCTCGCGGCAGGGCGTTCGGGCCGAATGCTGAAGGTGAAGTTCCCGGCGGCGAGCGGGGTTCCGACCGTATCCGCAAGCACGCCCGCGTCCCAATCGACCCGGTAGGCCCCGCCCGCGGCGAGCACGCCCGCCCGCGGATGCACCACCGCAACGCGGCCTTCGACGCGCACCGGACGGTAACGGTACGGCGTGGGATTAAGGCCCACGAGGCGGGTCGGAGCCGGATCCGCGAGGTCGATGGTTTCCACCACCGCGCCCGACTCGAGGCTCGTGATGCGGATCCGACCGGCGGCGCCGAGCCGAGGTTCGCTTGCGCAGGTGAGCCGGAGCAGCGTATCGGCGGGCGCGCCCACCCCGGGCGAGGTGGAGACCAAGCCAAGCCCGTACAGGGGCCCGACGAAGGCCAGACCGGCCAAGGCAGGCAGGAGGGGATGGAGCCGCATCCCACAGCATGGAGAGCAGAGGGCGGGGAGGTCAAAGCGCCCACGCGCCGGACGGTCGGAAACCCCGCCGATCAGGTTTCCTCGCGCAGGACCTCGAGCGGGGGCTGGCGGACGATACCCCGATTTGCGAGGAACCCGACCGCCACTGTGGCCCCAGCCACCGCGAAGATGCCCACGGCGAGCACCGGGAGCGGAAAGGCAGGCGGGATGCGGAAGACGAAGTGCGCGACCAACGCGTTGCCGCCGAGCGCCAGCGCCCCGCCCACCACCGCCGCCAAGGTCCCGAGGATTGCGTATTCCACCAACTGGATGCGCCGGAGCTGCGCCGCGCTCGCCCCGAGGGTGCGGAGCAGCACGGTCTCACGGACCCGTTGCAAGCGGCCGGTGAGCACCGCGCCCACCAAAACCACGAGGCCGGTGAGCACGGTGAAGGCGGCCATAAACTCCACTACGAAGCCGACCCGCGATAGCACGCTGTCGACCGTCTCGAGGACCAGCGCGAGGTCGATCGCGCTGACGTTGGGGCACGCGGCCACCACCGCGCGCTGCACCCGCGCCGCGTGGGCCGCATCCGTGGTGCGGACGGCCATCACGTGGAACTTGGGCGCCTCCTCCAGCACGCCAGCGGGGAACACCACGAAGAAGTTCGGCTCGAAGCGCCGCCACTCCACGGCGCGCACGCTCGTGATGCGGGAGCGCACCGGCACGCCCTGCACATCCCACGTCAGCTCGTCTCCCAGTGCGACCCCAAGGTCCCGCAGCAGGCCCTCCTCGAGGGAAACCGGCACCACCTCCGTGCCGGGCGAGACCCGCGGGGTGAACTCGCCCGCGACCAGCCGTTCCGCGCCGCCGAGCGTCTCGCGGAACGTCGTGCGGTACTCGCGGCGCAGGGTCCAGCCCGCCGGACGCCGCGCGCCCTCGCCGCCCCGCCGCCCGTCCCGCCCCACCTCGGCCTCGTCCGGACGGCCACGGGGCGCCCCGCGGAGCAGTTCCTCGACCGGCCGCCCGCGCACCGCGGCGAGACGCATCGTGACGATCGGAGCCTCGACCAGCAACGGGGCCCCCGCCGCCGCCAGCGCGCGCGCGAGCGGGTCGCGCTGGTCGTCCTGGATGTCAAAGAGGAGCAGGTTCGGCCGCGTGCCGGCCCCGGCGGAGGCCAGCTCGCGCAGCAGCGTGGAGCGGGCGAGGAACAAGGTGAGCATCAGGGCGCACCCGAGCCCGAGGGAGACCAGGAGGAGAACGGTGCGGTTGTTGGGCCGGTGCAGGTTGGCGATGCCTTGACGGACCACATACGGCGCACGACGCGGGACGGCGCGGCGAGCGAGCCACGAGGTTGCCCGGGCCAGCAGCCAGAGGATGCCCAACGCACCTCCGAGCGCCGCGGTAAAGCCCAAGCCTTCCCGCCAGCCGCCCGTCTGCCACGCGGCCAGCCCCGCGATCGCGAGCACGATGAGGCCCGCGACCACCAGCCGCCAGGGATCGCGCCCGACGCCCTCGGCCTCCGCCAGCGCGGAACGCAGCGCACTGAGGGGCGGCACCCGCCGCACGGCCAACAGCGGCAAGAGAGTGAAGAGCAGGCAGAGGACCACCCCCGCCCCGATTCCGCGGGCAACCGCCGGCCAAGCGACGAAGAACTCCACCGGGAAAGGCACCACGTCGGCCAACAGCCGCGGCAGCGCCAGCTGCAGGCCCACCCCCAAAGCGGCCCCGGCCAGCGCGCCCGCGAGCCCGAGCGCCACCCCCTGCACCAAGTACACGGCGAAGCTCTGCCCCGCCGAGGCGCCCAGGCAGCGCAGCACGGCGACCGTCGCAAGCTTCTGCCGGACGTGGACGTGGATCGCGCTCGCCACGCCGATGGCCCCGAGGATCAGCGCCACGAAGCCGACCAGCCCCAGGTACGCCTCGATGTTGTCCAGCGCCCGCCCGAGGCTCCGCCGCCGCTCGGCCACCGTGTCGAAGCCCAGCCCGTCCGCGCGAAACCGCTCCCGAAAGGAGCGCGCCACCGCTTCCGGCGTGCGCCCGGGCGGCAGCTCCAACATCAAGCGGTGCCGCACCAGTACGCTGCGCTCCGTCAATCCGGTCGCCGCCAGGGCTGCCGCCGGGATCAAGATCCGCGGGGCCGCGGTCGCCGAGAACGCGGTCGACTCGCCGGGTAGTTTCCGAAGCGCGCCGGCAACGGTGAACTCCGCCTGGCCCAGGCGCAGTCGGCCGCCCACCGGCACCTCGAACTGGCGCAGCAGCGTCTCCTCGACGATCGCCACCGCCCCACCCCCGCGCAGCCGCACCGGCGCCGTCTCCGGTTCCGTCGTAAACTCGCCGAAGAAAGGAAATCCCCCCTCGAGGGCCCGGACATTAACTAACCGCGTCGCGCCGCCCGCGTCGGGAAAGACCACCATCGAGGAAAAACTCTGCTCGCGCGCTACGGCGGACGCCTGCGTACGGGCGTGCGCCAGCATCTCCGCGTCGAAGGGGTTGCGGCTGGTCACGATCAGATCCGCCCCAAGCAAGCCCTTGGCCTGCCCGTCGACCGCGCGGTCAAGGTTGGCCCCGAGCGAGCCGATCGCCACGAGCGCGGCGATGCCCAGCACGATGGCCGAGGAGAAGAGCAGCAGCCGGCGCCGCGAGGCGCGGGAGTCACGCCACGCCAGCCGCAGGATGAAGGGGAGCGTCCGCATCCGGATCAGGCGGGGCCGTCCGCGACCACCGCGCCGCCGCGCAGGCGGAGGATCCGGCCGCAGCGCCGGGCGAGCTCCAGGTCGTGCGTCACCAGCACGAGGGTGGTACCCCGCTCGTGGTTGAGCCCGAAAATGAGCTCGGTCATCGCCTGCGCCGTCGCGCCGTCGAGGTTCCCGGTGGGTTCATCGCAGAAGAGGATGCGCGGGCGGTTGATGAAGGCGCGGGCGAGGGCCACCCGCTGCTGCTCACCGCCGGAGAGCTGGACCGGATAGTGCTCGTGCCGCTCCCCTAGCCCGACGCGGGCGAGGAGCACCCGGGCCTCCGTCTCGGCGGCCGCGCCGCCCTCCCCGCGCAGTTCCAGGGGCACCAGTACGTTCTCCAGGGCGGTCAGGGTCGGCACGAGCTGGAAGTTCTGGAACACGAAGCCGACGTGGGCGTTGCGCACCCGCGCCCGCTCGTCCTCTCCCAACCCGCCGATCGCCGTTCCCGCCAGCTCCACCTCCCCAGAGGACGGCCGGTCGAGCCCCGCGCACAGGCCCAGCAGCGTGGTCTTGCCGCTGCCGCTCGGTCCGACGATCGCGAGGCTCGCCCCGCCCGCGAGGGAGAAGCTCACCTCCTGCAGGACCGTGAGCCGCCGGCCCCCGGCCACGCCGTAGGATCGGGTCAGCCGCTCGACTTTCAGCATCGTCTGGCCGTTCATTCGTCGCCACGAAACACACGCCCCGACCGAACGCCAGCCGATGCCGAAGATGAATGCCACCGCCCGCGCCCGCCGCCCCCTCCTCCGCGGCGGCCTCCTGCTCGCCCTCGTCCTGCTCGCGCCCCGGCTGCCCGCGGCCGCCCCCGCCGCCGGGGCCCGCACGGTCGTGTTCCTCGGCGACAGCCTCACCGCCGGTTATGGCCTCGCGGACCCCGCGAGCGAAGCCTTCCCTGCGCTGATCGCCGAGCGCCTCCGCGCAGCCGGGAGACCCTGGAAGGTCGTCAACGCCGGAATCAGCGGAGACACGACCGCGGGCGGCCTGCGCCGGATCGACTGGACCCTCCGCGTGCCGGTGGACGTGCTCGTCGTAGCCCTCGGGGCGAACGACGGCCTCCGCGGCGTGGATCCCGCCGTCACCGCCGCCAACCTCCGGGGTATCATCGAGCGCGCCCGCGCGCGTCATCCGGCGATCCGAATCCTACTCGCCGGGATGCAGCTCCCGCCCGAGCTCGGTGCGGCGCACACGGCCGCATTCGCCCGCGTGTTCCCGGAGGTCGCGGCCGCCACCGGCGCGGCCCTCGTGCCGTTCCTCCTCGCGGGCGTCGGCGGCGATCCCGCGCTCAACCTCGGCGACCGCATCCACCCCAACGCCGCCGGCCACGCCGTGATGGCCACGACGGTCTGGACCCACCTCGAACCCCTCCTCGCCTTATGAACCTGCTCCTGCTCGGCGGCACGGGCGTCATCAGCACCGCCTGCACTCGCCTCGCCCTCGAGCGCGGCCACGACGTCACCCTCCTCACGCGCTCCGGCCGCGGCCTGCCCGCCGGCGCGCGCGCGCTTACGGCCGACATCGCCGATCCACTCGCGGCCGCGGCCGCCCTCGCCGGCCATCGTTGGGACGCCGTGGTCGACTTCCTCGCCTACGACGCCGCGGCGATCGAGGCGCGCCTCGCCCTCTTCCGCGGGAATACCGCGCAGTACGTGTTCATCAGCACCGCCAGCGCCTACCGCAAGCCCCCCGCCCGCGCGGTGATCACCGAGGACACGCCGCTGGAGAACCCCTTCTGGGAATACTCCCGGCTCAAGATCGCCGCCGAGGCGCGTCTCACCCGCGCGGGCCGCGAGGAGGGTTTTCCTTACACCATCGTCCGGCCGTCGCTCACCTACGGCGACACCGTCTTCCCGCTCGCCCTCAACTGCTGGACGAAAAGCTTCACCAACATCGCCCGACTCCGCGCCGGCAAGGGGTTGATCGTGCCCGGCGACGGGCTCACCCCCTGGACCATCACCCACAACTCCGACTTCGCGCAGGGCCTGCTGGGCCTGCTCGGCCACCCCGGCGCCCTCGGCGAGGCGTTCCACATCACCTCCGAGGAGGCCCCGACTTGGAACGAGCTCTACGCGCTCACCGCCGCCGCGGCCGGCGTCGCGAAACCGCGACTCGTGCACATCCCTTCAGATTTCATCACCGCGTGCCTGCCCGAGTACACCGGCACGCTCCTCGGCGACAAGGCCAACCCCGCCCTCTTCAACCTGACCAAGCTCCGCCGGCTCGTGCCCGGGTACGCGCCCAAGGTCCCCTTCCGCGAGGGGATCGCGCGCACGCTCCGCTGGTTTGAGGCGGACCCAGCGCGTCAAGGCATCGACGCGGAGGTGGACGCGAAATGGGACCGCCTGATCGCCGCCTACGAACGCGGGCTCGCCGCCGCGCGCGCAGAGTTCGCCCCGCGCGCCAACTGACCCACGCCGCCGCGGGCTTCAGGCCCCGCCCGGCGGCGGCGCGCGCAGGAATTCCTCGAGGCGGTCGAAGGACGCCCCGAAGTAGGCGTGCGAATAGACGACCGCGTTGAGGCCGGCGAGGCGCGCCACCTCGGGCGGTAAGTCCGCGTCCGCTGGAAACTGAAACCCCTCCGCCACCAGCGGCACGATGCGGCGGCTATTCCGCACCGCGTGGGCGATCTCGCGCCGCAGCCAGTCGTCCGGCTCCCGGCACCGATCAAGGGAACCCGCGGCGAGCACCAGCACGAAGTTGGGCGCCTCCTCGATCTCCCGGAGCAGGCGCGCGTCGAACCGCCCGGCCCCGACGTCGTCCACGTCGAGGAAACAGGGGTAGCCCCGCCGCTCGAGTTCCATCCGCACCACGCGCGCAAGGTCGGACGCGCCGTCCCGGCGGTAGCTGATGAAAACCCGACGCTGGCGGCCCGGGCGCAGGAACGGGAACGCGGTATCGGTCCAGTGCGGCCCCGGCCCGGCCGGCTGGGGTTCGGCCACCGCCACGGAAGCCCGGGGCGACGGCCATTCCTCGGGATACCACCCGCGGCTCCAGCGCGTCGCGAGGGCGAAGGCGAGGCCCGCCACCGCCACGCCCATCACGAGGCCGGGCAGCCAGGTGAGGCCGAGGAAGAACGAGGATGCGCCGGCCAGCAGCGCGAGGCAGAGCACCACGTGGCGCCCGCGCGCCCGCACCGCGTAGGCCACGATCACCACCACGGCGGCCAGCGCCGCATGGAGGCTGGGGAACCCGTCATCGGGGCTGCTCCAGAGCCGCGCCGCGCGGATCCAGCCTTCCCCGAGCCGATCCGAGAGCAGCATCGCCCCCGAGCCGGGGAACGCCCATCGCTCCGGGACCGGAAGCAGCAGGTGGAACGGGAGCGCGAGCGCGTAGGCGGCCACGAGCGAGCCAACGAACAGGCGCAGCGGCCGCGCCGTCGGCGCGCGGAACCAGACCACGAGGGCCCCGGCGAGCAACGCGGGCTGGAGCAGGTAATACGCGCCCGTCAACGCCGCCACCATCCAGCTGGGCACCGCCTCCGCTCCGCTGAAATCGAGCCCGCCCTCCAGTTCCTGCAGGGCCTGCGCCACGCGGTGCCCCAGAGCGTAGGTCTCCGGACTCCACCGCGCCGCCTCGGCCTGCGCCTGGGCCAGCGCCGCCACCGCGACCGCCAGCGGCAGCAGCAGCAGGCCTTCCCGCGTCCGCAGGAGTTCGCGCGGTCCCCTCATCGCGGCGGCGCGCCCGGACGCCGTACCAGGGTCCACAGCGCCAGCACGGCCGCTAGCACCGCGAGGACCAGAACGACGGAAGTCCCCAGCCGGAATAGGAAGGTATCCGCCAACGGCCGCACCAACGCGACCCGGTAGGACGTGCTACCGAGAGGATCGAGGTCGAGGCGCACCCCGTCGCCCCGCCGGGGAAACCCGTCGGGCTTCAGGCGGAAGGCGTGGAAGTCGCCCGCGGCGACCTCCGTGACAAACGGCGAACCCACCGCGCGGTCATTGTTCGCAGGGTCGTTCCACACCACCCGCACGGCCGGCAATCGCGTTCCCGGCGGCAACGCGAAGCGCACGTCGCGCAGGACGGTCGGCGTACGGTCGTCGAAGCTCCACACCTCGCGCAGGCGGTGCATCCGGTTCGAGAGGCAATCCTCTAGCCGGGCCACGAGGCTCTCGGAATCATCGCGCCGGTGGCTCAGGTGGAACTCCTGCGGCGGGAGGCCGAAATCAGGGTACTCGCTGGTCAGCACGACCCCGTCGTCGTGCGCGCGGCGCAGGGTCCAGAGGACGTCAAAATGCTTGTGGAAGTCCTCGTCGTAGAGGGTGAACTCGGTGCCCGCGAGGAGGACCGCCTGCCGTGCCGCCTCCAGCAGGGCCGGATCGGGCAGCGCATCCCCGCCGGCGGGCCCGCGGATCTTGATCGGCACCGCGGGCGGTCCACCCCGCGTCTGGCGGCGTAGGGCCGCTAGCGCCCGCCGCGCCTCGGGCGCCGCGTTGAAGTCCTGCCAGCGCAACGTGTCCCCCACGCCGATCTCCCCGGCCCGCATCGCCCGCACGCCCGCGGTCACCCGCTCCCGCACGCCCCGGTCCGCGCCGGACGAGAGGACCAGCAGGTCGTTGGGTGCGGGTACCGGCAGCGGGATAAAGAGGAGATCCGGGTCGTCCGCGAAGCGCGCGCGCACGCCGTCCCACACCGCCGCGAGCTCCGCCCGGCCCTCGCGGACGAGCCCCACCAACTCGGCTGCGCCGCGCCCGCCCGCGGGCTGTTCCGCCCGAATGAAGGTGTGCCGCTGCTCCGGTCCGTTGGGTCCCGAGCCCGTGAACACGCCGGCGCGCCGGAAAAACGCCGACGGCAACACGTAGCCCGAGGTGCTGAACTTGTGGGGATAGACGAACCGCGCCGGCTCGGCCCGTTCCCGCAACCAGCGCAGCAACGCGTCCGGATCCGCCCCCCTCAGGCCCGCTCCGCGCCGCACCACGAGGTGGCTCAGCCGCGTGGTGTCCGGCACACGCGGGCTCACCGCCGTGGCCACCACGTCGAGGTTGGCCCCGAGCATCTCCGCGGCGAGGTAGACGAAAGGGGTCACCCGCGCGAGGAGCGGGCCCTGCCGCCGCGCATCCCACGCCACGAGGAGATCCACCGCGGCGCCGTGGTCGAGGTCGCGCGGTTCGAAGCGGAGGCCATCGCGCGACCGCAGGTACTCGCGTAGCCGCTCATCCGCCCGTGCCGTCTCGGCGTCGAGCGCAACCCCCGCGAAGGTCAGGGTGGTCTCCGCCGCCGCGGCCGGCCACGACAGCACGAGAACGAGCAGCGCCGCCCGGAGGCCCCGGCGGGCCGCGCCACGGCCCAGTTGGCCGGCGAATAAGGAGGCGGCGTGCAGGCGCGACATGGGTAAGCTGGCCGCAGGGAAAGCCGCCGGCCGGGCGCTGGCGAGCGGATTGTCGGAAGCCTGGCGGCGGAAAACACCCCGCTGGATTCCCGGCCCGCCCGTGGCGGACAACACCGTGGTGTGGTACCTTCCCGGAGCCCGGGCCGGATGGCCCTAGCTGCTTCCGGTTATGACCACGCCGCTGCCCCCCTTTCCCGAGTACGATCGCCGGGGCTGGCTGGAGCGCCAGGTGTTCGAGCTCACCCGCGGCTGTCCGGTCGATCACGGCAACCCGCCCTTCTGCCCCCTCCACGGGCTGCGGCCGGAAGGCGAGGACTTCCGCCGGCGGTGGATCCACGGCCTGAGCGACGCGGAGCTCGAGTACCTCGCGCGCTACCACTCCTGCTGCCTCCACGTGCGCACCTCCCCGCCGCCCCCCGCGTGACCGGCCGGCCTTGGGCTCGCCCGAACCGGTCAGGACTTGCGCTTCGCCTTCGCCGCCGGGGCAGGAATCGGCTTGCGCAGCACGACAGGCACCGCGTTGGCCTGCGGCCGGCCCGGGGTGCTCCGCCCCTGGTCCACCAGCCGCTGCAGCGTCTGCTCCAGCTCGGCCACAATTTCGGGATGACGCGCGGCAAGGTTCTCGCGCTCGGCCAAATCGTCTCCGCCGATCCGGTACAGCTGCGTCTCCGGCAGACCTTGCTGCCGCGCCTCCGGATCCCGCGGCGCGGACCACCCGCCGCTGCCGGGGCTCAACGCCAGCTTCCACGGCCCGCGCCGGATCGCGAACGCGCCGCTGATCGAGTGGTGCACCACCGACTCGCGGGTCGAGGGTCCCCTCCGCTCGAGGACCGACAGAAAGCTGAAGCTGTCCTCGCCCGCCTCGTCCGGCAGCCGGAGGCCCAGAATCTCCGCGCAGGTGGCGAACACATCGGTAAGGCAGACCAGTTGGTCGCTCACCGCTGGTCGCACTCGCGCGGGCCAGCGCACCAGAAACGGTACGCGATGCCCGCCATCGAACAAGTCGGCCTTATGGCCCCGCAGGGGCCCGTTGACCGCGTGGCCCTGAGCGGCGAGCTCCTCGATCCGCGCCTGCGGCGAGCAGCCGTTGTCACTCGTGAGGATGACCAGGGTGTTCGCCGCCGTGCCGGTTCGGTCGAGGGCGGCGAGCACCCGCCCGATCGCGTCGTCGGTCTCCAGGACAAAGTCCGCGTAAAGGTTGAGCCCGCTGCGTCCCTTCCACGGCGGATTGGGCGCGATCGGCGTGTGGGGCGAGGCCAGCGGCAGGTAGAGGAAGAACGGCTGCCCGGAGGCGGCGCCCGCCTCGATCGTCGCCACCGCCTGACGCGTGAACTCGGGCAGCACGTGCTCGACCTCGAATCCGGGCGCCGCCGGACCGGTGCGGCACTCACCGGGGTGCCCCGGGTGCAGCGGCCAGGTCCGCTCGATGGTCGGCAGGACAGTCACCCGGTCATTCTCGATGAAGGTGTACGGCACCATATCCAGCGAGGCCGCGATGCCGAAGTAACGGTCGAAGCCCACGCTCAGCGGGCCGTTGGCGATGGGCCGGGCGTAGTCGACGCTCCACGCCTGCGCCGCGGACTCGATCCCCAGCACGTTGACCTCCTTGCCGGGCAGCTTCGCCCAATCCATCCCGAGGTGCCACTTGCCGACCGCGGTCGTGCGGTAGCCGGCGCGGCGGAGGAAAGACGCGAGGGTGTCTCGGCCCGGCTCGATCAGGCGCGGCGAAAGGCCGCCAAGGACGCCCTGCTGCAGGCGCGTGCGCCAGTTGTAGCGTCCCGTCAGGAGGCCGTAGCGCGTGGGCGTACACACCGAGGACGGCGTGTGGGCGTCGGTGAAGCGCACCCCCTCGCGCGCAATGCGGTCCATCTGCGGCGTGCGGATGCGGCCCGCGGGGTGGTTGGCGGAGACGTCGCCGTAGCCAAGGTCATCCAGCAGAATCAGCACCACGTTCGGGCGCTCCGCGCCGCGGGCGAAGACGGCTAGGAACGCGAGGAGCAGCAGCAGGCAGGGGAAGGTCTTCATCGGGGTGGCGCGAAACTGCGCGGCCCGCCGGCCGGGGAAAAGGGCAAAAACGGCTCCGCGCGACTACGGTTCCGGCGTCAGGGTGACCGGGCGCTCCGTGCCCGGGAACGGGAATTCCAGCGTGTGCCGCCGGCCCGCTACCGTGACTTCCACCCGCACCCCATCCGGCCGGTCCTCGCGCCGCGCCGACCACGCCACTGGGCGGCCCGCCCGCTCGGGGACCAGCACGGTGACCATCCCCAGCTCTGCCCGCCGCTCCGAGGTGGCCGCCTCGAGGTGCCAGAGGTTCGGGAATTCACGCGTCGGCGGCGGCTGGAACCCGTCCGTCTGCCGGAACGCGAGGGCGAGCGGCGAAAGGTACTGCACGCCGAGCGCGGCCCGCGGCTGCTCGACCCGGGCGGCGCCTGCGGCCGCCTCGACGGCGAAGGGCCTGGGAGCGTGAAGGAGGAACTGGAACGTCGCGGGCGCGGGCGCCACAAGCTCATCATAGTAGACCACGAAAGGATCCGGCCCCTTCACGAAGACCACGTGGCGCCAGGCCTTGCGGAGGCGGCCGCCGTAGGCCGGGGTGGCGTCGCCGACGAGGATGTCCCGCCCGGATCCGAGGTCCGCGCGCACGAAGGCGCCGGTGGCGCGAGCGGTGTGCGGGATCTGGCCCTCGCCGTCGACCAGCACCGCATTGTGCGCCCGGGTCTGGTGCACGTGCCCGGTGTGGAAGGCGCTGCCGTGGAGGTCACGGTAGCCGTTAGCCACGAGCAGGGCCTCGCCGTAGGCGTTCAGCAGAAAGGAATTCTGCGGATTGTGCCCGTGGCTCTGGGAACCGAACGGGCTCGCCTTGAAGGCGAAGTGCACGTCCTCCCGGCTGTCGAGGAGCGTGGTGTGCAGGCTGGCCACGCCGATGCCGCGAAAGACCTTCGACGCGGGTAGGTCGGCCGGCGGCCGCGGCGCCGCGGGGGCGGGCAGGTTGGCGCGGTAGAGCAGGCCGATGATGCCCCCGTTCGCCGGCTGCCGTTTCTCGCGCGCCCACCACGCCCAGTACGCGGCGTTGCCACCGTCCCCGCTCGCCGCCCGCGCGCGCACGTGGTACTCGAGGAACGCCGGGGCGTCGAGAGGCCGGAAGGAAAGGTCCCCGAACCCGGAATTGGGGGAATGCGGCGGCGCCAGGTACAGCGGATAGTCGCCCACCTGGGCGAAGAACGGCTTGCGCAGGCCGTCGATGCGCAGCGCCGTCTGCGCTACTTGGAGCCAACCGGCCGCCTTGCTCTGGTAGCTGGACCAGTAGCTGACGCCCTCGTGCCAGCCGCCGTCGTCGTCCGACCAGACGGGATAGCAGGAATAAAACTTGTTGAGCGCGTAATCGAGCCACTGGGGCGCCTCGGGGATCTCGTCGAGGAAAGCGATGCCCGCCTCGGCCAGCTTGTGCCAGACGCGGTTCGCGTGGCTCCCGTAGGGGCGCTGCAGGTGGCCGACGCCGCGGGCGACCTCGCCGCTGTTCCAGGCCTCGAGCACGCGCGTGCGCATCGTCGCCTGGATGCGGCCGCGCTCCTCCGGCGTGAAGACATCCCACGCCCAGTCGTAGGCGCGCGCCGGCCGGTGCAACAGGGGCTTCCCCGCCTCGCAGTTCAGGGTGAAATTGGTGGTGCCCGCGGGATCCCACGCGGCCAGATGCAGCAGCCAGCGCCGCGCGCCCTCGCCGTAGCGGCGCTCGCCGGTGAGGAGATAGACGAACGCGAGGGTCTCCGCTTCGGTGCAGGCCTGTTCCACCTGCACCCGGTTCGGCCACCAGTACTTGATCAGCTCCGCGTTGGTCTTGTCCCGCGCCGAGCCCTTGTGCGGCGGCTCCGGGGTGGGACCGGCCAGCAGGAAACGATCCGCCGCGGCGCACAACTCCGCCAGCGCCGGCGCCTCCGGCCCGCGGACGAGCTCCCGCAGCCGGGGCAGGTCCTCCGGCCGTAGAAACAGCCGCGGATGCCCGGCCGGTACCCGCGCCCGCTGCTCCGCGCGCCCGGGCAGCGGCAGCACCGCCGCCGCCGCGGGCACCTCGACCCGGCGGGTGCGGCTCCACGCCGTGGGTGCGCCCCGCGCGTCCCGCGCCCGGTAACGCCAATGATGGGTGCCGGGCGACAGCGGCGCGTCGTGCGTGTAGGTGGGCCAGACCACGCCCGCGGCCGTCGTCGTGCCGCCGGCGGGGAACGCGGGATCGGCGGACCACTCGACGTCATAAGTGACCGCGTCCGGCGGCGCGATCCAGGTGAAGCTCGGCGGGTTGAGCGCGACGCGCGCGCCGTCCGCCGGCCGGTAACCCCACTCATCGGGCCGCGCGGCGCGCTCGTCGAGCGGGCGCTCGGCGGCGACGACCGCGATCAGGGAAAGCATCAGGGACAGGGCGAGCCGCGGATCGCGGAGGGGTTGCAGGCGCATCACGAGGGACAGGACGTTCGTCCGGCGTCCCGGGCTACGGCCAGCCCAAAGGCCACGCGCACCCGCCGCGGTTCCCGGCCCGCTCAGGGCGCGAGCGGCGCATCGGGCTCGATGAGCAGCCGGCAGGGATCGCCCGTCACCGCCCCGGCGGGATCGACCGCGGCCGCGAAGGCGATCATCCCCGCGTTGTCGCCGGTGTGGCGCGGCTCCGCGGCGAGAAACGGAATCCCCCCGCGCCGCGCCTCCGCCTCCAGCGCCGCGCGCAGCAGGCGGTTGTTCGCCACGCCACCCGAGAGGCCAAGGCTGCGCAGCCCGCCGCCCTCCCGCGCCAGCACCCGGCGCACCCGGCCCGCGAGCGCATCGATCACTGCCGCCTGATAACTTGCGCACAGGTCCGCCCGGCGCGCCTCCACCTCGGCCACCGTCATCCGTTCCAATTGGTAGCGCAGGCTCGTCTTCAGGCCCGAGAAACTGAAATCCAGCTCGTCGCCGCGCCCGCCGCCGCGCGGGAACGAGAAGGCATCCGCTCGCCCTTCACGCGCCCGCCGCTCGACCTCGGGGCCGCCGGGATAGCCGAGTCCCAGGAGCTTCGCCCCCTTGTCCAACGCCTCCCCCGCCGCGTCGTCCAAAGTGCGCGCGAGGACGGTGAGGCGCCGGGCCTCGTCCACGACAAACAGCAGCGTGTTGCCCCCGGACACGATCAAGCCGAGGTGCGGCAGCAGCGCGGCGAGGCGCGCGGGAAACTCCGCTGGGGCGGCTGCGTGGACCGGAATGAACGGGGACCACGCGTGTCCGCGCAGGTGGTTGACGCCCAGCAGTGGCACGCGGAGCGCCAGAGCGAGGGACTTGGCTGCCGCCACCCCGAGGGCGAGGCACGCCGCGAGGCCCGGACCGTGCGTCACCGCCACCGCGCCCACGCCGCCGAAGCCCACCTCGTCCCGCGCGCGGGCCAGCAGCGCCGGCAGATTCCTCAGGTGCTCGCGGGTGGCCAGGTCCGGCACCACCCCGCCGTAACGCTCGTGCAAGGCGATCTGGCTGTGCACCCATTCGCCGCGGAGCCCCGTCGCCGGGTCCAGCAGCGCCACCGCTGACTCGTCGCACGAACTCTCCAAGGCCAAGATCAGGCCGCTCATCCGCGAGTCCCCCCGGTAACGTCGAGCAGCCGCAGGCCGCGCAGCATCGCCAGCGCCGTCTCGAGCTGACGGTCCGCCACGGGCGCGAAGCCGAACCGCGCCTCGAATTCCACGGGCTCCAGATCCGGCCGCGAGCGCTGCTGCGCCAGCCGCGAATCCTCCTCCGGGGTCATCACCACCTCGACGTGCGGCCGAACGCCCTGCTCGTGGATCGAGGTGCCCGCCGGCGTGAAGTAACGCGCCGTGGTCAGGCGGAGGCCCTCGCCGTCCCCTAGCTTGAAGATGGACTGCACCGACCCCTTGCCGAACGTCCGCTCGCCCACGACCACAGCGCGGCCGGCGTCCTTAAGCGCTCCCGCCACGATCTCAGCCGCACTGGCGCTGCCGGCGTTGACCAGCACCGCGATGGGTAGGGACCACGGGGCGCCGCCCGCGGCCGCGCGGAAACGCTCGTTGTCCTGTGGCCGGCGGCCGCGCGTCTCCACGATCAGTTCGCCCTCGCGGAAGAAGGGTTGCGCCACCTCTACCGCCGCCTCGAGGAGCCCGCCCGGGTTGTTCCGCAGGTCGAGCACCAGGGCGCGGATGCCCTGTTCCCCGAGCCGCGCCAGCGCGAGCCGGAGCTGCCTTCCGGTATGTTCCGAAAATTCCGTCAACTGCACATACCCCACCCCGTCCGCCAGCACCCGCGTCCCGCGGACACTCTCGATGCGGATCCGTTCGCGCGTGAGGGTGAGCGAGAGCGCCTCCCGCACGCCGGGGCGCTGGATCCCCACGGTCACGGTCGTGCGCGGCCGGCCCCGGAGCCGGCTGACCACCGCGTCGACGCCCCCGGTCGCGACCGGCTGGCCGTCGATGGCGACGATCTCGTCCCCGCGGCGGATGCCGGCGCGTTCCCCCGGGGTGCCTGCCATCGGGGCGATCACGACCACCCGGTTCTGCCGCGTCTCGACCTGGATGCCGATCCCGCCGAACTCGCCGCTCAGGTCTTCCTCGACCTGGTCGTGGGAGGTTTTCTCGAGGAACTCGGAGTGCGGGTCGAGCGCCTCGACCATCCCGTGGAGCGCGCCTCGGGCGAGGCCGGCGTACGGCACGGCGGCGGCGTCGACGTACTGCGCGTTCACTAGCTCCATCACCTCCCGGACGTAGGCGGAGGCGCGGGCCAGGTCCCGGTCGGGCCACCAGCGCCACGCGGCCGCCACCTTCACCGCCGCGAGGGACGCGGCGACGCCCAGCAGGACGCCGGTGACGAGGGTGAGAAAGCGGTTGCCCATCCCGCGGACGATGGGCATCGCCCTCGCGTTGTAAATGGGATCATCCGCCCCCGCCCGCGCCCCCGCCTCCCCGGCCTTCCTGACCGCCTTCCGCGCGGCCGCCGGGCCCGCCGGCCGCCTGGGCTTCGCGCGGTTTATGGAGCTCGCGCTTTACCACCCGGAGGTCGGCTACTACCGGGCCGGGCGCGAACGGGTGGGCCGCGGGGCGGGGACGGACTTCATCACGTCCGCCACCGTCGGTCCGCTCTTCGGGGAACTCGTCGCAGCCGCCGCCGCGCACCTGCTCGGCCCGGACGCCGCGTCCCGCCACACCTTCGTGGAGATCGGAGCCGAGCCCGGGCGGAGCGTGCTCGCCGGGGTGGAGCATCCGTTCGCCGCCGTGCGGACCGTGCGGCTCGGCGATCCCCTGACCCTGGCCGGGGATCTGGTCGTGTTTTCGAACGAGCTGTTCGACGCCCAACCCTGCGTGCGGACCGTGTACCGCGGCGGCAAATGGTGGGAACGCACGGTGGAACTTGCCGCGGACGGCACCCTCGCGGAGGGGGAGGTGCCGTATCTGGAGGACGGCCAGCCAGCGCCGGAGAGTTATGCGTTTGACCGGCCCTTGGCCGCGGCGCGGCTGGCCGGGGAGATCGCCCGCCAGCCGTGGCGGGGACTCTTCCTCGCTTTTGACTACGGCAAGACCGAGCTCGAGCTGCGCACCGGATGCCCGGCCGGCACCGTCCGCGCCTACCACCGGCACCGGCAGGAGCGCGACCTGCTCGCGCGGCCCGGGGAGCAGGACCTGACCTGCCACGTTTGCTGGGACTGGCTCGCGGCCGAGTTGGTCGGAGCGGGTTTTGGCGCGCCGGGCCTGGAGTTTCAGGAGACTTTCTTCGTGCGGCACGCGGGGCCGGCGATCGCCGCGGTGAGCGCGGCGGAGGCGGCGCGCTTCAGTCCGCGCAAGCAGGCGCTCCTGCAGTTGCTGCACCCGGGGCAGATGGGCCAGCGCTTCCAGGTGCTGCAAGCCCGCCGCTGAAACCGCCCGAGGAATGGGTTGACAGTCCCGGCGCCGGCCCCGACGTTTTCCGACCCTTTACGGCGGCCATAGCTCAGTTGGTTAGAGCACAAGATTGTGGATCTTGGGGTCGCGGGTTCAAATCCCGTTGGCCGCCCCATTTTCAGCGATGTACTTCGTCTACATCCTCGTTTGCGCAGTGACCGGGCGCTCGTACGTCGGACATACAGATCACCTCATCCGCCGTTACCGTCTCCACTGCGAGGGTGGCACCCGCACGACGCGCGAGAAGCTGCTCCAGCCGTACGTCGCCCACTGGGAGCTTTTCCCCTCCCGCGCCGCAGCGATGCATCGGGAACGCTACTTTAAAGCCGGCTCCGGGCATCGCGTACGTCAGGACATTGTCGCCGCCAGCCGACACGCCTTCGGACCCCTCGGTTAGAGCATTCTGCCGTACGGCAGAATGGATCTTGGGGTCGCGGGTTCAAATCCCGTTGGCCGCCCCATTTTCAGCGATGTACTTCGTCCGGCGGGAGAGGCTGGGGGTCCCGCGAAAAACCGGGACCAGAGGGAGATGGGCACCCGCAGATTCAAGGACTCTGCCCGATCCGGGAGGCCGCCGCAGACCCGACCAAACCTCGCTCCCGCGCCAGCGAATGCCGACCCTACCTGAAAAGCTCGGCAGGTTTCACGCTCCCGCTTGACAGCTTGGTGCGCAACGCTACCGACCTGCAAACGGGTTTCGTCTTCGCACTGAAGACGGAAGTTTCCGGTGGTAGGGTCGCCACCGACCAACCCCGTCGCGCCCCGACCCCGAGCACTTGTTTCAAGGCCCCCGCCGAGGAAGCCCCACTTCCGGCCCGCCGCGGACCCGCCCCCTCCCCTCCCCATGCTCAATCGCTTCGTCACGCTCTCCGTCGGCGGCCGGCCAGACCTTACGGCCTGGGCCCACCTTTCGATTCTGTCCGCGATGGCGTGGGCGCCGCCGGACAGCGAGTTCTGCGTGGTCACCGACGAGCCGGAGTCGTTCGGCTGGTTCGGTTCCCGGATCCGGATCCTGCCGGTGGACCGCGACACGCTGCGGCACTGGCGCGGACACCACGACTTCTTCTGGCGGACGGAGCTGATGTGCGTGATCCACGCGGCCGCCCAAGGGCCAGCCCACATTATCTACCACGACTCCGATATTCTGTTTCGTAAGAATCTCGCCTCCCTGTGCGCCGATCTAGGGGCCGGCCACGTGTTCCTGCACGAGCACGAGTATGACCTCTCCCGTGCCCGGCGGCGCGGGCAGAAAAGGCTGTGGCAGCAGATCCGTGGGCGGCAGGTCGCCGGCTTCCGCTTCACGGCCCCCCATCCAATGTGGAACGCGGGCCTGATCGCCGTCGGGGCGCAACACCACGCGCTGCTGCACGAGGCGTTGGACCTGCTGGATCGGCTGATGGACGCCGGCGTCCACCATACCCTCGTCGAACAGCTGGCGATCGGGACGGCGTTCCGGGCCAGCGGGCGCCTCCGGCCCGGGGAACCGTGGATGGATCACTTTTGGAACAACAAAGAAGGCTTCGCCGGCGCCGTCGACCGCCAGCTCGCCCGCATCCTCACGCTCGGTCTGGACGTCGGTGCTGCGGCCTCGCTGGTGCGGCGAGAGCCGATTGTCCTGACCCTGGTCGTGCGCCGGCGCTGGTGGTCCAACCTGCTGGCGCGGCTGGCGGGTCACGGCCCACTGCCCACCGTCCCAGGCCTCCGGTCCCGGCCGGTGCCGATCCCCGACCCCGGTCTGGAGGAGACCACCGCCGCGCGGGAAACCGCCTGAGCTGCCGCCCCGCGCCCTCGAAGTCACACGGGCCCAGACTTCACCCTCACCCCGATGCCTCCGGCAACCTTATCCCGTCCGCCGCGCGGGCCTTTTGAGCGGCTCGGTGCCCACTGGCGGGATCTCTTCATCCGCTGCTTC
The DNA here is from genome assembly GCA_002304435.1 of Opitutia bacterium Tous-C8FEB. GTDB lineage: Bacteria > Verrucomicrobiota > Verrucomicrobiia > Opitutales > Opitutaceae > ER46. The sequence continues at coordinate 16,553 of NEUZ01000006.1, read as the reverse complement.
CCGATCGATGCGCGCTCGCGCTCCGGGTTCGTGGTCCCGATCTGGGATCGGACCCAACGCCGCGTGTACGAGCGCATCTTCGTCGAAGATACCTATCCGCTGGACCGCCACCGCGACCTCGTGGGCGGCCCGGCGCCGGAGGTGCTCGACGTCGGCGCGCACACCGGGCTCTTCGCCCTCTCGGTCGCCGACCGCTGGCCCGAGGCCCGCATCCATCTTTTTGAGCCGGTGCCCCGCTTGGCCCGCCACATCGCGGCGCTGGCGCGGCGCAATGGCCTCGGGTCGCGTTGGCAGATCGAAGAGGCGGCGGTCGACGTCCGCGATGGCACCAGTACCCTGTTCACGACCCGCACCCGCCTAGGCGCCACCTTGTTGCGCGAAAAGGCGGCCGAGCTCGGCCTCCGCCGGCCGCTGCCGGTGCGCACCGTGGGCCTGCGGGAGTACTGCGCCGCACGGGGCCTCGAAGGGTTCGCGATCGTGAAGCTGGACGCGGAGGGCCACGAGCTGCCGATCCTCGACGCCGCGCTGCCGATCCTGGCCCGGGCACGGCTGATCTTCGTGCGGGTTTTCCCGCCGCGCTCCACGCGCGCGGCCGTCGCCGAACGACTCGCCCAGAGTGGTTTCCGCGAGGCGCTGGAGGGCTACCGGGGCGGGGACGAGCATCTGTTCATCCGGGAATAGTCCGCCCAAGTCGTCAGGGCGGCAGATGGCCACGCAAGTTCGGTGCCCTCCCGCCGTCCTAGGTGGGAAGGGGCGCGTATTCACGCCGGACTTGCCGGATTGCGATCGCGCCGCGGGGCGCCTACCCCTTACGTCACGCCCCGCCACGCCCGATGAAGCCAAAGCTAAAGCACGAGCTGCGGACCCCGCTGAACCACATCCTCGGCTATTCCGAGATGCTGCTGGAGGAGACGCACGCGGCGGAGGTCGGCGAGTGGCATCGGGGTTTGGAGCGGGTCCACGCGCTCGGCCAGACCCTGCAACGCGGCGTGGATGAACTGGCGCCTCCGCCGGCCGAGGGCCCCGACTCCAGCCGGCCGCCACGCACGCCCCCGGAATGGCCCCGCCTCGTGGGGGAGATCCACGGGCTGGCGGAGCAACTGGCCGCGCTGGCGCCACCCGATCTGCCGGACGCCCCGGCGGATCTGGCCCGGATCCGCGACGCCGCGGAAAATTTCGGCCGCCTGATCGCGGCCCTCACGGTTCCCGCGGTCGCCGGCGTTCCTCCAGCCGCGGGGCACCTGGAGGTTGAGACGGAGGAAATCGCCGGCGAGGAAGCGCCGGCGGCGGGCACCGATGCTCCCGCCGCGGAACCGGGTCGGCTTCTGGTCGTCGACGACGACGAGGGCAACCGCCAGCTGCTGGAGCGGCGTCTCCGGCGCCTCGGCCACGACGTGCTCTGCGCGGCGGACGGACGCGAGGCCCTCGCGCTCCTCCGCCGGACGCCCCGCGATCTGGTGCTGCTCGACCTCCAGATGCCGGTCCTGGACGGCGAGGAGACGCTGCGGATCCTTCGCGCCGACCCGGAGTTACAGCGCCTGCCGGTGATCGTGCTGTCCGCGTCCCGGGACCTCAGCCGCGTGGTGCGCTGCATCGGGCTCGGCGCGGAGGACTACCTGCCGAAGCCGTTCAACCCCGTCCTCCTGCGGGCGCGCATCGACGCGTGCCTCGGCAAGAAGCGCCTGCAGGACCGCGAGGCGGAGCAACGGCGGCGGATCGAGGAACTCCTGCACGTGATCTTGCCCAAGGACGTGGCACGAGAGCTGCAGGCGACGCGTCAGGTGCAACCGCGGGCGGTGGCGGAAGTGGCGGTCCTGTTCACCGATCTCGCGGGCTTCACCTCGTGGTGCTCCGGCAAGTCAGCGATCGCCGTGCACCGGGAACTGCAGGGCCTGGTGGAGGCCTTCGAGGAGATCTCGGCCCGGCACGGGCTGGAGAAGATCAAGACCATCGGGGACTCGTTTATGGCCGTGGCCGGGCTCGTTTCCCCGCTGCCGAACCCAGCGGCGGCCGCCGTCGCGTGCGGACTCGAGCTGGCCCGCGCGGCCGCGACTCACGGCGAGGGTTGGCGCCTGCGCGTTGGGGTACACGCGGGGCCGGTGAGCGCCGGGGTGATCGGGCGCCAGAAGTATCAGTATGACGTCTGGGGTGACACCGTGAACATAGCCTCGCGGATGGAGCAGGCGGCGCCCCCGGGGAGCGTCTGCGTGGAGGCCTCAACTTGGGTCCGGATCGCCGCCCTCTACGCGGGCGAGTCGCTGGGCGTGGTCAGTCTCAAAGGTAAGGGCGAGCGTGAGATCCTCCGCATCACCGGTCCCCGGAGCGCTCCGACGGACGGCGGAGCCGCGGTCGGCTAGGCACCGATGACGGGAGCTCATGCGCCGCGACAGGCGCGACTATCGCGGCGGGAAATCCGACTCGCCGGCTCAGCGACGACGCCGCGCCAGCACGAGGGAGACAAGGGTCACCGACAGAAGGGCCAACCACGGGCCACGGTCCGGAACGCCGGCGGACGGCGTCGGCAAGGCGGAAGCGCCTGCGATATCCTGGAAGCCGTTGGAGACCCCTCCGGTGAGCGTGCTGAAAGCCAGGGTCGTGAGCGCACCGTTGGTTGTGTTCACCGTGTACCACTGCCCCGTGTCGTAGGCGTGGCCGTAGAGCGTCGTGCCAGCCGCGTCGAGGGAGAGCTGCACCTTGTCGACCCCAGCTGACCCTACCGAGCCCAGAGAAGTGACCGTCCGGTTCCCGCTCAGCGCCCCGGAAGACAAACTTACGGAGTAGAACGCGTCCCCATTGGCGGTGGTGGCGTAGAGCGTCCCGCCACTAGTAATGACGATGTCGCCGAAATAGTTGTTATTAACCGTCGGGACCGCGCCGATGAGGGTGGCCGTGGAGTCACCGCCGGCAGCCAACGTGGGGTTACCTGACCCATCGTACTGCAGCCCGATGCGGTGCAGCGTGTGCGTGCCTTGCTGGATGTACCAGTAGGCTCCGTCCCAGTAAGCGCCATTGTCCGGGCGCGCGGTCGGCAACAGGCCGAGGGAGACCGGAGTGGTATCGGAGGCCTGATTCCAATACCAGAGAGAGCCGGGTCCACTCACGGCCGGAACGGCAAAGAAGAACTGGCTGCGGGCGGTGTCGAAAGCCGCGCCGTTCACCGGCGAGGAGCCGACCACGCCCGAGAGGTCCCGGACGTCCCGCGTCACCCCGGTGTCGCTGACCTCGTAGATGTGATTATTGGACCCCACCGCGTAGAAATAGGACGCCGCCGCAGCCGGGACAGTGGACAGGGCGGAAACAAGCAGCAGGGGCAGGAAGCGGCGGGCGGAGGTCATCGGCGGGGCGGGTAAGGCGATCAAGTTGCGATTCGCCCTACCGTAAGCAATCGCCGTGCCAAGCCTACGTATTGCCACTTATTGACGCCTAACTCGCTGCTCTGGAACGAGCTCGGGAGAGGCTCTCGGACCACCCCTCCGTGGAGCCTTAATGCAAAGTGTAAGCTCTACCGGCGTTTTGGCGGGGTCACTTTACACTTTTTGGCAATTCGGCTGTCGCGGGAGGCTTGCAGCAAGGGCCGCCGGCCGCATCCGCGCCACGCCGCGCCCCCAAGGTCATCAGAGCGGCTCGTCGCAACCGAGGCGGCCGCCCGGGAAGACCTAACGATCCCCGAAGCCTGCCGGGCGCGCCTGATGCCACTTCCACGCGGTGGCGACGATCGACTTGATGTCCGGAAATTTCACCGTCCACCCCAGCTCGCGGCGGGCCTTCGCCGAATCCGCAAACAGGGCCGGCGGATCCCCGGCGCGGCGCGGGGACTCGACGACGCGGACCGGGCGGCCGGTGATCTCCTCGACCGCCGCGATGACCTCACGGTTGGAGGTCGGACGGCCCGTGCCGAGGTTGTAGAAGAGCTGGGTGCCCGGGGCGTCTAGGCGGGTGCAGGCCGCGATATGCGCCCGGCTGAGGTCGTCCACGTGGACGTAATCCCGGAGGCAGGTGCCATCTGGGGTCGGGTAATCGGTGCCGAACAGCTGCAGGTGCGGCCGGCGGCCGGTGGCGACGTCGATCGCGAGGGGAATGAGGTGCGTCTCCGGCGCGTGGTCCTCGCCGATGCTGCCATCCTCGGCCGCGCCCGCGGCATTGAAGTACCGGAAGACCGCGAAGCTCAGCCCGTGGGCGACCGCCAGGGCCTTCAGGACCTGCTCGATGTCGAGTTTGGTCTGGCCGTAGGGATTGATCGGCGCCTGCGGCAGGTTCTCGTGAATCGGGAGCGTCGCCGGCACCCCGAAGGTCGCGCACGTCGAGGAGAAGATGAAACGCCGCACCCCGGCGTCCCGCATCGCCTGCAGGAGGTGGAGGGTCGCGACGACGTTGTTGAAGTAGTACTTCATCGGGTCCGTGACCGACTCCCCGACGTAACAGTAGGCCGCGAAGTGCATCACCGCGTCGATGCGCTCCGCCTCGAGCACGCGCCGGACGAAGGGTGCGTCGCCCAGATTACCCTCGTGGAGGGTCACTCCCGCGGGCACCGCCGCCCGATGCCCGTAGACGAAGTTGTCGAGAATGACCGGCCGATGCCCGGCGGCCAGGATTTGGCGGACACAATGACTGCCGATATAGCCGGCGCCGCCGACGACGAGGATGTTCATGGTAAGGAAGGGGAAGTCAGGGGCCCGCCGGGCCGGGCGGCGGCAGGTTCCAGCCGAGCGAGGGCCAGCAGGGCGGGCTCGAATCCCGGGCGCAACCGGAGGGCCTCAAGATAGGCCCGGCGCGCTTCCGGAAGATCAGACCGGCGTTGTTCGACAAATTCGCCGTACAGGAACCAGACCCCGGGATCGCCCGGCGCGAGCCGTACCGCCTCTCGCAGGTGCCGCTCTGCCCCCGCCAAATCCTTACCCAACCGCCCTAACACCGAGCCCAGATTGGCATTCGCCTCCGCCTCGGCCAGATGCCGCTGCGCGTCGGCGAGGCCCCCGGGCTGAGCGGCTAAAATCACCCCGGCCCCGGTGTGGTGAGCAGCCCGGTCCGGATCGAGCCGGAGTGCCTCCCGATAGTGTCGGAGGGCCGCCTCCGATTGACCGTGGGAGTAAAGCGCGAAAGCGAGTTGCCCGTGGGCGCGCGGATTCCCGGGCTCCTTCTCCACCGTGTCCTGCCAGAGTGAAAGCGCGTCGGCGTAATCGAGATTGCGCCCGACGGTGGCCCAGGCAGCCGAAACCACGAGGACCCCGATGGTCAGCCGCGCCACCCAACGGTTAAGAACCAGCGCCAACCCGACCACCACACCCGCCACGACCGCGAGGGAGGGAAGGTAGGCCCGGTTCTCGGCCACCGCGGCATTCACCACGGGGATGACACTCGAGGTTGGCGCCAAGATCAGAAAGAACCACGCCCCCGCAAACCCCCACCGGGAACGCCGCGCCAAGCACCACCCCACCCCGCCCAAGAGCGCGATCAGGACCAGCGCGTGAGGCAGGGAAAGCCGCGGCTGGAAGACCACCAGCGGCGAATGGTCAAAGATCAGCGGGTGCGGCCAGAACGAAAGCCGGAGGTACTCCACGACCGCGCTGACCTGCACCGTCGCGTATTGCAGCGGCGAGACTCCGGCGTCGAACGTCACCCCGCGCTCGTAGACCTTGTTCAGGCTGACCGCCAAAATGGTCCAGCTCAGCGTGAGCGTGGCGTAATAGCCCAGCCGTTCCCGCCACAGGGTCCGGAGATCCACGCGCAGCAGCAGCCAGTGGCCCAGCAGCACGACGAACGGAACGGTGGCGATCGCCTCCTTGCACAGGCTACCGAGCCAACAGGCCGCGACGGAAACGAAGCGCCAGACGTCACTTCGGGCCGGCTCCGTCTCCGCCCGGAGGAAGGCGTACAGCGTGAGGAGATAGCCCCCCGCCATCAGCACCTCCGTGCGCTGCGAGATGTACGTGACGGACTGGGTGAGCAGGGGATGCACCGCCCAGAGCAGCGCCACCACGGCTCCGAGCTCACCGGCCCGATCGCGCAAGCGATCGGGGAAACCGGGGAGCGCGAGCACCCGCCGCACCACGCCGAAGGCCAGCAGGGAAACGATCCCGTGCAGGCACACGTTGGCGAGGCGATGAGCCCAAGGCTGAACTCCGCTCACGGCGTAGGTGAGGGCGAAGGAGAGGTTGGCGAGCGGGCGTCCGCCCGTGGTGCCGTCTGCCGGCGGCGAGAGGACAGCGGCCCAGTCTCCCAATTGCTGGATCGAGCGATTGCGAACCAGGGTGATTTCGTCGTCGAGCAACAGCGGCGCCGAAGCCGTGCCGCCGTAGCACCAGAGGAGAGCGGCGAAGAGCAGCCCCGCGAAGAGCGCCCGGCCGGGAAGACGATCCCCGAACGTAAGGAAGGTCTTCCCGGCGCTCACAACCACGCCTCAGGACTGGCTCTCCGCCGCCTTCAATTCTTCGAGCGCGCGCCGGACTTCCTCCGCCGCCTCGCCCGAGAGCTTCAGGGCCAGCGCCGTTTCTAACGCCTTGCGCGCGTCGCTGGGACGCTTCACCTGGCGCAGCGCGAGGCCCAGGTAACGCTGGAGGTCGGCATCCTTTTCCCGTTTCTGCGCCGCCTCGCCGAGCAGGGTCGCCGCGCGGTTGAAATTACCCTGGCGGAACAACACCACGCCGAGCGCCTTCGCCACCTCCGGATCATCCGGGAAGCGCTCGCGCGACTTGGTCGCGTACTCGAGGGTGCGTTTGGCGTCCGCATCGGTGACCGCGGACCAGAGCACGGCCAGCCGCTGCTGGCCCATCTGATGCTCGGGGTAAGCCGCCAGCAACTGCTCGTAGGCCGCGCGGGCCTTGGCCGCGTCGCCGGCCTTTTCGGCGAGCTTGCCGTCCGCCCACAGCACCCAAGCCGAACGCGGCGCGGCCTTGCGCCGCTCCTCGAGCGCCGCCGGCGCGGGCTTGCCCGCTTCTCCCGCGGTCAGGAACGTCCGCAAGGCGGCCGCCTCCTTCGCCAGCGGGTGTGCGGCGTGGCTCTGCACGAGTTCCTGTAGGGCCGTCTCCGCCTCGCGATGGTCACCGGCAGCCGCCGCGCCTTCCGCGAGGTCGAGTTGCACCTCCGGGACGCCCGGCCGGCCGCGGGCCGCCTCGCGCAGGAGGCTGAGGCCCCAGGAGTGCTGGCCCTGCCGGCTCGCGATGCGCCCGAGGGCGCGCGCCACGTCGGGATCGGCCGAGGCGACCTTGCGGGCCGCCTTCGCGGCCTCGAGCGCTTTCTCGCCCTCACCCTGCGCCTCGAGGATCCGCACGATCCCGAGGGCAAAGCCGGCATTAGTCGGACTCGCCGCCGCCGCGGCCTGCCAGGACGCCAGGGCCTCCTTCAATTCGCCCGCCCGCTCCTGCAGCAGCGCGAGCCGGCTCAGGAGCAAGGGATCGTCCTTGCGCGCGCTAAGCTCCGTCTCGATCAGCTTGCGCACTTCCGCGCCCGCCTTGGCGGGATCGAAGTCGAGGATCGCGAGGCGCGCCTTGGCCTCCGCCGCGTGGGGAAACTCGGGCGCCAGCTTCAGGGCCTGCTGCAACGCCTTCCGCGCGGCTTCCTCCTGACCGAGGTAATAGCTGTTCACGCCCACGTGGTAGAGCACCTCCGGATTGTCGGGCAGGCCGGCGAGGGCCTCCTTCAGCAGGGGCTCGGCCTGGGCGTACTGGCTAAGCCGCGACAGGCTCCAGCCAAGGGTGTCGGCGACCGCCGGGTTGCCCGGCGCCACCTCGCGGGCCTTGGCGGCGTACTCGCGGGCTTTGGCCGGATCCTTGAAATGATCCAGTTGGATGTAGGCGAGGTTGTTGAGGGCGAGCCACGACTGGGGATCTGCCGCCAAGAGCCCTTCGTAGGCGCTGCGCGCCCCGGGGAAGTCCTTCTTGGCCTCGAGCAGCATCCCCTTGAGCAGGAGGGCCTGCGCGGACTTGGGGTTCTTCGCCAAAAGCGTCTCGAGGCTCGCGACCGCGCCCTCGTGCTTCTGGGTGCTACCGAGGAACTGGGCGAGGGCGAGGTACGGCTCGGAAGTATCCGGCTCCAATTCGATGGCGCGCTTGAGGGCAGCCTCTGCCTTGTCGGCCTCCTTCAGCGTCAGGTGCACCCGCGCCAAAATCAGCTGCGGGCGGGCAGACTGCGGATTGGCCTGTACGCTGGCCTGCGCCAACCGGAGTGCCTCCGGCCCCTGCTTCGCCCCGAAGGCGATCCCGATCAGCAGTTCCAGCGCGCCGAGCTGGGTCTTATCCAGTTCCAGCGCCTTGGTCAGATCGGTCTTGGCGTCAGTGGTCCGGCCCAGCCGAACCGCGAGCTCGCCGCGGCGGAAGGTCCAGCCCGCATTCTGCGGCGCCGCCTTTACCAGCGCATCATAAACGCGCCAGGACTCATCATTACGCCCCAAGGCGCGCAGGACCTCGCCGAGCTGCTCCCACGCGGGCGAAAAGTCAGCCCGCGACTGGAGCAGGCGGCGCAGGGGTGCCTCGGCGGGAGCTGGCTCCCCTTTGCGCAGGTGCAGGGTGCTGAAAAGGATGACGGGGGGCGGGTAAGTCGGGTCGATGCCGATCGCGGTCTGCAGGCTGACGATCGCTTTGTTCAACTCCCCCTTGCCGACGTGGGCCCGCGCCAGGTGGAAATGGGCCATCGGGTTGTTTTGGAAGAGGGAGAGCAGGCGCTCGAATTCCACGATCGCGCCATCCCAGTCCTGCCGCTGCAGCTTGATCTGCCCTGCGAGCAAGATCGCCTCGCCCCCGAAGGGCTCGGTGGCGACCGCCTTGTTCGCCAGTTCCAGAGCCGCATCAGCCTTCTGTTCACTGTTTTCGAGGTGTGCCAGCGCCAGCAGCGCCGGCACGTAATCGCCCCGCCGCTGGACGACGCCTTCGAGAATCCGCCGCGCCGCCGCGACGTCCTTCTGTTGCAGCTTGAAAGCGGCCCACCGCACCTCGTGCATCACGCGGTTAGGAGCCGTCTCGGTGACCGCCTGGAGGGCCGCGTCCGCCTTTTCCGGCTCGTTCCGGGCGAGGTGCAGGAGGGCCTGGGCGCTGTTGGTCGCGTAGTACTTGGCGTCGGCGGCCCGGGCCCGGGCAATCAGCGCGTCCGCCTCGTCAAACTTCTTCTCCTTGATCGCCAGCATCGCCTGCCCCGCGAGGGCCGGGGCGCCATTCACCGCCGGTGCCGGCAGCGCCTTGAGGATCGCACGCGATTCCTCGACCTCTGGTCCATTCTGGCTGGTGTCCGCGAGCAGCAGTGGGGCCTCGGGGTCAGCCGGGCGCCGCTCCAGCACGAAGCGCGCCGCGGAGCGCGCCTCCGCCGGCTGCCGGAGGGACAACTGGCACATCGCGAGCTTCAGACGAACATCGACATCGTCCGGCAGCAGTTCCTTCGCCTTGGCGAGGAACGCCGAAGCCCGGTCAAGCCGACCCTGATGCAGATAGACCTCGCCGAGACCAACCAAGGCACGCGGCTGCGGCTGCGGCGTCTGCTGGGCGGTCTTGAACTCCAGCTCCGCCTCGGCGTACTTGCCGGCGGCGAGCAGTTCCTCGCCCTTCTTCAGCGCCTTATCGATGCGGGACTCGCGGGAACAGCCAGCGAGCACCAGCAGGCAGGCCGGGACCATCAGCAACTTCTGGAACGTGTGCATAAAGGTAAGGGGCAAAGGATCAGGATCGCGGGGCGGGCGAGCGGGCTTCCGCCCGCCGGAGCCACCAGAGCAACGCGCCGAACGGCACTAGGGACAGCGCGAAGAAGATCGGGCCGCCCTGGTGGTGGATGGCGGAGTTGATCATATGCGGCCCGATGTGGACGCAGAGCAGGCCGATGGTGAGGATGCGGAATCCGTTCCGGAGCAGGGCCAGCGGCACGACGATGACGGCCAAGAGAATCCGCCGCCACGAGGCGCGCAGGAACAACTTGCCCGCCACCAAGCTGGTGATGAACAGCGCAAGCGAGGAATGGATGCCGCTGCACTCCGGGGCCACCAGCAGGCTGATGCGAGGCAACTGGAAGAGCAGGTCGGTCCGGAAATTGGGCGTGCCGGTAAGGTTAAAGAGGAGGTGGGAGACCTCGGCCGAACCGTGCTGCAGGAACACCTCGATGCCCTTGGTCAGCGCCGTCGGCATCGGGAAGGCGAACAGCAGGAGGCCCAGCGGGAAGGCCACGGCCCGCACCCCGCGCGCTCCCACGAGGGCGAACCCGGCCGCCGCCAGCAGCAGCACGTAGGCCCCCACCCGCGCCGCCAAGTGGTCCTCGACGGACCAGCCGCGCGATCCGATGACTCCCAGCGACCACACGACCAAACACCCGGCCAGTCCTGCCAGCAGCACCGCGGACAACCAGTTGGCCCGGCCCGGCGCCGGCAGGTCCGGGCGCGCCAGCCAGGCGAAGTAGCCCGCCACGACCGGCATCAGGAGGGTGTGAGAGTAGAGGTCGCTCGCCAGCGCGAACCGCACCAACTCGTAAAAGACCAGCCCAAACGGGAGGGCGAGCAGTCCGGCCGCCCAAGCGTAGCGGCGCCACTGCGGGTGCGCCGCGGCGGCATAGGCCGGAGCCGGTGCAGACGCCGCGCCGGCCGGCAGCGCGGGACGAGATTCAGTGAGTCCTGAGTTCAAAAGCCAAAGCCCCCTTGCACGCTGTAGGTCCGGCTATTGAAGCCGTAGCCCCTCCGGTTGCTGGAGTTGTCGGTCGCGCTGAAGCCGACCGAAAGGCTGATCCGCCGCAGCACCGTCGTGCCCGCGTTCAGCGAATAAACATAGGAATCATCCTTTCGCCCCGCCTCCACCCCCAGGCGCGAGGCCTTGTAGCCGGAAATCTGACCGCCGACGGAACCGGAAATCTGGATGACGCCCAAGAGCCGCTGCCCAAAACCCAGGGTCCAGCTCGTTCCATCCAACAGCTGATTGCGAAAGCTGGACGGGCTAATGCTGCGGGACGCGCTGGCGTTGAAGGAGGTGTGGTCAAAGAGCTGGTAACTCCCTCCGAGCTGGAACACAGGCGTGGTCGGAGACTTCACCCCGCGGGAGAAGATCCAGCGGTAATCGGTGCCCGCGGAAGCGCTCATCGTGAGCCGCGGCGACACCGCCCACGCGAAATTCCCACTTGCGGTGACCGCCGCCATATTCACGCCGGGGTTCACATCGACGTAACTGACCCCGACGGAGCCTCCAACGGAGGCTGACTGCCCAAGGCGGTACTGCAGCGCGTTGCTCGAGGACCAGGAGTACGAGTCCGGACTGGCCGAAATGAAGCTGAGGCTCTGCGAAAGACTGCTCTGGAAGGTTAGCTTGGTTCCCAAAGGCCGGGCAAATGAGCCCGACGTGGTCACGGTTTGCCGCTCCGTCTGTCGCCCCGTCTCGATCCGCGGCGCCCGCGCGTAACTGTAGCCTTGGGAAAAACCCGCTTCCCACGAGCCCAGCGGCGGCAGGGCGCCCGAGAAGTTAAAATTGTGGTTGGGTGAGTTCTTGAAGCGCCGGCTGGAGTAAAGGGTCCAGCCCGTGCCGTAATCGAGGGCCCAGTTGCGCCCGGCATCGAACCGGAACCCGGCCGAGACGGAGGAAATGTACGAGTTCGTCGGCCGGCCCACCTCGGAAAGGATTCCCTCGCTGTAGGAAAACGACGCGCTCACCCGAGGGTAGAGGGCCAGCCGGCCGTACGTGAAGGGGGTGGTCGGGGCCGGCGGGCGCGTCGCCCCCGGGTGACTGACGGAGCCGGCCCGCAGCGCGGAGTTCCGGCTGGACGGATCCTCCGCCCGCAACGCCGCCGGCAGCAGCGGCTCAATCATGGGTGCGGGCAGCACCATCTGCGCGGAGAGCGGTTGCCCCGCGAGCACGACAAGCACGCCCCAAGCTCCCCCGCGCGCGACACGGGACAAGACACTGAACGGAAGCTGGAGACGGTAAAACACGCCAAAAAATCAGTGAGGAAAGGACCTGAACCGGAACTTATGGAGAGAATCTTGCATTAGGAATGCCGTGACGTCGAGATTTACCCCAACCGCCCCTGGAGCCACGGCAATCGGTCCCGTAGAACTACGCCCGCCGGCGCCGCATTACGCCCCTTGAGCGCACCACGCCGGGAGCTCCCGGCCAATGCGCGCCGGGCGGTTGCTCAGGGCAGTTCATAAATCTCCACCAGCGCGATGCCGCTGGCGCCGTTGGTGGAGCCCACCTGCGCGGTGTAACTGCCGGCCGGCAAGGTCACCACGAACGCCGCATCCCACGAACCGTCGCGGAGCGCGAAGGCGCCCACCTGCCGGAAGGTTTCCGCCAGCGCGGGGGACCAATCCTGATTCGTCGCCAGCGGCACCGAGCCACCGGCAGCATACAGGTCGAGCCGCGGATCCGACAGGAGGCCTTCCAGCCCGAAAGCCTCCAAGGAAGGACCGACCGCCCGGATCAGGAGCCGCCGCGTGCCGGTGCCCGTAAGGTTGAAACCCGCGATCAGAGCCCCGCCATCCGGGCTGACCACCGAGCGGGCGGAGAGGTTGGTCAGACGGCCACCGCCCGTCGCACCCGTATCGTACAATTCCAACAGGGCCACGCCCGAGCCGCCGGCCGCCTCGCTGAGGCGGGCGGTGTAGGTGCTGGCTTCCAGATCCGCGACCAAGGCCGCGTCTCGGCTGCCGCCGCGCAGGGCGAAGGCCCCTACCCGCGGGAAGACGCGCCCCTCGGCCTCCGTCCAATCGTCGTTCGCAACTAGAATTCCAGTCGCGCCCGGACGCCGCAGTTCCAGGCGGGGATCAGCGAGGACTCCCTCGACCCCGAATTCCGCCAGCGCCGGCCCAATGCCACGCACGAGGACGGACTTGCTGCCGCCCGCCACCGCAAACCCGGCGACCAAGCTCTGGTCCTCCGCGCCTGCGAGGGTGCGGATGGAAAGATTGGCCAGCGCCGCGGTCGCGACCTCGGTATCGCGCAGACCGTGGAAGAGGATGGTCGGGGCATCGGCGGACGCCGCGTAGGCAAGCGTAAGGGCGCGGGTGGCCGCATTGAGGCCGAGGGTAACCTCCGCGCCCTGGCGGGTTACCGCCCGGAAGCCGCCCTCTGCCGCAAGGGTCCCGGACACCGCGTCAACCGTCTGCGCCGAGGTGGTCACGGCGAAGACGCGTCCGCTCGGCCCGATGATCACGTGCGTGCTGCCTTCATTGGTGTAGAGGGCCGGCGCGCGATAGAGGCCCGCCGTGGCCAGCGACCCGCGATCGACCGGGGCCGCGAGGCTGTACCCGAGGAGCTCGCCGGTGGCGCTCTCCGCGGTCACCTGGGCCCGGAGCGTGTAGCTGACCGGGGCCGAGGCGGTGGCCGGGGAACCGGGCGCGGCCGCGACCACGCCACGCGGCGCGAGAGTCGTGCCGGTGACTTGAAAACGATTATCGGCCCCGAGGGTGACCTCGGTGATGGCGGCGGTGCCAGTGGCCGGGAAGTGGGCGAGGAACATCCCGCGCCGGTCCGCGCGGACGTTGAGGGCCCAGACGCCCCCGTCCGGCAACGTGCCGAAGTAGGCGCCCGCCACGGAGCCGCCCCCGGCCGCCGGGTTCTCAACGCCTTGGCCGGCGCCCGTACCCGTCGCCCCTCCCGGGGTGAGCGACGTACTGCCTGCAGAACCCGTTCCTACAGTCGAACCCCCTGCGGCGAGCGTCGAACCGGAACCGGAACTTCCACTCATCCCACCCGGCGTCCCTCCTGGGGTGAGCGTCGTGCCGCCTGCAGAACCGGAACCCGTTCCCGCAGTCGAACCCCCTGCGGTGAGCGCACTGCCGCTAGTCGTTCCGGAACCCGTTCCCGCCGTCGAACCTCCTGGGGTGAGCGACGTGCCGCCACTCGTTCCGGAACCCAGACCCGCAGTCGAACCCGTACCCGCAATCACTCCCCCCGAAGAGCCAACACCCACGCTCAAACGCACCGGCGCGCTGAGCACCGAGCCCACGCTATTCTGCACCGCGACCGAGTATTGGCCCACGGTGTCCGCTGTCACCGTCACGGTCACCACCGCGCCCGTCGCGCCGGGGATCGGACGACCTTCGCGACGCCACTGGAAGGTCGGTTCCGGATGGCCCGTCGCGGAGACGATGAACCGCACCTCCGCGTCCAAGGGCGCGGCCTGATCGACCGGCGGCACCGTGATGACGGGCAAGGCGGCCACGATCGGCCCGCCCTGCGCACTCAGTTCCAGATGCTCAAGAACGACCCGGAAGGCGTCATTACCCGGGGGCGGCACGCCGCCCCCGATCGACCAGCCCGTGACGCGCGTGAAATCAAAGCCCGCCGCCCACGCCTGCAGCGGAATTCGTACCGTGCTGGAGGCGGTGCCCAGGGCGCTCAACGGAGCCGAAAAGACCGCGGTGTTCAGCGCGGCATCCTGCAATTCGATCACCAGCAACCCCGCCGCGTTGCCGGCCAAGCGGTAGCCGGTCACCGCCAGAGCGGTCATCCCGCTGGCGTTCACGTTCAAGCCCCGCGCCTGCCAGCCATTGTCGTCCCGCGCCGTGCCCGCCACGACGAGCGCATCCCCCTCGCGCGTGACTTGCCCCTCCCAGCTCGAACCTGGGACCACTCCGCCGAGGCTAGCGGGGCCGAAGGTGTCGAGCACGACCGCCGCACCCTGCGCTGCCAGCCAGTTCACCCCGGACAGGGCCAACACAAGCGACGCGAGCAGACGGAGGCCGGAAGCAGCGAAGAGCGGGGAGTTCACGCCCTTGTCGTCGTCGGTTGCCCACGCCGCGTCTAGCGGCGAGCGCGCGGGCGCCGTCTTTGACCTAGTTTTGAATAAAACTCCGTAAGCCTCTATTTATCATATTTTTGCGTAGGTAAAGTTGCGCCCCTGGAACTACGTGATTCCACGACTGGAAGCGCTGGGGTACCGCCCTCAGCCGCCGGGCGTAAGCGCGAGCCGGGAAGCAGCGGAGACGAGGCGATCGCGACCCTCGAGGCGCCTTCTGCCATCGCGGCCGCAAAAAAATGCATCCGCGAGCGCCGCCTTGGGCCAGCGGAGCGCGCCCGATCCCTCGGGAAAGCCAGGAAGGCAACCGACCGCCGGGGGCGGCCGCGCGCTGTCAGCGGGCAACCGAATAAGGCAGGGGCACGGCGATGAGCTGTGCGCCCGCCTCCCCTACCCGCCGGACCAGCAAGGGCTGGCCGGCCGGAATCACCAACTCGTCGCGCACCGCTTGGGCGCCATCGCGCGCTTCCTCCCAGCGTGCGGTGCCAGTGTTCTTGTAGGTGGTGGTCCAGCCGTTGCCCGCCGGATTCCACGCCATCAGCAAGTCCGCGGTGGTGCTGGCCAAGGCGGGCGAAGCCCCCGTGCGCCAACCACCCGCCACGCCGCCGCCCAATCCCGGATCGATGGAGGCCAAGGTGGCGTCCACCGGCAACCCGAGGGCCACGAAGGTCGAGCCCGGCCGGTCGTGTACGATCCGCACCGCGGTGTCCGCCACGCGGCCCGCGTGATGCACGTACAGCACCGCCGGGCCCGTGTTGCCGCGACGCACGCGCAGGCCGCGATCGGGCCGCAGGGCGTAGGCGTCACGCGCCGAAGCGCCCGCCGCATCGTGCTCCGCTTCCCAGCGGTTGCGCGTGGCGTGCTTGTAGAATGAGAGCCAGGTCGCCCCGCTCCAGACCTGCACCTGATCCGCCTCGGCCGCGGTATTCCCCGCCGCCAAAGCCACCGCGTTGAAGGCACCGGAAAGGGTCTGCGCGGCCAGCACCTCGAAGGCATCGCCCGCAGCCCCCGTCGTGACTCCGCTACGTGCCAGCGGCAGACCGCCGCTGTCCAGCACCAGGCGATTCTCCGCGCCGACCGCGGACCGCACCGGCAGCACGCGCCCGGCGGAAGCGCCGCTGCGGATCCGCACGTAGTGCGGCTGCAAGCCGTCACCCAAGGTCGCGGCGGTCCAGCCCGCGCCGGCCGCCTCGATAAAGTTGGGACCGGTATCCGTCAGGCGCGCCATCAGCGCGGCCGAGGTAGGCACCGGATAGAGCGGGAACGAGAGCGCGGTGGTCTGCCCCGCCGGCAACTCCTGCGTCATCCCGGCCAGGACCGGGGAATACGCGGTGCCCTCGGGAGTGGTAACCCGGAGCCGGAACGCCGCCACGCGCGCGCCGGCGGGATTGGTCGTTGAGCGGAGGGGATAGGTCGCCCGCCAGCGAGCCTTGCCGCCCACGCTGGAGACCTGTTCGTTCAGCAGCCCGGCGCCGGACCAGGCGGCAGGATCCCGCAGATTCGTCAAAACCTCGACCGCGTACTGGACGCTGCCCAGCGCGTTGCCCTCTGGCCGATCGTAGGTGAACACCCAGCGGGTGCCATCCTCGGTGAGTGCGGGACGTTCCGAGGTGACATTCACCTTGGGCAGGAGGCCGAGCGCGTACTTCACCAGATTCGGCAGGTCATCGAGACCGTAGACCGCGTTGGGGCCGCTGCGGGCGGGGCCAGCCCGCTCCTCCGCCGTGAAGCGGGCGGTCTGCCACGCGAGAAAATTCGTCGTGACGTTGAACGAGCGCTCCACCGGGGTCGCCGCGGCGATGTCTACATTACCGGCCTGAGTCGCCCGCACGGTCACCAGGCCGGCGTCGTTGAGCGTCAAC
>NEUZ01000059.1 GCA_002304435.1 Opitutia bacterium Tous-C8FEB | reverse complement strand
CGGCCGACCAGCGGCACCACCGCCTCGGCGTAGAGCGCCGCGACGTGCCGGTTACCGTGGGTGTCCGAATTCGGCGAAAAGCCGAGGAAATCGTTCGCCAAGGGATCGAGGCCCGAGCCCGGCGGGTTCAGCCCCGCAAACGGCGGCCGGAAATCATCGTAAGCTTCATAGCGGAACTCGCCGCCGAAAGCCGCGCCCACCGCATTGCCGCCCCACAGCTGCACCAAGTCGCCGCTCGCCCGGAAATCCGCGCTACCCAGCTTGGTAATGCCGCTCCGGATGAAGCTCGAACGGAAGGTCGACTGCACGCTCTCCGGGTTCACATACGGCCCGGTAACCACCAGCTGGCCGTTCTGCACCGCGAAGGTCCGCGTGAACGGGTTGAACGCCCGCCCGGGCTCGGTCTGGTTGATCGCCTGAATGAGCAGGCTCTTCCGCGTCGGCCCCTCTTCGTTCTCGGTCACGCGCCCCTGCGCCCACAGCACCGCCGCTTCCCAGCTCCAGGTGCTGAGCAACTTACCCCGCAGGCCCGCCACGCCCCGGTACAGCGCGGTGTCCACATAGTCGGTCCGCGTCGCGAGATCGGTCATCCGCTTGTTAGTAATGGACACCGCCGACGGCGTGCCGGTCAGACGCGCCGTGCCGTCCGCGTTGGGCGCGCCCGTGGGCGACCAGAAGCGGTTGCCGAACGGGTTCCACGGATTGGTCACGGGCACGATGATGAAGCCATCGGTGCTCTGGGTGACGCCGTCCGGCTCGCGGTAGGTCACCGAATGCGCCCGGTACAGGGTGAAGTCCGCAAAGGCCGTCACCCGGTCGTTCAGGTCCAGCTCCGCCGCGGCGTGCACGTTGGTGCGCGCGGTCTTCGGCTGGATGACGCGGTAGGCATTGTTGTTCCAATAATAATCCCGGGTAATGCCGGTGCGGATCGGCGCCGCGGGCGCGAAGCCCACGCCCGTCGCCGTGGGCGTCAGGACAAACAGGCCCGAGTTGGCCACCATCGTCGAGGGCACCCCTGCCGGCCGACCCCCGGCAAACCCACTGACGCGCCCGAACGCGTTGGTCGCCGTCACGTTGCCCACCAGGAAATTACCAAACGGCGTGGTCGCCGAACGCGCGTTGAACGCTGCCGCCCCCGTAGTGTTCCCCTGCTTCCACGGATCCGGCGCCCGGGCACTCTTGTCGCCGTCCGCCGAGAAGGGCCGGTTCCGCGCATAGATCGGATCACGCAGGTAATAGTCCGCCGTGAGGATCGCCCGGCCGCGGTTGCGCGCGAAGGTCAGGCCGTGGGTCAGGGTCCCGCGGTACTCGGTGCCATCCCCGTAGTCCGTCACGCCATAGCGCAGGGCCAACTCGGTGCCCTTGAAGTTGCGCTGCATCGTGTAGTTGATCACGCCGGCCACCGCATCGGAGCCGTAGACCGACGACGCGCCATCCCGCAGCACCTCCACCCGCTCCAACCCGCGGTTGGGCAGCTGGTTGATGTTGGTGGAAAGCGTGGGCACGCCCGCCTCGCTCTGGCTGATCGGGTGCGGCACCAGCCGGCGACCGTTCAGCAGCACCAAGGTGTTGCTGGAGGGAATGCCGCGCAGGGACACGCTCGCGTTGTCGCCGCGGGCCGTCGCGCCCAGGGTCGCCGTCTCATTGCCGGGCAGGCCCGTCACCTGCGGCAGCGCGGTGATCAGGTCCGACGGCTGGCCGGGATCCCGCACCTCCATCGCCGCGGCGTCAAAGATGGTCACGGGCAGGACCTTCTCCACTTCCAAGCGCTTCACGTTGGAACCGGTGACGGTGAAGGCCTCGAGTTTGATCGCCGTCTCCGCGGCGGCGGCGGCGTTCGGCGAGGGGGCCGGGGCAGTCTGGGCCCCGAGCGGTAACAGGGCGCCGAGGACGGGGATCGCCAGCAGCGAGCGGAGTAGGGTGGTGTTCATAGGTGCGGTGCGAAGGGCGGAGGTTTGCCCGGGTGCCTTCCGGACGCAAGCGGCGGCTAAGCCGGACTCCTGCAGTTGGCGGCTGAGCAGCGGGGCAAGAGGGCGAGCAGATTTCGGTCGAGGAAGCCCGACGCATACCCGGAGGGTACGTGGAGCGGCTGACGCAGACCGAAAGGTGCCGCCCAATCGTCTCGGGGCGACCCGTCCAACTGCAGGAGTCCGGCTACACCCGGAATTGCGGGCTTAATCCCCCGCCCGTGCGCGGAAAGCACCATTGACCCGCCGCCCTCACGCCCTAGTTTTGCGACAGGATGACCTCCGTCTCCCTCTCGGCCCGCGATCCCGTGCGCCAGTTCTCGATCTTCGCCGAAAATCGCGTCGGTCGACTCCACGACCTCACCTCCCTGTTCCGCAAGAGTGAGGTCCACATCATCGCGATCACCGTCCTCGACACGACCGACAGCGCGATCGTCCGCGTCATCGTCGACGACCCGGAGCGCGCCCGGGAACTAATGGTGAACAACGACTTCCCCTATACGGAAGTCGAGGTGCTCGCGGTGGAACTCTCGGGGGAAGCGGAACTGAGCGGGGCCCTCGCCGCGCTCTACGAGGCCGAGATCAACATCCACTACGTTTACAGCTTCATCCGGCGTCCCGAGGGCAAATCCGCCCTCGCGATCAACGCCGAGGACACCGAGGTCGCCGCGCAGGCCCTCTCGCAGCGCGGCTTCCGCATCCTCACCCAGGCCGACATCGCGCGCTGAGCCGCCGCCGGAGCCGTCCGCCCACCCGATTTGAGGGTAAAATAGGGTCTAGACCCCGGTCTTCCCCCGTCTCCCGCCGCCGCGGAGCCGGCCTCGCCCGGGCCGGTTTCGGGCCCGAATCGCGCCCGGAAGCCCGGAACAGGAATTTTGTAACCAATTGATGGAATGGCTTTAAGTGGTCTCTTGCCGCCGCGCGGGCCCGCTTCTGGGGCTCCATTTTGGCTCTCCCTCGGTTCTGATCCAGTTCTCCTTCGATCTGCCTCCAGTGTGCTCCCAGTGTACCTCCTTTCGGGTCCGTCCGCGGCCGGTCGGAGGCGACGCCGGAGGACGCTAATTTAGGGGTTAACCCTCACCCGATCCCGCGCCGAGTTCCTCCCGGCGCCGGCTCGTGGGCGCCGGTGGAGGCCCGCCCGCCGTCTCGTCCGCCGTAGGCTTGGCGAAGGCGGAAGCCTTGGCGAAGGCGGAAGCCTCAGCGAAGGCGGGTGGAAACTACGCCCCCGCCCTCCGCCAAACTCGGCGAGTTTGCACTTGCCCGCCGCCCCGGAACTTGCGGCAATGTCGCCTTGCGTCAGTGGCCTTCCGCCGGTTGCGGGAGTCCACCACAACTGGTCCCGCACTCCGCGGGATTGGAACGGTGACGCCGGCTCGGCCCGATTTCCACTCGGGAGGAGCGGGTGGCACGGGGTCCCCCAGGACTCCCTACAGTCGTGTCCAACAACCACAAACCCATGTCCACCACAGTCGTTAAGCCCCAGATCATCTCGGAATATAAGACCCACGAGAAGGACACCGGCTCGTCCGAAGTCCAAGTCGCGCTTCTCACCGCCCGCATCAACCACCTGACCGAGCACCTCCGCACCCACCGCAAGGACTTCCACTCGCGCCGCGGTCTGCTGCAGATGGCCTCCCGTCGGCGCAAGCTCCTCGATTACTTGAAGCGGACCAATCTGCCCAAGTACAACGAGCTGCTCCAGAAGCTCAACCTCCGTAAGTAACCCTTTCGTCCTACGGGCGACCCGATCCGCGGGTCGCCCGTTGTCTTTTCGACGCTCGACCAGACCGGGACATTTCCGCTTGGCGCCCCCTCGCAGGCCGCGCCGGACGCCAAACGGAAATCTCTCGCGTCTGCCGGGTGGACGGCAGTGACCGACCGATTATCGCGCAGCCCCGGGTTCCGGGGCTGCCGCCGCTCCCCCCCGGGGAGCCCGCGAACGTCTGCCAAGCCCAGGGCGTTGGCCCGTTCGCTCCAACCACCCGCCGCCCTTTGACCGTCCGCATCGTCCGCAGTGTCCGTCTATGAATCAGAAACATAATGTCACCGTCCCCGGCTTGGGGATCACGTTCTCCACCGGCACCTACGCCGGGCTCGCCAATGGCGCCGTCAACGTTTGCGTTGGCGAAACCAACGTCTTCGTCACCGCCTGCATCGCCCAGGGCACCAAGCCCGGCCAGGACTTCTTCCCCCTCACGGTCGATTACCGCGAGAAGTACGCCGCCGCCGGCCGTTTCCCCGGTGGTTATTTCAAGCGCGAGGGCCGCCCCTCCGAGAAGGAGATCCTCACCTCCCGCCTCTGCGATCGCCCCTGCCGCCCGCTCTTCCCGGAAGGCCTCCTGAATGAGGTCCAGATCATCGGCCAGCTGCTCTCCGCCGACCAGCTCAACGAGTCCGACATCCCGATGGTCAACGGCGCCAGCGCCGCCCTCGCCATCTCCGACATCCCGTGGGGCGGCCCCATCGGCTGCGTCCGCGTCGCCCTCATCGAGGGCCAGTTCGTCGCCAACCCCACCATCGAGCAGATGTACGGGTCCTCGCTGGACCTCATCTATGTCGGCAACAAGCGCGACATGCTGATGATCGAGGGCAGCGCCGATCAGCTCCCCGAGGAGGAGTTCATCAAGGCCCTCGAGTTCGGGCATCAGGCGATCCAGCCGATCATCGCCGCGATCGAGGAGCTCGTGCGCCTCGCCGGCAAGCCGAAGGCCACCTTCCCGCTCGTCGGCGCCACTCCGGCCGCCCGCGCGATCATCGAGCGCGTGGTCCCCACCGAGCGCCTCATCACCGCCATCTTCGGCAAGGAGAAGGCCGTTCGCTCCGCCGCCGTGAAGGCGCTCAAGGAGGAGGCCAAGGCCGCCCTCGTCAAGGAGCTCGGCGCGGACAAGTTCACCGATGTCGACCTGAACGTCGTGTTCGAGGACCTCCAGTACAAGGCCTACCGCAAGAACGTCCTCGAGAAGGGCGTCCGCGCCGACGGCCGCGGCCAGAAGGACCTCCGCCCCCTCAGCGCCTCGGTCGGCGTCCTCCCGCGCGTTCACGGTTCCGCCGCCTTCCAGCGCGGCGATACCCAGAACATCGCCCTCACCACCCTCGGGCCCACCAAGGAAGCCCAAGAGATGGACGGCCTCACCGGCGGCGCCACCAGCAAGAGCTTCATCCTCCATTACAACTTCCCGTCCTTCTCGGTCGGTGAGACCGGCCGCTTCGGCGCCCCGGGCCGCCGCGAGATCGGTCACGGTGCCCTCGCCGAGCGTTCCCTCGTCCCGGTGCTGCCCCCGGAGGATGCCTTCCCGTACTCCATCCGCGTCGTCAGCGAGATTATGGCCTCCAACGGCTCGACCTCGATGGCCTCGATCTGCGGCGGCTGCCTTTCGCTGATGGACGCCGGCGTGCCGATCATCGCTCCCGTGGCGGGCATCTCCTGCGGTCTGATGACCCAGAATGACGACGCGGGCGGCATCGAGAAGTGGGTCACGATTACCGACATCCTCGGTGAGGAGGACCACTTCGGCGATATGGACTTCAAGCTCGCGGGTACGACCAAGGGCATCACCGGCTTCCAGCTCGACCTGAAGATCAACGGTCTGCCGTTCGAGATCGCCAAGACGGCGATTTTCCAGGCCCGCGACGCGCGCGTGGAGATCCTGAAGGTGATGTTGGCTTCGCTGCCGGCGCCCCGGGCGGACCTCAGCCGTTACGCCCCGCGGATCCAGACGATCCAGATCGATCCCGAGAAGATCGGCCTGCTCATCGGGCCCGGCGGCAAGACGATCCGTCGCATCACCGAGACCACGGGCGCGCAGATCGACATCGCCGAGGACGACTCCGGCAAGGTGTTCGTTTATTCGAACAATGCCGACGCGATGAACCGCGCGATCGCCGAGATCGACGGCCTGTGCGGCGGCGGGGCCGGTGGTGGTGGCGGTGCGCCGATCGAGATTGGCAAGCTGTACCAGGGCCGCGTGACGGGCATCAAGGACTTCGGCTGCTTCGTCGAGTGCACTCCGGGTAAGGAGGGCTTGGTCCACATCAGCGAGTTGGCGGACTTCCGGGTTCGTCGGACCGAGGATGTCGTGAAGATGGGTGACTCCATCTGGGTCAAGTGCGTGGGCATTGACGAGCGTTCGGGCAAGGTGCGTCTGTCGCGCAAGGCCGCGATGAAGGAGATGGAGGCGCAGAAGCAGGCGGCCCCGGCGGCCGAGGCTCCCGCGACCCCGCCGTCGGCCTGATTCGTAGTATAGTCCCGTAAGTTTCGAGCCGCGCCCCTAGGGGGTCGCGGCTCGTTTGTTTCCACTCCGCCGCCGCGGAGGGGAAACAACCCTCCGTAGCCTTGGCGAAGGAGGGTCCCTCCGTCTTGTCCGGTGTAGCTGGGGCGCGCCTGGCCGCCGTCTTGTCCGCCGTAGCCTCGGCGAAGGCGCGTCGCCCCGGCCCTTCGGGCTGAATCGCATTCCGAATTATAGCGGCTCGTTGCAGCTGGGGCGTGTCGCCCCGGCCCTTCGGGCTGTCGCCCGTCCCCGCGAAGCCGTTCGGCGTGCATCCTGGTGTCGTTGCGTTCGGCTGGCGCCCGCCGGAAGGCCGTTCCTTCTGCGTTCACCGGGTCGACGCGCCCCAGCTACACCAAGCCCCGTTTGTTTCCACTCCGCCGCCGCGGAGTGGAAACAACCCTCCGAAGCCTCGGCGAAGGAGGGCCCCATTCACCGCCTTAAATGCGGTGAATCCCATTGTTGCCCGCGATCATTGCCCCTTAACTCCGCAAAGAATGCGGCCAATCTACATTCACGAGCTGACGATCCCAAGGGGTCAGGCCAGCGCCGGATGCAGTCGCTGGCATCGTTGGTAAGCTTCCGTCCGAAAACTCCGTTGCGGAACCTCAAGCGGCCTATGGCGTAAAGGTCCCAGCCAATGTGCCCTCCCTGCGCCCCGCAGCCGACCTGCCGCTTGGAGGGCCCTCCAATGCACCGCGCGCTGGCCTGACCCCGTGCTGCGGTGCGTCGGGGAGCGTGCGAGGAGGGATCAAAGAGATCGTAAGCCGTTATTAACCAGCGATCCAAACCCGGGTAAAGGTAATACATTGAAAATCCGGAATTGAATTCCGGATTTTCAATGATAGTCCTTGGTCCGTGATCGAACGCTCGCAGACCTTGGCCCGGATCCGTGCGTCCTACGCGGTCCATCCGGCGGTGGCGATCGAAGGTCCGCGGAAGTGCGGCAAGACTACGCTCGCGCGCTTTATTGCGGCCCGGGAGGCGGAGGTTTCCTTCTTCGATCTCGAAAGCCCGGCCGATCGGCAGCGGCTGTCCACGCCGGAGCAAACCCTGCGGCCCCTGCGCGGGCTGGTCGTGATCGACGAGGCCCAGCGCATGCCGGAGCTGTTTCCGGTGCTGAGGGTGCTACTCGACCGGCCGGAGGTACCGGCGCGGTTTCTGCTGACCGGTAGCGCCTCGCCGGAGCTGATCCGGGGGCTCTCCGAATCGCTGGCGGGCCGCGTGGGAATTATGGACCTGGCCGGCTTTGATCTGACCGAGACGGGCGCCGAGCGCTGGAGCCGGCTTTGGCTGCGGGGCGGCTTTCCCCGCTCCTTCCTGGCCCCCGACGATCGCGCCTCCTTCCTGTGGCGGCAGGACTTTGTGCGCACCTTCTTGGAGCGTGACATCCCGCAGCTGGGTCTCCGGATCCCGGCGGAGACCCTGCGCCGCTTCTGGACGATGATCGCGCACTACCACGGCCAGGTTTGGAATGCGGCGGAGTTTGGGCGTGCGCTCGGCAGCGACGAGAAGACGGCGCGCCGTTACCTGGATCTGTTGGCCGGCGCCTTTCTGGTGCGGGTCCTGCCGCCGTGGTTCGAAAACCTGAGCAAGCGGCAGGTGAAGGCCCCCAAGATCTACGTCCGCGACTCCGGGCTGCTCCACGCGCTGCACGGTCTGGGGGACCGGGAGGCGCTGCTCGGCCACCCGAAGCTCGGCGCCTCGTGGGAGGGCTTCGTGGTGGAACAGCTCATCGCCCAGCTGGCCACGCGCGACGCCTACTTCTGGGCCACGCACGCCGGCGCCGAACTCGATCTGATGGTGATGGCGGGTGGCAAGCGCCACGGCTTCGAGGTGAAGTACAGTGACGCCCCCGGCACCACCAAGTCGATGCACACGGCGCTCGCCGATCTGGGCCTCGAGCACCTGTGGGTGATTTACCCGGGCGAGACGCGCTACCCCTTGACGGAAAGAATCACCGCCCTGCCGGTCCGGGAGATTCCGCAGTTGGTCGCGAGACTGAATGCGGGAAGGTCCTGACGGGGAACGAATCCGCGGGGTCAGGCCAGCGCCGGATGCACTCGCTGGCATCGAGGGGAATCGTCTGGCCCGCGCGACCTTGCCGCGCCCCGCGTAGACGGGCTATCAGTCATACGACCTCGAATGCACCCTGCGCTGGCCTGACCCCTTACGGGATACGCAGCCAGCTGGCTGGGCCGGCGCTGAAAACGGTCCGCGGGCGGCTGAAGCACCAGCTTGCGCAACATGCAACAGGCTGACCCCATCGGGCCCGGGGCCGCGTAGCAATGGCGTGGGCGAAGAAACGCTGCGCGGGAGGAGTTTTCGGCTGCGATTACCGGGGCGACCCACCTTCGCTGAGCCTTCGGCGGACAGGCGCGCCTCAGCTACACCGAACCGATGAGGGGTGTGAGTCGAGGGCACGCACCCAAAAAGGGGGCGCTCCACGTTCCTTAAATTCCCCGGTTGCGACGCGCCTCCGGATGCGGAATGGCTGTCCATCCCGTGAATTCCGGCGCCGTTCCGAATCCCCTCCCGCCCCGCTTGGAACCCTTCGCGGAGGGCTACGCGGTGACGGGCTTGGCGGCGCGGCTGCTGGGAGTGCCGTTCCCGACCTCCGCGTTCTTCGCGGAGGAGGACCTGGCGGGCGTGCGCTGGATCGCCTGCCTCTCGGCCGCGGAACCGGAGCGCCGTTACGCGGTGCCGGCCGAGATCGGGTGGCTGGAGCGCCGGAAGTTCGGGGGCCCGGAATCCGCCGGGCCGGCAGAGTGGGCCGAGTTCGCGCGCGTCGCGGCGGCCGTGCACGCGCGCTTGCGGGCCGGGGAAGGAGTGCTGGTGCATTGCGACCAAGGACTGGCGCGCACCGGCACGGTGGTGGGCTCGGTCCTCGCGCTGGAAGGGTTTCCGCCGGCGCGGGCGGCCGCGGCCATCGCGACCATCGCCGAGGCGCAGCAGCCCGGTTGGGTCGAGGCGGGGCGCTTCGCGGCCGAACTCACCGCGTGGATCGGGCGCGCGGTCACCCCCGCGGGCCAGCCGAAGGGTTGAGGGTTCAGGTCAGGGCCAGCCTACGTGCCGACCGGCCGGCACTCACGCCGGCATCAAGGGCACGTCGTAGCCCGTGATGGCGCGATCGCTTGTCACCAGGACCATTCCCTCCGCCAAGGCCTGTGCGATCAGCAGGCGGTCGAAAGGATCCCCGTGCAAGGGGGGCAAATGCATCGCGCGATCCGCGTGCGCGACGGTGACCGGCAGTTCCTCGAACCCCGCGGCCAGCAACCGCGCCGCATAGTCCGCCGGTAGGGTGAGCTTGCCGCGCGCCACCTTCAGACCCAGCTCCCAGACGGAAGCGGCGCTGAGGAACACCTCGTTGGCCGGCGAACGGAGGGCCGCCTCCGTTTCCGGCCGCAGGCGGGCGGGGAATGCCCCCCACCAGACGATCACGTGCGAATCGAGCAGCAGGCGCATCGGGCTAGGGTTTCGCCGGCGGGGGCGGTTCAGCCACGAGGCCCTCGATCAGGGGACGATCAATCGCCGCCTCCAAGCCGCTGTCGTCCGTGATCCAGCAATCCGCCGCTTCCCAAACCTCTCCGGCAAAGAGTCCCGCCTCGCGCGGTGCCTGCGCCTCGACAAAGGGCACGAGACGGACCAAGGGCTTACCGGCCTTCGCCAGCACCACCTCTTCGCCGTCCACCACTTCGTCGACCAGACGCGACAAATGGGTTTTCGCCGCTTGGATATTGACCAGCTTCATCAATAGATAGACCAGACCAAGTCTGGTCAGGAGTCAACTATCTCCCTGAAAATGGGATAAGAAAGTGGTTGGGACGCCCTACGATCGAGAACGGGTAGGCGGCTAAGGCTTGGCCCGGGCAAAGGTCCCCCCCCGGGCGCGGTTCAGCGGCGGGTTTTCCCCTGCACGTAGAGCGCCTCCACCTTGGCGCGCGCCCAAGGGGTCTTCCGCAGGAAGACGAGGCTGGAATTGAGGCTTGGGTCGAAGCGAAAGCAGCGGATATCCACCCGCTCGGCCAGCCCGGCCCAGCCGTACTCCGCGACGAGCTCGGTCAGGAGCTGCTTGAGCGTCACGCCGTGCAGCGGGTCCTTGGAAGCAGGGGAATCCACGGGCTCCAACCTCGGGCGCGCGCGGGGCGAGGCAAGCGCGGAGGCGTGCGGCCGGCCGCGGGCCTGCGGTTGACCCGTGGCGGCGCGGAAGCGAGTCTAGCCAGATGTCCCACGCGCCGGATTCCGCTTTTGATCCCGTTGAGGAGGTGATCGCCGAGATCGCGGCGGGTCGCCTGGTCATCGTCACGGACGACGAGGACCGGGAGAACGAGGGGGACCTCATTATGGCGGCGGCCAAGGCCACGCCCGAGGCCATCAATATGATGATCCGCCACTGCAGCGGCATCGTGTGTGTGCCGATGCTCGAGCCGCAGCTGCGCCGGCTCGGCCTCGGCCCGATGGTCGCGCGCAACCGGGAGGTGCAGCGCACCGACTTTACGGTCAGCGTCGATGCCGCCCAAGGCATCGGGACGGGGATCAGCGCCGCCGACCGAACGACGACGATCCGCCTCCTCGCGGACCCGGCGACCACGCCGGAGCAGCTGGTGCAGCCCGGGCACGTCTTCCCCCTGCGGGCGCGGCCGGGCGGGGTGCTGCAGCGCGCGGGCCATACCGAGGCGGCAGTCGACTTGGCGGTGCTGGCCGGGTTGCCGCCGGCCGGCGTGATCTGCGAGCTGGTCAACGATGACGGCACGGTGCAGCGGCTGCCGCAGCTGATTGAGTTCAAGCGCCGGTTCGGGCTGAAGATGACCTCGATCGAGCAGCTCATCGAGTACCGCACGGCGCGTGAGAAGCACGTGCAGGAGATCGGGCGGCACGAGATCGCGACGCGGTTTGGCCCCTTCGCGGTGCACGTCTTCCGCAGCGAGCTCGACGGCCGGCATCACTTCGCGCTGGTCAAGGGCACGCTGGGGCCCGGTCCGACGCTGGTGCGGGTGCACCGGGAGAACGTGCTCCAGGACCTGCTGCAGGGCGAGACGGGGCCCGGCCGGCCGGGCATCCCGGCGGCGCTCGAGCGCATCGCGCGTGAAGGTTCCGGCGTGCTGCTGGTCCTCTCCCGGGCCAACGACGGCGCGCAGCTGTGCGACACGATCCGGGGCGAGGCTGCCCCGCCCTCCGCCCGTACGATGCTCCGTGAGTATGGTATCGGGGCGCAGATCCTCCACGGGCTGGGCCTGCGCGAGATCCGGCTGCTGGCTGCCTCCGGCCGGAAGCCGATCGCCATCGAGGGCCACGGCCTCTCGATCGTCGAGCACCTGACGCTGTAGGCGGGGCGGCCCGCCTACGCCGAGCCTACGGCGGGTACCCTCCCGCCCTAGGAACACCATCAGCGCGGTAGGGCAAAGGCCACGTAGGCGTCGCCGGGACCCGAGGGACCGCCCACGCGGCCGCCGCCCGTCGCGGTGATCACCACATATTGCCGCCCTCCGACCGCATAGACCGCCGGCGCCGCGGTGCCCGCGTGCGGCAGCTTGGCCGACCAGAGCTCCTCGCCCGTATCCGCATCAAACGCCCGCAGCTTCTCGTCCTCCGTGCCCGCCACGAAGACCAGGCCGCCCGCGGTCACGGTCGCCCCGCCGAGGTTGTGCGTCCCGGTCTTGGGCACGCCCGCGCGCGTGAGCGCCGGCAACTCGCCCAGCGGCACCCGCCAGAGAATCCGGCCTGTGCTCAGGTCGTAACAGTTCAGCAGCCCCCAGGGCGGCTTGATGCCCGGGTAGCCCTCGTGGTCGGTCAGAAACTGGAAGCTGTCGAAATTGTACGCCGGCCGCGCCGGATCCGCCCCGGGCTGCGCACCGCGGCTCGGCGGCTGGTTCCGGCGGAACAGATAGTCGAGCAACTCCCGCTGTTCGGACGCGGCCAGCGGCGGCGCCGGCGGCATCGCCCCGCGCCCCGTGCGCAGCAGCTCCAGCACCTGCGCGTCGTCCATTCGCCGGCCCAACCCATACAGGGGTGGCGCCACACCGATCCCGCCCCGGTTCGGACCGTGGCACGAGGCGCAATGGGCCTGGTAATGCCGTTCCCCGGCCGAGGGCGGATGCCGCGGATCCCGTTCGCGGTCCTCGTTCGCCAAAACGGTAATCTTCGAGACCCAGCGATTGGAGGTCACATAGAGCCGCCCGGTCGGCACATCCACCGCCGCCCCGGACCATTCGGCGCCGCCGCGGGAACCGATGAACAGGTTCGGCTTCCCCTCCGTAAACGGTTCGAAGAACCCGTAGGTCGACTTGGCCACGATCTGCTCCACCCAGGCCCGCGCCTCCGGGGTCCGGTCGGTAATCATCCCCGGTTCGAAGGTCATCCGCGACACCGGCTCCGGCAGCTCCGGATCCGGCTGGTACGGCGAGGTCCGCTCACCCGGCAGCACCGACACCGGTGCCCGCCGCAACCGCCACGGGAACAGCGGCTGGCCGCTCAGCCGATCGAGCAGCGTGACGTGCCCCGACTTGGCCAGGCCTACGACCGCGTCCACGGGGCGGCCGTCGCGGTTCACGGTCACGAGGTTCGGCGGCGCGCAGACGTCGAGGTCCCAGATGTCGTGGCGGACGTCCTGGAAGTGCCAGCGCCGCTCCCCGGTGAGGGCGTCGAGCGCCACGACGCAGTTGCTGAACAGGTTATCGCCCCAGCGGCCGACCCCGACCATATCCGGTCGCGGCGCGCCGAAGGCCACGAAGGCGAGGCCGCGTCCCTCATCGAGGGAGAGTCCGCTCCAGCCGTTCGCGCCCTGCTGCGGACCGTCCCACGTCTCCGCGCCAAACTCGCCCGCGGCCGGGATCGAACGGAAACGCCAGAGCAGCCGGCCGTCTCGGACATCGAAGCCATAGGCATCCCCCAGCACGCCACAGGTGACGAACACGTGCCGGTAAACGACGCCCGCCGCAGTGGAGCCGGTGGGGATGGCGGTGCGCCCGCCCTCGCCGAAGCCCGCCACGGGTTCCCCGGTGCGCGGATCGAGTGCGTAGTACCAGTCCCCGACCCCCGCCAGCAAGCGGGCCGGATGGGTTGCGTCGCCGGGCCAGTACACCAAGCCGCGGCGCGCGGGCAGGTCCTGCAATCGCTTGCCCTGGTTTTCCGGGAAGGTCCGGCGCCAGCGCTCCTCGCCGGTGGCCGCGTCCACCGCGACGATGGCGCGCCCCGGGGTGGGCGCGTAGAGGACTCCATCGACGATGACCGGGGTCGCCTGCACGTTCGAGCGGCCGTCGCCCGAGCGGTAGGTCCAAGCCACCTCCAGTTGGCGGACATTGGCGCGGTTGATCTGGCGCAGGGACGAGTAACGCCGCGAACCGGCGTCCCCTTGCGAACGATCCCAGCGGGCAAACGGGGCGGGATCCACCGGCGCCGCGGGGGTGAGGTCCTCGGCGCGCGCGGCCGGGATCACAACGTACTCCGGCAGGGCCGCCCGGGCGGAGGAGTCCTCGACCGGCGCGGCGACAGCCGGCGGCAGGACAAGAAGCAGCGGCAGAGCGAGTCGGGTCAGGGGCATCGGGGGACCGCCGGAGCGGCGCCCGCACCCAAAGGCCCGCCGCGGCCGGCGTCGAGCCTCGGCTCGCCGCCGGCGGGGAGCGCCCCGGACTCAGTACTCGAAGGTCAGCTGCACGCCGTAACGGCGCGGCGCGCCGGGGCTGCCGGCGAAGATCTCCGGGTTGATGAACTGATCGTACTGGCGGTCGGTCAGGTTGTGGCCGTAGACGGCCACGGTCCACCCTTGCACCCGGTAGCGCAGCTGGGCGTTCACCAGCCCGTAGGCCTTCTGCTGGAACGTCGCGGTGTTGCGCTCGTCGTAGGAGGTCCGGCCGGTGGCCTGGTAGCTGCCGTTGACCGACCAGCCGCGGCCGAGGTCGAGCGTCAGGCCAGTGCGCAGGGTGTAGCGGGGCACGAACGGCACCTGCTTGTCCCAGATCTTAGCGCCGCGCGCGTCGCGGTGGTCCTCGAAGGTGGTCATCGCGTAGCCGAGCTGCAGGTCCCACCAGACGCGTTCGATCGGGCTCCACATTGCCTTGGCCTCGAGGCCGCGGGAGAGCACCTCGGGCGCGTTCACCACCACGTAGTCGGTCGAGTTCGGGACGGTGCGTTCGAACTGGTAGTCGCGGATCACCGACCAGTAGGCGAGGACACTCCCGCCGAAGCGGCTGCGCTGGTCACCGAAGGTCAGCCCGGCCTCGTGGGCCCACTGGCGCTCCTGGCCGAAGCGGGCCAGCGCCGGGTTCGCGGTGAACCCGCTGTAGCCCTGCGGCTTGTGGGCCACCGCGGTGCGGGCGACCAAGTTCAGGGTGGGGGAGAGCCGGTGCTGCAGGCCCGCGCTGGCGGAGACGAGGGTCTCGCTCTGGTCACGGACGAGGCGGGGCTCCGGCGGGGTCGGGAAGCGGAAGTTGTTCGAGCTGACCTTCGTGCGGTCGATCGAGGTGGCGTCATCCTCGAGGCGCGCGCCGAGGCGGAGCAGGGTGGCGGCGGTCAGCGGCTGGTCCCAGCCGGCGAAGGCGGCCCAAGTGCGCTGGCCGAGGTCGAAGCGGGTGCGCTCGCTCTGGATGAAGCCCGGCGGCACGAACTGGCTGGGGGGAACGAGGAACTCGCGCTGCGCGTCGCTCGCGGTGTCCTGATCGGAATAGTACAGCCCCGCGCGCCAACGGGCCTGCGTGGCCGGAGCGTTGGACTCGAGGCGCACCTCGTGGGTCCAGAGCTGCTCCTCCTGCACGACGCGGGACGAGCCGAGCGACAGGGGGGAGAGGTCGAGGTCGGTCAGGGAGGGGTCGAGCTTCCACTCTTGGCGGGCGGAGGTGGCGACGAGGGAGCCCCAGGCGAAGCGGCGGCGCAGTTGGGCGGAGAACTGGGTCCGCTCGACGCTCGTCTCGCCGTTAATATTGGCGGCCGTCGTGCGCCGGTCCGGGCTGAAGAGGGAGCTCAGCCGGGTGGCGTCGTCGCTGGAGGTCTCGTGGCGGAAGGCGAGGCGGACGCGGGTAGCCGCGTCTGGGCGCCAGAAGAGGGCGCCGCGGGCGGAGACGGCGCGGCGGTCGTCGGCGGTGCGTTTGAGCAGGGTGTTGGTGAGGTAGCCCTCACGGTCGGAGAGGCCAAGGCCGACGCTGTAGCCGGTGGTGGCCGAGAGCGGACCCTCGAAGGCGGCTTGGGCGGAGGAGTAGTTGAAGGAGCCGTAGTCGAGCTGGAGCTTACCTTGGTGGCGATTGCCGGGCTCGCGGGTGCGGACCTCGATCACCCCGCCCGCGGCATTGCGGCCGAAGTCCGCGATCTGCGGGCCGGCCTTCACGCTGAGGCTGTCGACGTTGAGCAGGCTGCTCGGGTAGGCCGAGACGGAGCCGCTGGGGACATCATCGATGTAGAGGGCGACGCCGGGGGAGCTGAAGAAGATCGAATTGGTGACGCCGCGCAGGGCGATGATATCGCCGAAGCCGCGAGTGTCGCTGTTGCTTAGGAACAGGTTGGGGGCGGCGCCGGAGAGATCCTGCAGTTGCTGGATACCGTGCTGTTCAAGGAGATAAGGGTTGAGCAGGGCGGCCGAGGGCTGGATGCGGACGCCGTCGACGCCGGTCTCGGCCTCGACCTTGAAGGGTGACATCACGGTCGTGGCCGGGGCCGCGCCGTGGAGTCCGGCGAGGGGCAATAGAACCAGCGCGGCGAGCGCGCGGGGATGCAGCAGGGTCGGGGAACGCATGGGTTGGGAAAAGGCAGGGAAGGCCGGACGCGGCCGGTGCAAAGAGGGGTTTGTCTTCCCGCGCTGGGAGGCGGGCAAGCTGTTTGTGCGGGCGGGCTGGAGTTGGGGGTTAGCGGGCGGCGACGGCCACCGGCGGGAGCGCATCCGGCGGCTCGTCGTCGCCGGGGGCGTACCAGGTGCCGTGGGTGGCGGGATGGGTGCGCGCCTGTTCCCACCAGGGTTCGGGTGGGGTGG
>NEUZ01000058.1 GCA_002304435.1 Opitutia bacterium Tous-C8FEB | reverse complement strand
CGCCGAAGGCGATCGAGAGCACTAAAAAAACTGCCAACCTACTACGCCCAAATTACTTCCGGAAATTTACCGAGTCCCTAGGGGCGCCGCCACGGCCCCCCAAAGGGCGCCTCCGGAAAATTCCGTCCGGAGATGGCCGGGAAGAAGGTTGTCGCCCGCCCGCCGCCCGCCTCACGCTCTCGCCACCCCTATGCCCCCAGCCCCTGCGTTTCCCGCCATCCCGCGCGGTCCGGCCGCGATCCTGCGCCAGATCGGACCCGGCCTGATCATCACGGCCACAATCGTCGGCTCCGGCGAGCTGATCGTGACCCCGAAGCTGGGGGCGAGCGCGGGCTTCACGCTGCTTTGGTTTATGATCCTCGGCTGCCTGCTGAAGGTGTTCGTGCAGATCGAGCTCGGGCGGCATACGGTCACCACCGGGGCCTCCTCGCTGCAGGCGATGGACGCGATGCCCGGGCCGCGTTGGCGGGTCTCGTGGATGGTCTGGATCTGGGCGGTGATGTTCATCGCCACGGTCTTCCAGATCGCGGGGATGCTTGGGGGAGTGGCCAGTGTGCTCGCGTTGGCGGGGCTGCCGCTGCCGAAGGCGGTGACCGCGTGCCTGATCGGGGGAGTCACGGCGGTGCTGCTGGTGGTCGGCCGCTACCGGACCGTGGAGCAGGCCTCGACGGCGATGGTAGTCGCCTTCACGGCGTGCACGGTGGTCGCGGTGGGCGCCCTGCAGTTCACCCCGTATGCGATCACCGGCGCCAATCTAGCGGAGGGACTGTGCTTCAAGCTTCCCGCGACCTTCACGGTCGCGTTCGCGGCCTTCGGGGTCATCGGGGTCGGGGCCTCGGAGCTTATCTATTATCCCTATTGGCTGATCGAGAAGGGTTACCCCCGCCACGTCGGTCCCGCGGATGGCTCGCCCGGCTGGCTGGAGCGGGCGCGGGGCTGGATCCGGGTGCTGCACGCGGACGCCTGGGTCTCGTTCGTGGTCTACACGGGCGCGACGCTTGCGTTCTACCTACTCGGGGCGGCGGTGCTGGGGCGGCAAGGCAAGGACTTCTCCAATGCGGATATGATCCCGACGCTTTCCCGGATGTACGTCGAGACGTTCGGACCGTGGAGCCTGTGGTTATTCCTGATCGGGGCGGCGGCCGTGCTTTACTCGACTATCTTCGGAGCCACGGCGGCCAATACCCGGCTGATCACGGATGCGCTGCAGGTCTTCGGCTGGCAGCGGAAGGGAGATGAGGAGCAACGGCGCCGGACCATCCGGACGCTGTGCGTGGCGTTCCCCGTCATCTGGACGGTGCTCTACCTGCTGGTCGGCGAACCGCTGACCCTAGTGCTCGTCGGGGCGATCGCCCAAGGCCTGATGCTGCCGTTCCTCGCGGTCCTTGCCCTGCGGTTACATTACAAGCACACCCCGCCCGAGCTGCGGCCCGGGCTGCTCTGGCGGATCGGACTTTGGTCCGCCGCCGCCTGTATGGTAACGGCCGGAGCCTATCAGGTGGCCAGCAAGCTCTGGTAAACCCGTCCGCGGGGCCCGCTCAGGCCCCGTGGCAGTTCTTGAACTTCTTGCCGCTACCGCAGGGGCAGGGCTCGTTCCGGCCCACCTTAGGAGTTTCCCGCCGGATCGTGACCGCGGGCAACACGATCTCCTGCTCCGCGGGCTCCGCCGGCGCGGCGGCGGTGCCCCCCGTGGAGACGGTGGTGGTGACCGCGGGGGCCGCCCCTCCGCCCTCCTGTGGACCTTGGGCGCGCGCGGTACGGCTGAGCAGGGCCAGCATCTGCTCGAACGAATCCAGATTGGACGCGCTCCGGAACAGCCCCGTGCAGATCTGGAGGCGGACGTTGCCCATCAGCTCCTCGAAGTACTTGTAGGCCTCGCCCTTGTACTCGACCAAGGGATCCTTTTGTCCGTAGCTGCGCAGTCCGATCGAGCGGCGCAGTTCCTCCATCTCGGTCAGGTGCTCCTGCCAATGGTGGTCGATCGCGTTGATCACCACGTAGCGCTCCAAAGAACCTAGGGCGGCCGGATCCTCGACGGATTCCTTGACCGCATAGGCCTCGCGGATGCGGGTGAGCATCATCGCCACCAAGGGGGCAGCATCACTGCCCGACAGTTCCTCCACGCGGATGCTGATCGGGAAGTGGGAATTGAGCCAACCGACGACGCCCTCCAGGGAGGTCTTGGTCGGACCGACCTTCTCGCCAAAACCGGCCACCTCGAGCCGATGGTTCAGCTCCTCCTCGATTTGCTCGAAGATGATGTCCTTGGGCCGCTCAGCGTGGATGGCCGCATTGCGGATCCCATAGACGACCTCGCGCTGCTGGTTGAGGACGTCGTCGTACTGGAGCAGCCGCTTGCGGATGGAATAGTTCTGCTGCTCCACCTTCTTCTGGGCGCTCTCGATGGAGCGGTTCAGCCACGGATGCTCGAGCTCTTCGCCCTCTTGCATCGACCCCTCCATCAGCTTGGAGGCCAAGTTGCCCTGCAGGAAGAGGCGCATCAGGTCGTCCTCGAGCGAAAGGTAGAACTTGGTCAGTCCGGGATCGCCCTGGCGCGAGCAACGGCCGCGTAGCTGGCGGTCGATGCGCCGTGACTCGTGCCGTTCGGTACCGATCACGAACAGGCCCCCGAGGTCGCGCACGCCCTCCCCGAGTTTGATGTCGGTGCCACGGCCGGCCATATTGGTGGCGATGGTGACGGCGCCGCGCTGGCCGGC
This sequence comes from Opitutia bacterium Tous-C8FEB, assembly GCA_002304435.1. GTDB lineage: Bacteria > Verrucomicrobiota > Verrucomicrobiia > Opitutales > Opitutaceae > ER46. The sequence goes on along the minus strand of NEUZ01000058.1, from coordinate 13,711 downwards.
GCGGGCCACGATGTCGGCCTCCTGCTGGTGGAACTTGGCGTTCAGCACCGTGTGGATGATGCCGGCGCGCTTGAGCATCCGGGAAAGCACCTCCGAGGATTCAACGCTGACCGTGCCGACCAGCACCGGCTGGCCCCGCTTGTTCGCTTCCTCGATCTCCTTGACCACGGCGGCGTACTTGTCCCGCCGCGTCTTGAAGATGGAGTCGTTGCGGTCGATCCGGATGCAGGGCTTGTTGGTCGGGATGACCTGCACCGAGAGGCGGTAGATGTCGTTGAACTCGGTCGCCTCGGTCTCGGCCGTACCGGTCATTCCGGCCAGCTTTTCGTACATCCGGAAGTAGTTCTGGATGGTGATGGTGGCGTAGGTGCGGGTCTCCCGCTCGATCGCGACGCCTTCCTTGGCCTCGACCGCCTGATGCAGGCCGTCCGACCAGCGCCGCCCGGGCATCACGCGGCCCGTGTTCTCGTCCACGATCAGGACCTTGCCGTCCGGCGAGACCACGTACTCCACGTCCCGCTCATAGAGGGAATAGGCACGGAGCAGCTGGGAAATGGCGTGGATCTCCTCGGAAATCCCGGCGAAGCGCTGCTGCGAGGTCAGCTTGCGCTCCTCGCGCTGCTCGGGGGTCAGGCTGGTCTCCTTCTCGAGGTCCGAGAACTCCGTGGCCAAGTCAGGCAGGACGAAGGCATCGGGACTATCCGGCCGCAGCCGGCGCCGGCCGATCTCGGTAAGGTCCGCCTGGTGCTGCCGCTCGTCGATCACGAACAGAAGGTCTTCCTTGAGCCGGTACAGTTCCTCCTTGTTGAGGTCGGAGTTGAGCTCCGTCTCCATCCGGTCGAGGGCCTTCCGCCACGCGCCGTTCTCCATCAGCCGGAGGAGCTGCTTGTTCTTCGGATGCCCCATCTTGACCTGCAGCATTTTGCGGGCGGCTTGGGTCCGGTCCTCCTCGCTCGCGCCGGGCTTCTCCAGCAGTTCCTTGGCTTCGCCGACGACCCGGTTACAGAGGCGAATCTGCTCATTAACCAACTGGTCGACGGCAGGCTTGAGGCGGGTGAAGGGTTGCTCGCGCTCGATCGGGGCGGGCCCGGAGATGATCAGCGGGGTCCGCGCCTCGTCGACCAGAATGGAGTCCACCTCGTCTACAATGCAGTACCAGTGGTCCCGCTGCACCTGGTCCTCGCGGCGGGTGGCCATCCCGTTGTCGCGCAGGTAGTCGAAGCCGAACTCGCTGGCGGTGCCGTAGGTGATGTCGCGGCCGTACATCTCCCGGCGGACCTCGGGGGACATTTGCTGCTGGATGCAGCCGACGGAGACCCCGAGGAAGGTGTAGAGGTGGCCCATCCACTCGGAGTCGCGGCGGGCGAGGTAGTCGTTGACCGTCACCAGCTGGGTGTTCTTGGCCGCCAACGCGTTGAGGTAGAGCGGGAGGGTGGCGACGAGGGTCTTGCCCTCGCCGGTAGCCATTTCGGAGATCCGGCCTTGGTGCAGGGCGAGGCCGCCGATCAGCTGAGTATCGAAATGCACCATATCCCAGCGCAGTTCGTGGTCGCAGACGACCACCGTCCGGCCGACGAGGCGCCGGGCGGCGTTTTTGACCGCGGCGAACGCCTCGGGGAGGACGGCCTCGAGGGCGGCGTGGGGATCCGCGGCGGCGGCGACCCGGGCCCGGAACTCGGCGGTCTTGGCCCGCAGGGCGTCGTCGGACAGCTCCTGGTAGGAACGCTCTAGCTCGTTGATCCGCGCGACGATGGGACGCGCCTTCTCGAGGAACTTCTTGTAATGCCGGCCGGAAAACCGCTTGAGCAGGAACGAAAACATCAGGCGGGCGAACGTAGGTCCGGCCGGGGCCTTGGCAAACGACAAATGGCCGCCGTTGGCCGGGCGGGCCCCCTGCCGGCCAGGACCAGCTCAGGCGTGGTCGCGGAAGTAGGCGATGGTCCGGCGCAGGCCCTCCTCGAGCGGTACGCGCGGCTCCCAGCCCAAGGTGCGGCGGGCCAAGGTGATGTCCGGCTGCCGCTGGCGGGGATCGTCGGCGGGCAGCGGCTTATGCACGATCTTGGAGCGACCGCCGACCAGTTTAAGGGTCAGCTCGGCCAACTCCAGCATCGTGAACTCGCCGGGGTTGCCGATGTTCATCGGGCCGACCGTCTCGGTCTGCGCCATCAACCGCACGAAGCCCTCGATCAGGTCGTCCACGTAGCAGAAGGAGCGGGTCTGGGTACCCTCGCCGAAGACCGTCAGGTCCTCCCCGCGGAGGGCCTGCACGATGAAGTTCGACACCACCCGGCCATCGTTCGGGTGCATCCGGGGACCGTAGGTGTTGAAGATCCGCACCACCCGGATGTCGACCTTGTTCTCCCGGTGATAGTCGAAGAAGAGGGTCTCCGCGCAGCGTTTGCCCTCGTCGTAGCAAGAACGGCGGCCGACTGGGTTCACGTGGCCCCAATAGCCTTCCGGCTGCGGGTGCACCTGCGGGTCCCCGTAGACCTCGCTCGTGCTGGCCTGGAACACCCGGGCCTTCACGCGCTTGGCGAGCCCCAGACAGTTGATCGCCCCCATTACCGAAGTCTTCGTCGTCTTGATCGGGTTGAACTGGTAGTGCGGCGGCGAGGCCGGGCAGGCCAGATTGTAGATCTGGTCGACCTCGAACTTGAAGGGGTCGATCACGTCGTGGCGGACGAACTCGAACCGGGGATTGGCCAGCAGGTGCGCGATGTTGCGCTTTTGCCCCGTGAACAGGTTATCGAGGCAGACCACCTCGTGGCCTTCGGCCAGCAGTCGATCGCAGAGGTGGGAACCAAGGAAGCCGGCGCCGCCGGTGACCAAAATACGCATAGGCGGAGGATGGCGACGGCGCCTTCCGGGGACGAGCAAAACTCCTAGGTAAGTCCACCCAGTGCACAGGCCGTAGCACCACTCCGGGCTTGCGCCCCCGCGTTCTCAATCGCCTGACTCCGTCCCCCTACACCCCCACCAGACCTATGCGCCTGATCCCCCTCCTCCTCTGCGCCTTCCTTGCGGGCCCCTTGGCCGCCCAGACCTCCGCCCGCACCGGCGTGGTCACCGGGCAAGTGATCAATCAGAACACCGGTGACGTCCTGACCAGCGCCTTCGTCGCGGGCGCGGGCTCCTCGGTGGCGGAGGCCACGAACAATAACGGAATGTACCGTCTGGTGCTGCCCGAGGGCCCGCAGACGATCGTGGTCAGTTACTCGGGCCTGGATGAGCAGCGCTTCGGGATCGAAGTGAAGGCGGGCCAGGAGGTGCGCCGCGACGTCGCGATGACCTCTGCCCTCTACAAGATGGACAAGTTCGTCGTGAAATCGATCCGCGAGGGCCAGGCGGCGGCGATCAACGAGGAGCGTTCCGCGGCCAACGTGAAGACCGTGGCGGCCATCGACGCCTTCGGCAACCCGGGCGCCGCGGTCGGCGAGCTGATTATGCGCCTCGCCGGCGTCGCGGTCGATGGTTCCGGCGGCAAGGTCGATGCGATCTACGTGCGCGGAATGTCCCAGGACTTCTCCTCCCTCCTGATGGACGGCAACCAGATCGCGGTCTCGGGTGGCTCCTCGGTGAGTCTGGGCAACGTCTACTTCGGCCAGGTGAGCTCGGGCAGCGTCGCCTCCCTCGAGGTGATCAAGGCGCCGACGCCCGATATGGATGGCAACGCCATCTCCGGCTACCTGAACCTGCGCACCAAGCGGGCCTTTGACCGCGCCCCGGGCCGGGTCATCACCCTCACGGCTGGCTACACCTACATCAAGGACTACCAGCACAGCAGCGTCCCCTTCAGCACGCCCCTCGAGCCGTCGCTGATCGACGTCAATTACTCGGACGTCCTGAGCGTGTTCGGCGGGAAGAACAACCTCGGGGTCAGCGCGACCTTCAACCGCACCATCACCAACAACGTCATCAACGAGATTGGGCACCGGACGGCGGCAGGCAACAGTGATGCCTTTTGGGTGCCGCCCGAGCTCTCGCGGGCGCCGGTGAGTGAACCGCTGCTGCGCGCGGCGGGCGCGGGCCAATGGGGCAACCTCGGCACCCAGACGCCCGCCTACAACACGGCCCTCTCCCTCGATTACAAGATCAGCGACCGCTCCGCGGTGTACTTCAAGAACACCATCAACCTGATCCAGCGGCGGAGCGGTTCCAACAACTCCTACTTCCGCTGGCTGGCCACCGCGCCGCGTGCCGCCTCCAGCTTCAAGCCCGGCTCCAACTTCAACGTGGTGAGCATCGCGGATGGAGTCGGCGAGATCAACACCCAGTCGGTACTGTACCTCCGCGAGACCCGCGCCTCCACTTGGGCGGCCGGCTGGGAGACCAAGCTCTGGGACGGCAGCGGCCTGCTCAAGGTCGACGCCAATTACTCGCAGAATATGACGCACTACCCGAAGCTGCACCAGCTGGGCGCGCGCCTGCGCGGCGTCTCCTGGGTGCTGGACCGGGCGGACGGGGGCCTGATGCCGCGGATCCGGCAGAGCGGCGGCCCGGATTGGAGCAATCCGCTGAATTACTTCATCCGGCCCGACGCCCAGCTCATCAATTACCAAGCCCCGGCGCAGCGCAGCGGCGCCAACATCGACCTGCAGCGGACCTTCGCCACGCGCTTCCCGCTGACCCTGAAGACCGGCCTGAAGCAGGCCAACTTCAAGCAGGAGCAAAAGCGGGACCTCTCGTACCACACCTACGCCGGCCGCCCCACCACCCCCGAAAACGGCGGCATCACCCCGTTCCTCGGCTACAATATGCTCGTTTCCGAAGGCAAATACGGCCCCTTCCCCTTCGTGCAGCTCGCGGAGACCGGCAACCCCGGCGACCCCTTCGCCAACCGGGCGAACTGGACCCAGAGCCCCGTCGATGTTTGGAACACGGTCTACCAGTCCCAGGCCAATGACGCGGCCTTCGAAAACACCGTGAATGCCGCCTACGTGATGGGCGACGCGCGCTTCGGCCTGCTCCGGGTACTGACGGGCCTGCGCTGGGAAGAGACCCGTTCAAGCGGCTCGAACTACCTCCGCGTCTCGAACGCGACCAACAACGCCAATGCGACCCTCACCGCCGAGCAGAACGCGGCGCGCGCCCGGGACAATTTCCGCAAGTGGACCACGCAGGGCACCAAGTATGACCATCTGTTCCCCGGTCTGCACCTGGTCTATTCGATGACCCGGAACACCCAAGTGCGTGCGAGCTACAATGCCACGATCACCCGCCCGAGCCCGACGAACCTCCTGCCGGCGATCGTGCCCAATGAGCTCAGCCAGACCCTCTCCTCGGGCAACCCGGCCCTGAAGCCCTACACTTCCGACAACTACGAGCTCTCGTTCTCGCACTTCCTCGGCGGGATCGGCCAGATCTCGGCCGGCGGCTTCTACAAGGACATCAGCAATTACTTCCGCTCGATCCGCTCCGTCGTGCCGGAGGGCCCGAACAACGGCTACGCCGGCGACTACGCCGGCTGGCAGCTGTCGCGCAACGAGAACGTGGGCAGCGCCTGGATCAAGGGCCTGGAGTTCAACTACACCCAGCAGTACACGATGCTGCCCGGCATCTGGCGCGGCCTCGGCTTCTTCGCCAATTACACCTACCTGAAGACCTTCGGGAACTACGGCGCGGCCACCGGCAGCACCAGCCGCCTGCCCCTGCTGACGCCGCACACCTTCAACACCGGCTTCTCCTTCATCTACAACGGTTTTGTGGTTCGCCTGATGGGCAACTACCGCGGCGAGTTCTTCCGCTCGAGCGTCGCCGGCCTGCCCACCCGCGCGGTGGCTTACGACACCTACCAGCATAGCCGCACGCTGATCGACCTGAAGTTCCAGTATACCTTCAGTCAGAAGTACGTGCTCAACGTGGACCTCTACAATCTGACCAACGACTACACGAACAACGACTACGTCCACGTGTACAATCGCGAGATGTTCACCTACGCCGCGGGCTCCGGCTCCGCGGTGCGGCTTGGCCTCACGGCGCGCTTCTAACGCCCTCGCCTCCCCCGGCCGGCGCGACCTGAACCCGGTTCAGCGCGCCGCCCGGCGGGTGGCCATTCCCGCCTCGTAGCGGTCGATCCACCCGCGGTGCCAGGCTCCGTAGTCGCCGGCCTCGAGGTGACGGCGGGCTTGGGCCATCAGGTCCAAGTAAAAATGCAGGTTGTGCAGGGTAAGCAGGGTGCAGCCCAGGATTTCCCCCGCGAGCGTCAGGTGCCGCAGGTAGGCCCGGGAGAAACGGGCGGTGTAGTTGTCCAATCCCTCGACCAAGGGACGCGCGTCCGCCCGGTACTGCTCGTTGCGCAGGTTGAGCGGGCCGTCCGGGGTGAACACGAGGCCGTTGCGCGCCACGCGACTGGGCAGGACGCAATCGAAGAGGTCCACCCCAAGAGCGATCATCCGCAACAGTTGCGGCGGCGTCCCGAGGCCCATCGTGTAGCGCGGACGGTCAGCGGGCAGGAAGGGAGTGGTCGCCCCGACTTGCTTGAGCATTTCCGGCTCCGGTTCGCCCACGCTGACCCCGCCGACGGCGTAGCCCGGGAAATCTAAGGCGGTGAGGGCTTCCGCCGCCTCCCGGCGCAGATCGTCGAAGGTTGAGCCCTGGACGATCGCAAACACGTGGTGCCCGGCAGCCAGGAAGCCTTCCGCCTCCGCGATGCGCCGGCATTCCGCCGCCCAGCGAAGACTCCGCTCCACCGCCCGGGCGCATTCGTCGCGGCTGCAGGGCCAGGGAGGGCATTCGTCGAGCACCATCGCGATGTCGCTGCCCAGCTCCTGTTGGATCGTCATCACCTCGCGCGGACCAAGGAAGAGCCGGCGACCGTCCAAATGGGAGGCGAAGGCGACCCCGTCGTCCCGGATTTCCCGCAGCTTGGCGAGGGAGAAGACCTGGAAGCCACCGCTGTCGGTCAGGATGGGGCCGTCCCACTGCATAAACGAATGCAGCCCGCCCAGTTCCCGCACCAAGGGGCTGCCCGGGCGGAGGTTCAGGTGGTAGGTGTTGCCGAGGATGATCTGCGCGCCGATCTCACGCAATTGGGCGGGGGAGAGGGCCTTGACCGTACCCTGGGTGCCAACCGGCATAAACATCGGCGTCTCGATGCTGCCGTGGCGGGTCTGCAACCGGCCGCGGCGGGCGGCGGTGGCGGGATCGGTCCCGAGCAACTGGAAGTGGGCGCTCATCGGAGGGGGGCTACCTACCGACGCGCTTGACCCGGGTGTCAATCCGCGAGGTAGTGCCAACGTGCTGCTGGTCATCGACAACTACGACTCATTCACCTTCAACCTCGTCCAATACTTTGGCGAGTTGGGGGTGGAGCAGCGCGTGTTCCGGAATGATCAGATCACGGTGGAGGAGGCCCGCGCGCTACAGCCGGAGCGCATCCTCCTTTCGCCCGGGCCCTGTTCGCCTAAGGAAGCGGGGGTGACCCTGCGGATGATCGAGGCCTTCGCAGGCGTCCGGCCGATGCTGGGCGTCTGCTTGGGGCACCAGTCGATTGGCCACTACTTCGGCGGCCGGGTGGTCCGGGCGGGGCGCCTGATGCACGGTAAGACCTCGCCCATCTTGCATCGGGGGTCCGACGTGTTCGCCGGGATGCCTCAAGGATTTGCGGCGACAAGGTACCACTCGCTGCTGGTGGAGCGGGAGACCCTGCCGGCCGCGCTGGAGATCACGGCCGAGACGGCCGAAGGAGAGATTATGGGGCTGCGGCACCGGGATCTGCCGGTCTGGGGCGTCCAGTTCCATCCCGAATCCATCGCCACCGCTGGCGGACGCCGGATTCTGGAGAACTTCCTCCGGCTCGGCTAAGCGGGCCCCTGCAACCCCCGGCCTAGCCCGAACGTCATCCTCCCCAATGCGTTGCCCCAAGTGCACCTCCGTCGAGGACAAGGTGATCGACTCCCGGATCAGTCGGGATGGCGCGTCGATCCGTCGGCGCCGGGAATGCCTAGAGTGCGGCCACCGCTACAGTACCACTGAGGTCTCCGTGCGGGACGGGGTGATGGTGATCAAGCGGGACGGGCGCCGAGAGGATTTCGACCGGGAGAAGCTTACCCGGGCCGTGCGGGCGGCCTGCCACAAGCGGCCGGTGGACGCGGAGCAGGTGGCGATGCTGGTCGAAGATGTGATGGACGCCCTGGAGGCCCAATTTGAGAAGGAGGTCCCGAGCCGCGCGATCGGCGAGGGCGTGATGCAGCGGCTCCGGACCGTGGACCAGGTGGCGTACGTGCGTTTCGCCAGCGTCTACAAGGAGTTCCGCGACGTGGCCGAGTTTGTAGACGAGATCAGCCTCTTGGGCCGCGAGCCGCGGACCTGACCCTGGGGAGATGAAGCGCGACCCGGTGGCGCTGCGGCGGCTGCACTTCGTCAACGCCCTGTTCGCCCAGGCCACCGGCCGGGACCTGTATCTGGCCGAGCAGATCCGCGCGGCGATCGCCCTGAGCGTGACGGAACTGCAGGAGCGGGCGGTTGCGGCGGGTGGGGCGGCGCCGGACGAGGAGGCCGCCTTCAACGCGGCGGCGGCGGAGTTGTTGGCCCGCCTGTTTGCCCGGCAGCCGCGGCACGGGTTCTACCACTGGGACGCCGCGCTGACCCTAGCTTCCCCCACCCCGCTGTTCACCCGGGCCGAGATTATGACTGGCCTGCGGCGGCTCGCCGGCTACCGGGAGGCCACGCTGCTCGTGACCAACCTGCGGCGGGCGCTCGTGCCCCCGGGCCGACGGGCCACGCCCCGCCGGCAGCGTGACTACGAAGAGGCGCTGGCCTTGATCCGGGATCTGGCGGCCGCGCGCACCGCGGCGAGCACGGAACTGCACCTGCTGTTCCTCTAGCCAGAAAGAGGTTTCCTTCCCGGCGCGGGGCCGTTTGCGTCGCGGGATGGCCAAGACCGTCTTCCAGCGGATCATCGACCGCGAGCTGCCTGCCCGGATCGAACACGAGGACGAGCACTGTATCGTCCTTCACGACCTGCACCCGCAGGCTCCCATCCATCTCCTGGTGATTCCCAAGCGGCTCATCGAGCGGGTCGGGGCCGCCCAGCCCGAGGACGCCCCGCTGCTCGGCCACCTGCTGCTGGTGGCCGGGGCGATGGCGCGGAAGCTGAACCTTGCGGCCGGCTTCCGCCTCGTGATGAACCACGGTTCCCACGGCGGGGAATCCGTCCCCCACCTCCACGTGCACCTGCTGGGCGGCCGCGCGCTGGCCTGGCCGCCGGGCTGAGGTTCCCCTGGGCTTCAGGGCGGGCTCGCCGCCTCGAAGGTGCCGTCGGGATGGCGCACCACGAGGCGCGTGAGCTCAAGCCGCAGCAGGGCGGCGCACACCTGCGCCACGGGCAAGCCGGCCGCCTCGGCCAGGGCGTCCGGCCCCAGCAGCGCCCCTTCCCGCAGGCGCTCCAGCAACGTGCGGGCCTCGGCGTCGAGCCCGGGCGGCACCGACGCCCCGGGGGGCCGGGCGGGAGCCCTGGTGTGGGGATGCAGGCCGTCTAGGTAGGACAGCTCGGACAGCAGCTCATCGACCGTGGTGAGCAAGGTTGCCCCGTCGCGAATCAGCTGATGGCAGCCCGCACTCGTCGGCTGATCCACCCGGCCGGGGACCGCGAAGAGCAGGCGGCCCTGTTCCCCGGCGAAACGGGCGGTGATCATTGCCCCCCCAGAGGCTCCGCTTTCGACCACAATCACCGCCTCGCTCATCCCGGAAACAATCCGGTTGCGCATCGCGAAGGATTGCCGGTCGGTCGGTCGGCCAAAGGGAAACTCCGAGAGCACGGCGCCGGCCGCCTCAATCCGCCGTTGCAGGCCGAGATTTTCGGGCGGGTAGACCCGATCGATGCCGCAACCCAACACCGCGACCGTGGTCCCGCCGGCGGCGAGCGCCCCTTCGTGGGCGGCGGTGTCGATGCCCCGCGCCAGCCCGCTCACAATGCAGAAGCCGGCCCGGGTGAGTTCGCCCGCGAAGGTACGCGCCACGGTCAGGCCATATTGGGTCGTGCGCCGGGAACCGACGATCGCGATGCAGCGCTGGCCCGCTGGAGTGTTGCCCCGCCGGTACAGGCCGATCGGGGGATCGTGCACCTCGCGCAACAACCGCGGGTAGGTCGGATCAGCTGCCACGACAAACTGCGTGCCACTCCTTCGGATCCGTTCCTCCTCGCCGGGCAGGTCGAACTGCGCCGCCCAGCCGCGGAGAGTGTCCGCAATCACCGGCCCCACGCCCTGCACCTGTAGCAGTTCCTCCCGGGGCGCCGTCAGGACCCGGCCGGGATCACCCCCCAGCGCCGCCAGCAGGCGGTGCAGCGTGACCGGCCCGATATGGGGCAGGCCATTGAGGATCAGCAGACATTGCTCTTCGGTGAGCGGCGGCATTCCCCGACCCTGCGGCTCCCGACCGCCAGTGCGACGCGCGCTTAACCCGGAATTTCGCGTAAGGCGTCCGGTAGGAAGTCTAGCAATTGGGACACGCTGACCGCGGTCTGCCCCCGCGCGCGGGCCAGCCCGTCCGCGGCCCGGCCGTGCCACAGCACCCCGCACGCCGCGGCCCAAACCGGTTCCGGGGGATCCTGCGCGAGGATGCCCCCGATGAGCCCGGCGAGGAGATCGCCGCTCCCCCCGCGCGCAAGTACCGGCCCGCCGCAGAGCGCGTGGTGGACCTTGCCCTCCGCGACGATCCGGGTGAGCGGCCCCTTTTCGACCAGTACCGCCCCAGCCGGAATTCGTCCCCGGCCGCCGATGCGGGCGAGTTCCCCGGCGTGCGGGGTGAGAATCCGGGGCACGGGCCCCGCCGCGATGATACCGGGTTGCAGCGCGTCCGCGTCGAGCACCAGCGGCACCACGGCCCGGGCGGCGATGCTCTCCGCCAAGGCGAGGGTCTCCGCCTCCCGGCCGAGACCGGGTCCGAGCAGAATCGCGGAAGCCCGCTCCTCCCGTTCCCGCCAGAGGTATTCGCCTTCGAGGGCGAGGTGGCCGGACGGCGTCTCCGGCCAGCCCACCCACATCGCTTCTGGGGTCCGGGCGGCAAAGGCGGGCACCAGCCGTTCCGGCACGAACGCCGTGACCAGACCCACCCCGCTGCGCAGCGCCGCCAGCACCGTCAGCAGCGCGGCCCCGGGAAAGGAGGCGGAGCCGGCCAGGATGAACAAATGCCCGTAACTGCGCTTGTCGGAGGCGGAGGGTCGCAAACCTGCCAGCGGCCGCAGCACCTCCGGCAGAAGCACGCGACCGGGATCCGCCTCCTCCGCCGGCAGCCCGGCCGCGAGCGTCTCGTCCGCGAAGAAACCCAAATCGAGATAACGCAGCCGGCCCGCTTCCGCCGCGGCGAGGAGGGGCGTCTTGAGGACCCCCGTGGCGTAAGTGAAATCAGCCCGGACCAGGCCGGCACTCGGCAGATCGACCGCGGCCCGCAATCTCACGGGCAACGCGTTAAGCCGGTCGATCAGCCGCAGGACGGCCGGATCCACTGGCGGACGGAATTGGAAGCCAAACAGCCCGTCCAGCAGCAGATCGTAGCTTCCCTCCGGCCCATCCACGAGGGCTAGCCCCGGGCAATAGGCGACCAACTCGCGCCAAGCGCGGGCGGCCAGGGGACGCAGCCGCCGCGAACCGAAGGGAAAGCAGACCTCGATCCGCGCCCCGGGGTGCATCTCCAGCAGGAAGGCGGCCGCGAGCAGGGCGTCGCCGCCATTATGCCCCTTGCCTGCCACCACCAGCCAGCGGCCCGCCGGCTCCAGTCCACCGAGCTCCGCGGCATCCTGCCGGATGGCCCGAGCAAGGGCGCGGCCGGCGGAGCGCATCGCGGGCCACTCCCGGGCTTCGTCGGCGCCAAACAGCCGCTCCTCTAGGAGACGGGTCTGGGTGGGACTCAGGATGGGATGACTGGGCAGCGGTATCATCGGATCGGAGAGGGCGGCGTAACGGGCACCGCGTCGGCCGGGCGCTCCGTGCGGCCGTGCTGCAGCCATTCGCGATACTCCGCCTCGGTCTCGGTAAACACCAGGGGACAGGCCGGATCCTCCTTGCCTCGGCGGATGACCCGGCGCGTGAGGGCAGGAATGCTGCGAAAGTACAACTGTCCGCCGAACCGCCGAACCTCGTAAAAGTCGGTGAATGCTCCAGCTGCGGAATTCCAGAGGGCGATCTCGGTGACGTTGCCCGTCCAGGAGGCCCGCTCCCCCCATTCGGCGAACACCGCCTCCACCGTGGAGAGCGTGCGCGGCAAGACGGACGGCTCAGGCGCCGGGGCAACGGTGACGGGGGCCACCGCCGGCGCACCGGCCGGCGCGGGACGCGGACGGAGGTAAGCGTAGACGCAGGCCGCGCCGAGGAGGAAGCCCGTCATTCCCCAGGAGAACGCGCGGGACGGGCGGTCCCCCCCGGATTGGTCGGCTCCTTCGGGATCTTCAGTCGCCATCGCGCGCCTCCGCCGCCGGTTGCCGCACCAGCACGGCCACGGCGACCGCGAGGGCCTCCGTGTGGGCCAGGCTGAGGTGGACTGCGGTGGCCCCGGCTGCGCGCAGCAGCGCGCTTCCGCGCTCGTCGAGGTGGACGAGGGGTTGGTGGCGTTCCCCGTGCCGCACCGAGACCGAGCGCCAGCCCAGTTCGGCGCCGATGCCGGTGCCAAAGCACTTTGACACCGCCTCCTTGGCCGCGAAGCGGGCGGCGTAGTGCTTGTGCGGGAACTTCATCGTGCCGCAGTAGGCGCGCTCCTCCGCGGTGAAGACCCGGTCCAGAAACCGTTCCCCCTGCCGTTCGATCACCGCCCGGATGCGTTCCACCTCGATGAGGTCGATGCCGACGCCCACCAAAATGCCGCCTGGGGGCAACTGGGGCAGACCGGGGATTTCCATCGGGACGGCCGGCTCAGGGATTCATCCGGCGGCGCATCTCCGACACCGCCTCTTCCACCCCGGTGAACAGGGCGCGGCTGACGATGCTGTGCCCGATGTTGAGCTCGTGAAGGTGGGGCAGCGTGCGGAGTTCGCTGATGTTCACGTAATTGATGCCGTGGCCGGCGTTGACCCGCAGCCCGAGCGCGTGGGCCGCGGCGGCGCCGAGCCGCAGGCGTTGGAACTCCCGTTGCCGCCCGGGACCGTGGAAGGCGTGGGCATAGGCCCCGGTGTGCAGCTCGACCCAGGGAGCTGCGACCTTGGCGGCCGCCGCGATCTGTCGCTCATCGGGATCAATGAAGAGGCTCACCTCGATGCCCGCTGCCGCCAGGGGCTCGACGCAGGCGCGCACGCGGTCCAAGGCCCCCGCGACCTCGAGGCCTCCCTCGGTGGTGATCTCCTGCCGGCTCTCTGGCACTAAGCAGACTGCCTCGGGCCGCAGGCGGAGCGCGAAGGCAAGCATCTCGGGCGTGCAGGCCATCTCGAGATTCAGGCGCGTCGCGATGGACTCCCGCAGCCGCCAGACGTCCCGTTCCTGGATGTGACGCCGGTCCTCGCGCAGATGGACGGTGATCCCGTCCGCCCCGGCGCGCTCCGCCAGTTGGGCGAAGAGGACCGGATCCGGCTCGATGGCACCCCCGGCGGGCGTAGCGGCGGCACGGTAGCGCGCCTGCCGCACGGTCGCGCAATGGTCGATGTTCACGCCGAGCAAGATCATCTCCGGAAGGTGCCCCGCCCACCCGCCCGCGGAAAGCAGGAAATATGTACCGGCTTGTCGTGGGCCGCGTCTTCCTCAACCCTCGCCTTCCATTCATGTCCCAAGCTGCCCCGCCCCGCGAG
>NEUZ01000057.1 GCA_002304435.1 Opitutia bacterium Tous-C8FEB | reverse complement strand
CCCGCCGCCGCCCTGGCCACGGCGCTGGTGCGGGCCCGCGGCGGCGAGCGGGCCGCGCTCGCCCTGCTGCCGGCGGACGCGTTCATCGCGGACCGCGCGGCTTTCGGGCGCCAGCTCGCGGCGGCCCTGCCCCGCGCGGCCGCTTCGTCCGCCCTCCTGACCATCGCGATCCAGCCGGATCATCCGGCCACGGGCTTCGGTTACCTTGAGCTGGGCCCGGAGCTGGCGCGCGGCGAGGCGGGCGTGTTCCGCCAGGTCAGCCGCTTCGTCGAGAAGCCGGACGCCGCCACCGCGGCGGGGTATCTCGCGGGCGGCCGGCACGCGTGGAACGCCGGGATGTTCTTCTGGAGCGTGGGCGCATTCCTCGCGGAGGCAGACCGGCACGCTCCCGAGCTGGCGGCCTTCGTGCGGGGCTTCCCGGCGGGTGATCACGCCGCCTACCTCGCCGAGCGTTTTCCCCGGCTGCCCAAGATCTCCGTCGACTACGCCATCATGGAAAAGGCGGCTTCGGTGGAAACCCTCCTCGCGTCCTTCGACTGGGATGATGTCGGCCTCTGGACCGCGCTGCCGCGGCATCTGGCCAAGGACGCGGCGGGCAACGCGGTGCGCGGCGCCGTCTACACGGCGGGCGCGGAGGGCAACATCGCCGTCAGCAACGGCCGGGCGATCGCGTTGTGCGGCGTGCGGGACTTGGTTGTGGTTGAGACCCCGGATGCGGTGCTCGTCTGCCACCGCGACGCCGTGCAGGACATCAAGAAGATCGTCCAACAGCTCCCGCCCGGGTTGCAGTGACGGAGTGCCCAGCGGGGCACAAGAAACCCGCTGCCCCTTGAGGAGCAGCGGGTTAAAGTGGTGGCTCAGCCCGGAATCGAACCGGGGACACGAGGATTTTCAGTCCTCTGCTCTACCAACTGAGCTACCGAGCCACGAGTGAGCGGGAGAGCGAAGGGTGCGGGGCGGGGCGCGTCAACGGGAATTTGCGGCGCCGGCTCAGCCTTGGTGGGTCCGCGTGGAGACCTCGATTACGTCGTGGGGCGCCGCTTCCTTCTGGCCCGCCGGGGAGACCCGGATGAAGCGGGCCTTCTCCCGCAGCGCGGGAAGCGTGCCTGCGCCGAGGTAGCCCATTCCGCTCTGCACGCCGCCGATCAGATTGGCCAGCACATCGTCGACGGAGCCGGATACCTCCTTGAGTGCCTCAATGCCCTCGGCGGCGACCTTGCGGGTGGTGTCTGACTTGTCGTGTCCGTAACGCGCCGCGCTGCCGGCCTTCATCGCCGCGAGCGAACCCATCCCGCGGTACTGCTTGTAGACCTTGCCGTTGATCTCGAGGATCTCGCCCGGCGCCTCGCGGCAACCGGCGAGCAGCCCGCCGAGGATCACGGCGTCGGCAAGGGTGAGCGCCTTCACGATGTCCCCGCTCTTGGTAATGCCGCCGTCCGCGATCAGGCGCACCCCGTGTGCGCGCGCGGCGGCGCCGGCCACGTGCAGCGCCGTCAGTTGCGGGATGCCCACGCCCGCCACCACGCGGGTGGTGCAGATGGAGCCGGGGCCTTGCCCGACCTTGATCGCGTTGGCGCCGCACTGGGCGAGGAACTCCACCCCGGCCGCGCTCGTGACGTTGCCGGCGAGGATCGTCAGGGCCGGGAAAGCCGACCGCACCAGCCGTACCACATCGCCTACGCCCGCCGTGTGCCCGTGCGCCGTCGAGACGGCGACGCAGTCCACGTGCTCCGCGACCAGCGCGCCGACGTGTTCGATGATCCGTTCGCGGTCGAGGGTGCCGTCCGGCCGCCGGATGGGCGAGAGCGCGGCGCCGGCGACGAGGCGGAACTCCTGGTCGCGGGCGGGTTTGCGGCGGGATTTCGCCTCGCCGGTGATGCGCTCGACGTCCGAGGCGGTGATCAGGCCGCGGAGGGCGCCGGCGGCGTCCACCACCAGCATCTTGTTGCTGCCGACGTTCTCCGAGAAGAACCGGTCCGCCGCGCGGATCGGGTCCTGCGCGACGTCGCGCTGGTCTACGGTGCGGAGCTGCTCCCGGGGCGTCATCACCTCGGCCACCCGTTTCGCGCGGTAGCGGTCCTTGACCACGTTGCCCGAGAGGAGCCCGGCGAGGCGGCCGGCCTCGTCGACGACCGGAAAGGTCGAGAAGGCGAAGCGGCGGGCATCGATCATCCCGAGCACGTCGCCGATCAGCTGGTCCGGTGCCACCGTGATGGGGTCCTGGATGAGGCCGTGGATGTGGCGCTTCACCCGGGCGACCTCCTTCACCTGGTCGCGCGGCGCCATATTGTAGTGGATCAGCCCGAGGCCGCCGTTGAGCGCCATCGCGATCGCCATCCGCGACTCGGTCACGGTGTCCATGTCCGACGAAAGCACCGGGATCTGGAGGCGCAGCGTGTCGCTGAGCGCGGTGGCGGTGTCCGCGTCCTTGGGCAGGATCTCCGAGTAGAGGGTCGCCAGCGAGACGTCGTCGAAGGTCAGCGCCATCGGCAGGTTGGCGCGGAAGAAGGCGTCGGCCGGGAGGAAATACTCGCCGTCCGCGGCGGCGGAGGCGGGGGAGGGCGTGGCAACCGAGGACATAAGGTTGCCGGGAACGGAGTAGGGCGCCGGGGGGCGAGGGCAAACGGAAAGTGCGGCCGGCCTGCGGGGTTGCGTTCGGCGCGCCGCCCGGCTCGTTGGGGGGATGTCCACCGCGCGCCTGCGCCTGCAGCACCGCCGCTACCGCCTGCCCTTCCGCGGGCCGGTGCGCACGGCGCACGGCGTGTGGACGCACCGCGAGGGCCTGCTGCTGCGCGTCGAGGACACTGCCGGCCGCGCCGGTTGGGGCGAATGCGCGCCGCTGCCCGGCTGGACCACGGAAACCGTGGACGCGGCGGAGGCGGCACTCGGTGAACTGGGGGAGTGGGCGGAGGAGGCCGCCCTGGACCGGTTGCCTCTGGGGCTCGCGTGCCTGCGCGGGGCCGTGGCGGCGGCGCGGGAGCCGTGCGTGCTTCCGCCGGAGCCTTCTGCCCTGGGGGTCGCCGCGCTGCTCCCAGCGGGTGGGGAGGCACCCGCGCGAATGTCGGGTTTCGCCGAGGCCGGCTTCAGGGTCTTCAAGTGGAAGGTCGGCGTCGGGGATCCCGCGGATGAACTCGGTCTGCTCGACGAGCTTTGCGGCCGTCTGCCGCCCGGGGGCCGGCTGCGGCTGGACGCCAACGGCGCGTGGGAGCGCCGGGTCGCCGAGCGCTGGCTGGAACGCTGCGCCGGGCGCCCGGTGGAGTTCGTCGAACAACCCGTGGCCGCGCCGCCCGGTGCCAGCGCGCGCGACCGGGCCCGCGCGGACGACCTGCTGCGCGGCCTTGCCGGCGCGTTCCCGACGCCCCTCGCATTGGACGAGTCCCTGGCCGGTGACGGCGATGTCGCGCGCTGGCTGGCCGAAGGCTGGTCCGGCTTTTTCGTGCTGAAGCTGACGCTGCACGCCGCGCCCACGGCGACCTTGGCGGCGCTCGCGCGGGCTAGGGCGCGGGTCGTGTTTTCGTCCGCGCTGGAAACGCGGGTCGGCGCGGCGCACGCCTTGCGCCGGGCTTGGGCCTGGCCGGGGGAGCGGCACGCGCTCGGCTTCGGCGTGTGGCCCCTGTTTGCCGCGCGCGCGCTGGACGGACCCGCGGCGGCTCCCTTTTTGCGGCGGGAAGACGTCGCGGCCCTTGACCTGGAGGAGGCGTGGAACGCGCTCGCCTGAGAGCCCTGGTGGAGGCGACCGGCTGCGCGCGCGCGGTCGGGAGGATGCTTTTCGTGCTCGATCCGGGCTGGGGACTGGAGGCGCGGCGGGAAGCGGAGGCATTGCTGACGCTGCCCGATGGGCGCCCGTCGGGGGAGGCGCGTGGGTGGCTGGCCCTGCCGACAGGCGGGTCGGGCGGGGGCGTCAAATGGGCGCGCCACGACGAGACGACGCTCGCGGCGGCGGTGGCCGGTTTGCGCGCGCACTTTGGGCTCGGTGCCATCCACGCGGTCGACGTGCTGCCGGCTCACCACGTGAGCGGGCTGATGGCGCGGGTGCGCGCCGCGGAGACCGGAGGCACGCACCTGCCGTGGGCGTGGAAGCGCCTGGAGGCGGGGGAGCTGCCGGTGTTGCCGGAAAAGGCGGACGGCTGGGTCGTCTCGCTGGTGCCGACGCAGTTGCAGCGCCTGCTGCGTCAGCCCGCGGCGGTGGCTTGGCTGCGTGGCTTCCGCGTGATTTTCCTCGGGGGTGGGCCGGCGTGGCCAGACTTGCTGCAGCGGGCGCGGGACGAGGGACTGCGCCTGGCGCCCAGTTACGGGATGACCGAGACGGCCGCGATGGTGGCCGTGGTGCGGCCGGAGGAGTTTCTCGCCGGTCGGGAGGAACTGCGGCCGCTGCCTCACGCGGAACTGGCGGTCGACAGCGAGGGGCGCCTGCGCGTCGCCGGGGCCTCGGTGTGCCGCGGGCTCTGGCCGGAGTGGCGCGACGACGGCTGGTGGTCCACGGGGGACCGCGCCGAGGCCCCCCCCGGGGGTGGCTGGGTCATTCTCGGCCGCGCGGACCAGGTGATCATCACCGGCGGCCGGAAGGTGGACGCGGCGCGCGTCGAGGCGGCGCTGCGGGGCGCGAGACTCTGGGAGGAGGTCGCGGTGCTCGGGTTGCCCGATCCGGAGTGGGGTGAGATCGTGGTCGCATTCCATCCGGCGGGAGCGCCCTGCGCCGATCCGGCGGCGGCGCTCGCGGGGCTGGCCGCCTGGGAACGTCCTCGCCGCTGGGTCGCCGTCGAGACCTGGCCGCGCAACGCGGCGGGCAAGGTAGACCGCGCCGCGCTGCGCCGGGTTGGGGCAACGCTTGCGGCGCGGCCCGCCGGGGACTAGCTGCAGGGAGCCGATGACCAAGAACGAGATCGCTGACGTCCTGCTCGAGATCGGGACCTTGCTCGAGCTGCAGGGGGAAAATCCCTTCAAGGTGCGCGCCTACCAGTCGGGCGCCCGCGTGCTGGAGGGGATGGAGGAGGCCGACCTCGCGCGGCTGGTCGCCGCCGGCGAGCTCCGGATCGTCAAGGGCATTGGCGAGGCCTTGGCCGAGAAGATCACCACCCTGCACACGACGGGTCAGCTGCCTTTCGTGGAGAAACTGCGGGCGGCCGTGGGGCCGGGCCTGGTGGAGTTGCTGGAGGTCCCGGGCCTGGGACCGAAGAAGATCCGGGCCCTGCACGAGCGGCTTGGGGTGGACTCGGTGGCGGCGCTCGCGGCTGCCTGCACCGCGGGCAAGGTCGCGGAGCTGGAGGGTTTTGGCGCGAAGACGCAGGAGAAGCTGCTCGCCGGCGTGCGCAACCGCGAGGCCTACGGGCGCCGCCATCTCTGGTGGGACGCGGCGGAACTGGCGGGCGCGATCCTCGCGGGCCTGCGGGCGCTGCCGGCGGTGCGCCGCGCGGAGGCGGCGGGTAGCCTGCGCCGCGGGTTGGAGACCGTGGGTGACCTCGACTTCATCGTGGCGGCGGAGGATCCCGCGCCGGTCGTGGCCTGGTTTGTCGCCCAGCCGGGTGTCGGCGAGGTAACCGCCCACGGCGAAACCAAGGCCAGCGTGCGGTTCGAGAGCGGGCTGCAGGCGGACCTCCGGCTGGTGCCCGCGGAGCAGTTCGCGTTCACGCTGCACCACTTTACGGGCTCCAAGGAACACAACGTGCAGCTGCGGCAGCGCGCTCTCGCCCGCGGCTGGAGCCTGAGCGAATGGGGCCTGACCGCGGTCGGGGGCGCAGAAACGCCGCCGCCCCCGGTGGCGGCGGAGGAGGACCTGTTTCGCGCTCTCGGTCTCGCCTTTATCCCGCCCGAATTGCGCGAGGGCAGGGGGGAGATTGAGGCCGCCGAACGGGGCGAACTGCCGCGCCTCATCACCGCGGGCGACACGCGCGGGGCCTTCCACAACCACACCGCCGCCTCCGACGGTCGCAACACGCTCGCGGAGATGGCGACGGCGGCCGGCGCGCTGGGGTGGGAATACCTCGGCATCGCGGACCACTCGAAGTCCAGCTTCCAGGCGCGCGGCCTCCACGAGGACCGCCTCCTCGCGCAGGTGGCGGAGATCCGCGCGCTCAACGCGTCCGGACGCTGCCCGGTGCGGCTCTTTGCCGGCACGGAGTGCGACATCCTCCCCGACGGCAGCCTCGACTTCGCCGACGAGATCCTCGCCCAGTTGGACTACGTCGTGGTCTCCGTCCACTCGGCCTTCGGCCAGGACGAGTCAACGATGACGGCGCGGATCGTCCGGGCCCTCGAGCACCCGCGCACCACGATGCTCGGTCACCTCACTGGGCGCCTGCTGCTCCGGCGCGAGGGGTATGCCGTCGACGTGGGCCGCGTGATCGACGCCGCGGTGGCCAACGGGGTCGTGATCGAGCTCAATGCGAACCCGTGGCGGCTGGACCTGGATTGGCGGCACTGGCGCCG
This sequence comes from Opitutia bacterium Tous-C8FEB, assembly GCA_002304435.1. Classification (GTDB taxonomy): domain Bacteria; phylum Verrucomicrobiota; class Verrucomicrobiia; order Opitutales; family Opitutaceae; genus ER46. The sequence goes on along the minus strand of NEUZ01000057.1, from coordinate 10,172 downwards.
GGCGGCTGAGCGGGGGCTCCTTTGTGCGATCAATCCGGACGCTCACGACACCGCCGGCCTTGAGCACGTCCGTGCCGGCGTCAATGCGGCGCGCAAGGGCTGGCTGGTGCCGGAACAGGTGATCACGACTTGGCCGCTCGCCCGGATCGAGGAGTGGTTAGACCGCCGACACGGGCGCGCCGGCAGATGAATCTCCCATTTGCGAGCGGTGCGGCGCGCTTGCCGCGCGCAAATTTGCGTTGCGGAGCCTGGGGCCGGCGTGACACCAACCCTCCACCCCAACCCCCGCGTCCCGATGGCCTCCCCCAAGTCCTCCCCGCTCACCTTTGAACTGACTGAGGAGATGGAGGCGCGGCTCGAGGCCTGCCGCCGCGGTCACGGCTACGCCTCGGCCAGTGCGGTGGTGCGGGCAGCGCTCGCGGCGTTCGACTTTGCTGGCTGCCGCCCCGTGCGCGCGAAGCAGCGCCAGCTCTCGGTGCGGGTGAGCGCGGACCAGCGCGCCCTCCTCCGCCGCCACGCGCGGCAGAATTGCGTTAGCGTCGGCGAACTGCTGCGGCTCGCACTGGCGGCGATGCCGGTGAAACCGGGCCGTCGGTAGGCCGGGCGAGCGGGCCCGCGCCGCGCTTGCCATAGCTCGGGCCCGTCCCTTTGGTCCCGCGCTGTCTATGCACGCTTCCCCCGCCCCCCTCTCCACTTGGGCCCGCAACGTGGCCCCGTCCCCGACCCTCGCGGTCGACGCCAAGGCGAAGGCCCTGCAGGCCGCCGGCGAGGACGTCTGCGGCTTCGCGGCCGGTGAACCGGACTTCGACACCCCGGAGCACATCAAGGAGGCCTGCGCCGCGGCCCTCCGCGCGGGCAAGACCAAGTATGCGCCGACGCCGGGCATCGAACCGCTGCGGCAGGCGATCGCCGACCGTTACGCCGCGGAGTATGGCCTGCGCGCCACTCCAGCCCAGGTCATCGTCTCCCCGGGCGGCAAGTTCAGCTGCTACCTCGGCGTCCTCGCGACCTGCTCGCCGGGCGACGAGGTCATTGTGCCCGCCCCCTACTGGGTGAGCTATCCGGAGATGGTGAAGCTGGCCGGCGCCGTTCCCCGCTTCGTGCTGGCCGACGACCGCACGGGTTTCCGCCTCACGCCCGCGATGGTCGAGGCCGCCATCACCCCGCGCACGCGTCTGCTGATTCTCAATTCCCCGTCTAACCCGACCGGCGCCGTCTACTCCCGCGCCGAGCTCGAGGCCATCGTCGCGGTCGCCCTCCGCCACAACCTCTACATCCTTTCCGACGAGATGTACGAGCACCTGGTGTACGACGGCGTGAAGCCCACCTGCGTCGCGACGCTCGCGCCCGAGGCCGCGGCGCGGACCATCACCGTCGCCGGCTTCTCGAAGACGTACGCGATGACCGGCTGGCGCATCGGCACCACGCTCGCGCCGCTGCCCATCGCGAAGGCGATCGCGGAACTGCAGAGCCAGATGTCCTCGAACGTCACCACGTTCGCCCAGTTCGGCGCGCTCGCGGCGCTGCAGCAGAAGGAGAAGACGGCGGCCGCGCTCGCGACGATGCTCGCGGCCTTTGACCGTCGGCGCCGGAACCTGCACGCCGAGCTCAACCGCATCCCGGGCATCTCCTGCCTGCTCGCCGAGGGCGCCTTCTACCTTTTCCCCAATATTTCTCGCTTCGGTCTGACTGACGTCGAGTTCTGCAACCGGCTCCTCGACCAAGAAAAGGTTGCCGCGGTGCCCGGCAGCGCCTTCGGCGCCGAGGGCTACCTCCGCCTCAGTTACGCGACCAGCGACGAGATCATCGCCAAGGGTGTCGCTCGGCTGGTCCGCTTCTGCTCCGGCCTCCGTCAGACCTGATTCCCTGCTTATGCGTCCCATCGTCCAGATTTCCCTCGACCTGACCGACCGAACGGAGGCGCTCGCCACGGCCGCCACTGCCCTTCGCGCGGGCGTTGACTGGCTCGAAGCTGGTACCCCGTTCATCCTCGCCGAGGGTCTCCACGGGGTGCGCGCCCTGCGGGAGCGTTTCCCCGGTGTGCCGATCGTCGCCGACCTCAAGACGATGGACGGCGGCTACCTCGAGGCGGAGATGATGGCGAAGGCCGGCGCCACCCACGTGGTGGTGATGGCTCGGGCCCACGAAGAAACGCTACGTTGCGTGGTGAAGGCGGGCCGCGACCACGGGGTAAAGGTGATGGGCGACAACCTCGGCTGCCCTGACATGGTGGACGGGGCCCGGCTGATCGAGGACCTCGGCTGCGACTTCGTCATCCATCACATTGGCTACGACGAGCGCCGTGGAATTGCCGCCGCCGGGCGACGGATGCCGAGCCCGCTGGACCAGCTCCGCGAAGTGGTCGCCGCCGTGGGTATTCCCGTCCAGGCGGTTGGCGGCCTGACGCTTGAGCAGGCCGTCCGCACCCCGGAATATGGCGCGCCCCTGGTCGTGATCGGGGCCCCGCTGGCCGTCGACGCGGACTCGTTCCGCACCGCCGGAGGTGACCTCGAGGGCACGCTCCGCCTGATCTGCGAACGCGTCCACGCCCACGGGGACGTCCCCGTCCGCCCCCGCTCCCTCCCATGAAGTCCGCCGCCGTCGTCAATTTCTCCTCCGCGCCGCACAGCGTGGAGCTCCGCGAGTTCGCGCGCCCGGTGCCGGGCGCCGAGGACGTGATCCTCGCCGTCGAGGCGGTCGGCGTCTGCGGGAGCGACCTGCACCAGTGGACCGGCCAGCACAGCTGGCCCGTCAACTACCCGGTCGTGCTCGGGCACGAGTTCGGCGGTCGGATCGCCGAGCTCGGGGCCGGCGTCCGCGGCTGGTCTGAAGGCGACCGCGTGGTCAGCGAGACCGCTGCAGTGGTCGATCCCGCCAGCCCGCTTACCCGCGCGGGCCGCTATAACCTCGATCCGCGCCGCAAGGGCTTCGGCTACGGCGTGGACGGTGCGATGACCCGCTTCGTGCGCGTCCCCGCCCGCTGCCTGCACCGCGTCCCGGATGGTTTGCCGCTGGAACAGGCCGCACTGACGGAGCCTTGCTGTGTCGCCTACAACGCCGTGATTGAAAACGGCCGAGTCCAGCCCGGCGATCGCATCATCGTTCTCGGTCCGGGACCCATCGGCATCCTCTGCGCGGCGATGGCGCGGCTCGCTGGGGCGGAGGTCGCCCTCGTCGGTCTGGAGCGGGACCGGGTCCGCCTCGAAGTGGCGCGGGCGTATGGTTGCGACGTGATCGTGGGTGATGCCGCGGAATGGGCCCGGCGCCGCGACGGTCTGGGCGCGGACGGGGTGGTCGACGCGGCCGGCGTGTCCGCCGCGCTCCGCACCGCCCTGGAGCTGGTGCGGCCCGCGGGCTGGATCAGCAAGGTGGGTTGGGGACCGCAGCCACTGAACTTCTCGCTGGATCCCCTCGTGCAGAAGAACGTCACGCTGCAAGGCAGCTTCAGCCACACGTGGCCGATGTGGGAGCGCGTGCTCGCCCTCCTCGCCTCCGGCCGCCTCGACGTCAGGCCGATTACCGGCGGTGTCTGGCCGCTCGAGGAATGGCACACCGCCTTCGAGCGGATGCACGGCGGTGAGATCGTGAAGGCCGTTCTCAAGCCGGCCTGAGCCGATGCGCCTCCGGGACAAGGTCGTCATTGTAACCGGCGCGACCGGCGGCATCGGCCGCGCGATCGCGGCGCGGGCGGTGGCCGAGGGCGCCCGGGTGCTCGTGCACGGAATCGACGCGGTGGCAGGGGCGCGCACGGTGGCCGAGCTGGGGACCGCGACGGCGCTGCACTTGGAAGATCTCGTTGATCCCGATGCGGGGGGGCGGATCGTGGCGGCGGCCTTGCGCGCCTTCGGCCGGGTCGACGCAGTCGTCAACAACGCGGCCCTCGTGGCCCGCAGCACGCTCGCGACCGCGTCGGCGGTGGGCTTCGACCGGATGATGGCGATCAACGTTCGCGCGCCGCTGCTGCTCATCCAGGCGGCGTGGCCGGAGCTGCGCGCCCACCGGGGCTGCATCGTCAACATCGGCTCGATCAACGCCCTGAGCGGCGAGGCCACGCTCCTTGACTACAGTGTGTCCAAGGGTGCCCTGCAGACGCTCTCGCGCAACCTTGCGAACGCCCACGCGGCGGACGGGGTCCGCTGCAACCACCTCAACGTCGGCTGGGTGCTGACCGAGCGGGAACACGCGATGCAGGTGTCCGAGGGCCAGCCGCCCGACTGGCACGAGCGGCTGCCGGCGGTCTTTGCGCCGTCCGGCCGCCTGCTCCGGCCGGAGGAGGTCGCCGCCGCGGCCGTCTACCTCCTCGCCGAGGAGTCCGGCCCCGTGAACGGTACCGTCATCGAGCTGGAGCAGTACTCCCTGCACGGCCGCAACCCCGTCAAAGTCTGACCCACGATGCCTCGCCTCGCCGCCTTCCCTAAAGCTTATATGCGCCCCCTCTGCCGGGAGGGCACGATGACGCTCCGCGACTGGGCGGATCTGGCGGTGCCGCTCGGGGTCGACGGGCTCGAGTTCTACAGTGGTTTCCTCGAGCTGGCTGACCCTTCCGGGTGGGCGCCCGCCCGCCGGCTGGTGGAGGAGCGCGGGATGGTGATCCCGATGCTGTGCTGCTCGCCGGATTTCTCGCAGCCCGATCCTGCGCTGCGGCGCGCCGAGATCGAGCGGGAGAAGGGCTGGATCCGGATGGCCGCCACCTTGGGCGCCGGTTACTGCCGCGTCCTCTCGGGCCAGCGCCGCCCGGAGCTCACCTGCGAGCAGGGCCTTGACCTTGTGACCGGCTGTATCGAGGCCTGCCTGCCCGAAGCGGAGGCGTGCGGCGTCACGCTGATCCTCGAGAACCACTACAAGGACGATTTCTGGAGCTACCCGGAGTTCGCCCAGAAGATGGACGTCTTCTGCGCGCTCGTAGACCGGATCCGCCATCCGCGCTTCGGGGTGAACTACGACCCGAGCAACGCTTTCCTCGCGGGCGACGACCCGCTGGAATTGCTAGCCCGGGTGAAGGACCGAGTGGTGACGATGCACGCCAGCGACCGTTACCTTGCCGAGGGCACCTTGGAGGACCTGCGCCGGGAGGAAGGTGGTCCGGAGGGCTACGCGAAGCGCCTGCGCCACGGCACCATCGGCCGGGGCCTCAACGACTACGACGCCATCTTCTCCACCCTGCGCGCCGCCGGCTTCGACGGTTGGGTGAGTATCGAGGACGGGGTGGACGGCATCGAGCAGCTCGCGGAGAGCGTGCGGTTCGTCCGGGGCAAGCTGCGCCAGCACTGGGCCTGAGGCCGGCACTGCCCGGATCCCTCGGCCTTCGAGCGCGACAATTACATCCGGATCCTCCAGAGCTGGAAAATTTAGCGGCCCGAAGGGGACGGCCTCAGGCAGTGACCGACTCGAGCGAGCAGCCGTCCGCGTCGCCCGCGGGGGTCTCGCAGTTCGGCCGCGCGATGACGCCCGGGTAGGGTTCAGGGGCGAAGGGCCGCGCGGGCTCCGCGAGCAGATGGCGGTCGCACACCGCGAAGAGATCCGCCGCGCTTTCCGTGCGCCGCATCTCGTGCAGGAAACGGCCCTCCGGGTCGACGCCCTGGCCGACGAAGTTGAGGTACTTCTTCATCTTGTTCACGTGCAGCCGCTCGGGCAGCCCCGGCGGCCGCGTGGCGTCGAACAGCCGCTCGATGTAGCCGCGCACCTCCGCGAGCGTGACGTCACGGGCGGCGCCCCCGGCGAACTGTTCCCGGCATTGGCGGAAGATCCACGGGTTGCGGATCGCGTGCCGGCCGATCATCACCCCGGCGGCTCCGGTCTCGCGGAGGACGCGCGCCGCCGCCGCGGCCGAGGTCACGTTGCCGTTCGCCAGCACCGGGCAGCGCACCCGCCGGACCGCGTGGGCGATCATCCCGTAGCGCACCTCGCTGCGGTACATCTCCCGGACCGTGCGCCCGTGCACCGTGAGCAGGTCGACGCGGTGGGCGTTCATCAGGTCGAGCAGCCGGTCGAAGTTGGCGGTGTCCTCGAAACCCAGCCGCATCTTCACGGTAAGCAGGCCCGGCACCGCCTCGCGCAGGGTTCCGAGGATCGCGTCAACCCGGTCCGGATCCCGGAGCAGGCCGCCGCCGACATTCTTGCGGTAGACCTTGGGGGCGGGGCAGCCGAGGTTGAGGTCGATGCCGGCGACGGGAAGTGGCAGGAGCGCGGCGACGGTGCGCCGGAGGTGCACCAAGTCCTCGCCGATCAGCTGAGCGAAGACAGGTCGCCCGGTGTCATTTTCCGTGATCGAGCGCACGATGTGCGCCTCCGGGCGCGACTGCGCGTGCACGCGCAGGAACTCCGTGAAGTAGTAATCCGGGGCGCCGTAATGCGCGGTCACGCGCATAAACGCCAAGTCCGTGACGTCCTGCATCGGCGCCAGCGCGGTCAGCGGGGCGCCCGGGAACAGGCCGGCCGGCAAGGGGAGGTGGGAGCCGCTCACGCCGGCCCCTCTTCGCTCTCGCCAGCCTGCTGCTTCAGCACGCGTTCCAGCACCTCGGTCATGTCCTCTGCCTGGTCGAAGACCGCGCGCGCTACGTGGATCGGGCGCTGCTGCTGCAAGGCGAGGACGATCGAGTCGCTCGGGCGGGCGTCCAGCTCGATCAGCTTCCGGCCGAGCTCGTTTTCCATCCGCAGGAGGATCCGGGCGAAGAAGGTGCTCTCGCGCGCGTCGTTGATGACGACGTGCTCCACGTGCGCGCCCAGCCCGAGTAGGATGCTCCCGATCAGGTCGTGGGTGAGGGGTCGCTCGCGCTTGGCGCCGCTGAGCGTCATCTGGATCGCGCCGCCGACGGGCGCGTCGACGTAAATCACGAACGTCTTGGCGTCGTTGCCGAGGAACACGGCGCAGCCGTTCGCGGTGGGCATAACCCCCTTGAGGGTGACGAGGACGACGTCGCTGGGCATACGGGAAGGTGATCTTGGAGGACGCGGGGCGCAAGCATTCGGCCGCGCGGGCACGCGCCGTCACGTTTAACGGGCCGGACGCATCGGCTGCGCCGCCCTCTTTCCCGCCGCGATTTCGCTCCCTGCACCTGCCCCTGCGCGCCACCGGTGGCACGGGGCAGGGGCGCTGATTAGGCCCGCTCCAGCTTGGGGCGGCCGGCCTCGACGCGGAACGAGGCGCGCGTCACGAGCGGCGCGCCCGGCCGGGTCACGAACGGAACTGTGCGGTAATGTGCGGTCCACGTCCGCGGGGTGAGCTCACAGGTGACGTAGCCACGCTCCTCGTTCTGGAACTTCACGCCGGGGTTCTCCGCGAGCAACCGCTCGAGGCCCTTGGATTCCGCCCGGCCGTCGCCGCTCGAGCTGATGGAGGTCCCGACGAATTCCACGGCCGTGACCGGGTCGTCGGGGCGCTCGAAGTCGGGGCCGAGCTCGTTGGCCCAGTTGGAATGGATGTCGCCGGTGATCACGACCGGGTTACGCACCGCGGCCTCGCGCCAGTGGCGCAGCAGGAGCCGCCGCTCGTGCTCGTAACCGGGCCACTGGTCCATACTGAGGGAGATCTCGGGGCCGGGGGATTTGTCGACGCGGGCAAACATCACCTGCTGGGCAAGGACGTTCCACGTCGCGGCCGAGCCCTCGAGGCCTTGGCGCAGCCAGGCGCGCTGCGTCGGGCCGAGCAGCGTGCCCGCGGGGTCGAGTTGTGCGGGGTGCGGCGGCTTGCGACCGTCGCCGAGCGGTTGGTCCGTGCGGTACTGGCGCGTGTCGAGCACGTGGAAGTCCGCGAGCCGCCCAGCGGTGACGCGGCGGTACAGCGGCATATCCGGCCCGCTCGGCAACTGGGCCCGGCGTAGGGGCATCGCCTCGTAATAGGCCTGGTAGGCGGCGGCGCGGCGGCGGAGGAGCTGTTCCCGCGTGGTCCGCCCCGGGTCCTGCGGGATGTCGCCCGCGTAGTTGTTCACCACCTCGTGGTCGTCCCAAGTGACGATCCACGGCGCCGCCGCGTGCGCGGCCTGCAGGGCCGGATCGAGACGGTACAGCGCGTGGCGGGCCCGGTAGTCGTCGAGCGTAAGAATCTCCCCGCTATTGTGGCGTCGCGTGCGACCGTTGGCCGCGGCCCCCTCGTAGATGTAGTCCCCGAGGTGCACGATCAGGTCGGGGGCTTCTCGCACCATATGCTCGTAGGCGGTGAACAGGCCGGATTCGTAGTGCTGGCAGGAGGCGAAAGCGAAGCGCAGCCGCTCGGGCAGTTCGGTCGCCGCCGGGAAGGTCCGGGTCCGCCCCTTGGGACTCACCTCGGATCCGGCGCGGAACTGGTACCAGTACCAGCGCCCGGGACGGAGGCCGACGACCTCGACGTGCACCGAGTGGGCCCAGCCCGGATTCGCGACGGCGGTGCCGCGCGCGACCACGCGGCCCATCCCCTCATCCTCCGCCACCTGCCAGCCGACCTCCACGGGCTCGGCCGGCATCCCGCCGCCGGGCTCGAGCGGCTTGGGTGCAAGGCGGGTCCAGAGCACGCAGCCGTCGGGCGTCGGATCGCCCGAGGCCACGCCTAGAGTGAACGGATAACCGGTCAGCTTCGGGGCGGCCGCCACCGCTCCGCGGAGGCGCGTGGAGGAAGCGGCGGCCGCGGCGGCGAGGGAGGCGCCGGCGAGCACGAAGCGGCGGCGGGTGAGGGGAAAACTGCCGGGGAGCGGGGCAACGGGGTCGGGCATTCCCCGAGGCAACGGCCCGGCGCGGGAAGGGTCAAGGCGCCGTCGGTGACAAACCGGTGTCGGTCAAGCGCGCGTCATCGTCCTTGAGGACCATCTCCCTATCCCCGAGCCGGGCTGCGGCGCTCAGTTGGAATCGGGCGTAAGGGCGGCGACGGGCGGCCCGGGGAAGCGGCGCCGGATCCCGCCCCACCAGAGCACGGCGAGGAGCAGCGCGGCCCCGGCCGCGAGCGGCAGGGCGGCCTCGTTCGGGGGCTGGATGCCGACCCAGACCACGCCCACGCCACCCAGCAGCGCGAGGATCGCGAGTAGCCGGAAACGGCCGGCGCCGAGATCGAACGGGCCCATCCGCCGCCAGCGCCCGCCGCACGCGCCTAGGCCGGCGAGGATCGGCATCAGGTAGGAGACATAAACGAAGATCACCGCGCCCGCCGTCAGGGTCGAATACACCGGGGTGTACAGGGTACAGGCGAAGGCGAGTCCGGCTCCCACCCACACCGCCGCCACCGGCGTGCCCCAGCGCGGTGAAACGCCCCGCAACGTTCCCGCCGCCGGCAGGCCGCCGTCCCGCGCGAAGGCGTAGATCATCCGCGAGGTGGAGGTGACGCACGCTAGGCCGCAGCAGTAGTTCGCCGCGATGATCCCGGCCCAGAGCGCGGTGGCAAGCGGGGCGGGGAGGGTGGAGGAGAGGAGCCACGAGAACACGTCCGCGCCCTTCGCCGCCCCCGCGCCCACATCCGGTAGCGCTAGCACGAAGGCCACCACCATCACCCAGCCGAAGCCGCCGGAGAGCAGCACCGATCGCACGATGCCCCGCGGGACGTTGTGCGCCGCTTCGCGCGTCTCCTCCGCCGCGTGTGCCGAGGCATCGTACCCCGTGATGGTGTAGAGCGGCCAGATCAGCGCGAGCGCCGCGAGACGCGTCAGCGACCCCTCGGGCGGCCACACCCCGCCGCCGGCCGGGCCGCTGTGGTTCGCGAACCGCACCAGCCGGCCCCAGTCGAGCGCCGCCGCCGCCGCCAGCAGCGCCACCGTGAGCACGACCGCGACCACCAGGATCAGCACTCCGCTCAGGTCCGTCAGCCGCGTCACCAGCCGGATCCCGAAGTGGTTGCACGCGGCCTGGGACAGCGTGATAGCCGCCACGACTGCGGCCTGTACCCAGGGTCCGAACGCCGCCGCGTCCCACCCGGCAAGCGGGGCCGCGAATGTGAGCAGCAGCTGCGTGGCGCCAACGTTGACGGACGCAGTCACGAACACGAGGCCCAGGAGGTTGAACCACGCCGTCGCCCAGCCCCAGCCACGCCCGCCCAGCAAGGCGCTCCAGTGGTAGAGCCCGCCGGCCGTGGGAAAGGCAGAGGCGATCTGCGCCAGACACAGCGCCACGATCAGGCAGTAGGCCACGCCCGCCGGCCAGACGAGGCCCGCGGCCGCGCCACCCACCGCCCCGAAACCCAGCTGGAACGAGGTGATCCCGCCCGCCAAGATGCA
>NEUZ01000056.1 GCA_002304435.1 Opitutia bacterium Tous-C8FEB | reverse complement strand
CGGGGGCGCCAGCGGGGGCGGGGGCGCCCTCGGAGCCCCGCCGGCGTTCCGCGGCCGGCACGGCCACGGTCAGGACGGCCAACAAAGGAATGAGCGAAGCACGGTTCATCGCCGGCCCTCCAGCGGCACCAGCCGCAGCCCACTCACCAACAGACCGAGGGAGAGCTTGCCCCCCGATTCATCCCGCGCGTTGAGCTCCAGCGAGTCGATCCGCAGCGCGAGCGGAGACTTCTCCACTTCGTGCAGGAACCGCACGAGGGCGGGCAGCGATCCCGTCACGTCCACCCGGCACTCCAGCAGCGAATACTGGCTGGTCTGGCCGCGCTTCCATTGCGGTTTGATCGAGGCCACCTCCACCCCGCCAGCGCGGCCCCAACGGTCGAAGGCGGTGAGCAGGTCCTGCTCCGCCTTGGCCGGATCCTTGGGCAGCGCCTGACCCTGCATCTCCTGCCAGAGCCCGCGCGTCCGCTCGCCCCGGGCAGCCGTCGATTCGCCCTCGGCGACCAGTTTGCGCAAGCGTGCAATCTCGGCGCTCCGCGCCTGCCAAGCACTGGTCAGCGGGCTGAGCACGAGGCTATCCAGCAGCAACAGGGCCAGCGCGACGCCGGTCAGGATCAGCAGCCAGCGTTGTCGATCCAAGGGAGGTTTACTCATGGCGAGGGGGCTCCGTTCCAGCGAAAGTTGAAGGTAAACTGGGCCGGGGTCTTGCCCCGGATCTGCTCGATCTTGACCGCCTGCACCTCCCGCGACTGGCGGAGCAGGTCCTGCGTGCGCAGCAGCGACGCGTTGTCGCGGGCGGTCCCGGAGACGCTCACGTTGGTCTGACCGTTGATTTCGAAGGACTTGGCTGTGACGGCACCGGTCTCCGGGAAACATTCGGTCACCTTGCGCAGGATCGAGAGGTTCCGGAACGAGGTGTCATACCAAGAGCGGTACTCGCGGATCCGGGACTGGACGGTCTCGAGCTCCTTGACCGCGGGGGCCATCGCCTCCCAGCGCGAGCGGAGGGACCATAGCTGGTACTCCTGCCAGCCAAAGCCGAGGCCCGCCAGCAGCAGCAGGCCCGCCACCGCCGCGCCCGCCGTCGCGAGGCGCCGGGAGCTGTACCGGGCGGCAAGTTGCGCCCAGCGGCTGGGTCGCGGCGGCAGGAACTCGAGGTCCCCACCCTGCCCGCTGGCCCGCGCTAGGGCCAAGCGCTCGACCAGTTCCTCGCCGGGCACCCGACCGGGCCCGGCTGCCACCACCTTGAGGTTCGCCTCGTTCGCCCACGCCTCCACCGCCGTCGCGAGCCCTTCCACGAGGGCAGGATCGCCCTGTAGCCCAAGCCGGCGGAGCGCTGGCCGCGCCGCTTCGGGTACCTGCTGCAGCGTGATCCGTAGCTCCCGCAGCAGGGCCGCCGAATGCAGCACCCGCTCGCCCGCTTCCGACTCAATGGTCGCCTCCAAGGCGCGCCACGCCACCACCGCCCCCTGCAGCCCGACCAGCAAAACGGCGCCTTCGCCCTCGAGCCAAAGCGTGATCTGGCCCTCGGCCGCGGATCCCAGCGCCCCGGGCACCGCCGTTAAAGCTAGGGTGAAGCCCGCCGGTCGGAGCCCCGCCGCTCGCAACACGAGGTCCAATTTATCCAGCTGCGCTCGAGCCACCGCGAGCAGGGTGACTCGCCGCTCGCCTTCGGCCTCCCAGCTGGAACGGACGATCTGCAGTTCTTCGGGCGCGCTCGGGAACCCGCGTTCCGCCGCCAGTTGCAGGAAGCCGTCCAGATCATCGCCGGCCAACCCCGGCGGCAACGCCACCGGCAGGGTCATCACCCAAGCGGCAGGCAGCGCGACGACCACGTGCCGCTCCGCCACGCCCGCCGCCTCCAACTGATTGCGAATCTCCCGACCGACCAATTCTGGCTCGGGATGTAGGAGGTCGAGCGTCAGGGGCGCGCTGAAGGCGCGGACCTCCGGCGGCGCGGACTTCCCGCGGCGGACCAGCGCCGCGCGCAGGTGGCCCGGCTCGAAGGCCAAGACGAGGAAGGAAGGGGGCAGGCGGTGGCTCATAGGCGATTACGGGTTTCCCGCAGCAGTTGCCGGGCGCTGGGGCCGAGGGCCCAGCCGCTGGCCGCGAGATCCTGATGATAGACGATCCGCGGGGTCGATCGACTCGCGTCGAAAACGGTACGGGTCCGGGCATAGCCCCGGCCCCCGCGGGCCACGGCCACCACGTCCGCGGTGAACTGGTAGGAGCGATCCGTGATGTACGGCCCCGCGCGAGTAATCGAGCCGCGGCTCAGCACCTGCGCCAGCCACGCAAAGGAGCCGCGCACCGCATCGGGGTTCGCCAGCCGGTAAGCGACGAGCGCCGGCGCGTTCTCGGGCCCAATACCCGGAATGCACCCCAACACCACCTCGTCGGCCGTATTAACGTTGATCCGCCCGGTCACGGTCGAGCCGGAGCTGGTCGTCACCTCATCCCGGATCTGGGCCCATTCCTCGGCCGTGAAACGCCCCTCCACCATCAATTCCGCCGGGCTGCGCAACTCCTGGCTACCCAAAGCGCGCACGATCTCCTGGGCGCGCCCCCCTCCGAGCCGGCCGAGCACCTGAAGGAAAGCCGGGGACTGCCGGGACTGCGCCGTCGCGACATTCAGCCGCCGCGAACCATCCGGGCGGGTGTTCGGCTCGCGGCTGTACACGGTCACGTACTCGAGGAGGCCCGGCTGAACCAGGCCGTCCGCGTTATCCCGCGGCGCCGACTGGTCGCCATCGTTCTCATTCTCGTCGAGGATGCCGTTCCGATTCACATCCTCCCCGAGCAGGACGTCCAGCGAGGCCCCGTAGACCAGCCGCAACTCGTCGACCGTCTCAAACGGCGCCCCCTTATTTAACCGCGGCGGATCGAGCAGCCCATAGGTGCTGTCCCCGCCCCCGCTCTGGCTGCGGGAGCGCCAGGCCACGATCGCGTCGACCAGTTCCGGGGTGATCCCCGGTAAGAGCTCCAGCATCGAACGCGGGGCGGAGTTGAGGTTGAGCTTGGAGGCCTCGTCCACCAGCCGGAAAACCGGTTCATCGCCCGGGCGCTGGTCCGGATCGCGCCCGAGGAACCAAAAGGCCGCCTCCCCGACCACAAGGGCGTCGGCTCGGTAATCGTCCGGATGCGGCACGGTGCCGTTTAGTCCGAACTGGCTCAGCACGAACGCCGCGTACCGCGTCCCCGCGAGCGCCGCCTGCCGGGCCTCGGTCTCCATCACTTGGTTGTCCGCCGCCCGCAGCTCGGCCGACATCTGGTCCGCAAAGTACACGGCCAGCGCCACGAGGCCGAGGCAGACCCAGAGGACAATGATCATCACGGAGCCGCGGCGCCGCGCGCTCCCAGGGGAAGGTTGGCAGCTCATGGCAGCGCGCCCTCCTCCTCCTGCGCTAGGGTGGCGGTGGTTTTCACCAACACCGGCACCACCACCTCGTAGGTCCCCGCTGGCCCGCCGCCCGTTTCCCCCGCAAGGACGAAACTGAAGCGCAGCGCCGAGGGCAGGGTCTCCGTCGCCGTCGAATCCCACGTCTCGGTCCAACCTAGACCATCAAAATAGCTTAGCGCCGCCGACTCCACACCGCCCAGCACCAGTTCCTCTTCGGGCAACCCCTCTTGTACCGGAAGTAGATTGCGGGTGACGGCACGAACCAGATCGCGACCGGCCCCGCCGGAGGCCGAGGGCACCAAGAAGTAAGCGATGCGCTGCTGATCTGCGAAGGGCGTCCAGCCGTCAATTCGCCCAGTATTCGTGCTCAGATCGGGGGTCACCCGCTCGCCAATCGCATCCGCCATCGAACCGGAGAACGGGCTGGTCTGCAGGCCCTGCGCGAGGGAGGTCTCGCCGCCCGGGAGCATCAATCCGGCAAAGTCCCGGCGCAAGATACCCACCGCCCGCTGCACCCGCCGATCCTCCTCGATCCGGGCGTGGGTGGTCTGATGCAACCGCAACGCCCCAAAGTAGCTGGTCTGGATCACGATCAGGACGACTGACCCGACCACAATGCCGATCAGGAGCTCAAGGAGCGTGAAGCCCCCCGCAAAGCGGCCCGTGCTTGGAGCTTCGCGCCGCATCAGCCCTGCCCTCCGGTGGCATTCTCCGCGGTGCCCGTCGCCGGCAAAAGGGTGGCAAGGGCGATCTCCTGCGTTGCCCCGCGCACCGAGAAGGTCACGGTCACGGTCGCCTGCTGCAGCGCGTCCTCGGGCCAGTTCTCCACTCGTACGGCCCAAGGATATTCAAACGGCCCCTCCTGGGCGACACCGCTGGAGTTGCCGGACGCGAGCTGGCCCTCGGCCAGCAGTTGGCCCAGCACCCGTTCTCCTACCCGCACCGCGGCCGCCTTACGCCGGCCGAGCTCGCCGGCCCGGCTAGCCACGGACATCGCCTCCATCGCCACTGGCACCACCAGAGCGATGAGCATCAGGGAGGCGAGTACCTCCACGAGGGTGAAGGCCCGCCGCGCAGAAAGCCGTTCAGGGCCGGGCATTGGGCGTCCGGATCTCATAACCGAGCCGGTTGGCGGTCAGCGCGATCTCCAGCGCGCCCCCGTCGTCCTGGCGTAGCACCACCCGCGACGGCGCCGCGGGATCGGGAAAACCATCCGGATTGAAGCGGATCGCCGGCCGGTCCGCGCTCAGGCCAAGCCGCTCGTCGTCCTGCTCCGAAACCACCGCTTCGCCCGCGATGGTCACCTCGATGCGCAGGCTCGGCTCTAGGCTAAATTCGAGCCGGCGCACCTCCCCCAGCCCGCCAAACCCCGGGGCCGGCTCCACCCCGTACACTGAACGCACGGGATCAAACCAGACCATCACCGGCACCGCCTCGGCCGCCGCTTGGCTGCGGGCATAGTGCAGCAGCGACAGCACGCGCTGCGCTTCCCCGCTCAGCGCCCGCCCTTTGAAGAAGGAGGCCATCCGCGGGGCCACGACCGAGGCCACGGTCAGCAGGAGCACCATCACCACGATCAGCTCCACTAACGTAAAGCCACGCCGCCCCGCGGGAAGCCGCGGGGAACAGGCAGGGCAATCGTGGTGGCCGGAGCTCATCCCGCGTGCATTCGGCTCAGTTCGCGGCCGCGCGGCCGTTCACGATGTCGTCGGCCGTATTCGCCTGACCATCGGGACCGACCGAACGCAGGTCGTAGCCCGAGGGGTTCACCCGGCCCGGGAACTCATAGAGGTAGGGCCGGCCCCAAGGGTCGGCCGGGATCTCGCTCTTCAGGTAGGGCCCGCGCCAGTTAGGGACGTCCGCCGGCGCGGCTACCAGCTGATTGAGCCCATCCTGGCCCCGGGGATAGCTGCCCGTGTCCACCTCAAAGGCATCGAGCGCGGTACCGAAGGTGGAGATTTGGGTCTGCGCCGCAGTCATCCGCGCTTGCTCGGTGCGGCCGGTAAATTTCGGCAACACCAGCGACGCCAAGATGCCGAGGATCACGAGAACCAGCAGCAGTTCAACGAGGGTGAAGGCGCCGCGACGGGCGCCCCGGAGGGCACGGGAGGGACGGGAGGTCATAGGGAAGGTCATTTAATGTGGTCCTGCAGAGAGAAGATCGGGATCACCATCCCGATGAAGATGGTGCCAATCAGTGCCGCGATGACGAAGAGCATCACCGGCTCCGCCAGCGCCACGACCGCCTTCAGCTGACGGTCCAGGTCGCCCTCGGTGGTGTTGGCGATGCGGAGCAGCTCGGCGTCGAGTTTGCCACTCTCCTCGGCCACGGAGATCATCTCGACGATCGCCCCCGGGAATAGGGCGCGGTTCTGCGCGAGGCTCTTACCGAGCGCTTTCCCCTCCTTTACCCGGTCAATTGAGTCCGACACCGCATCGACCAAGATCTGGTTGCCGATCGAGCGCCGCGCGACGTTGAGGGCATTGATCAAGGGCACGCCCGCGCCCAGCAGGGTGCCCAGCATCCGGCAGAAGCGGGCCATCGCAAACTGGGCCAGCAGCGGACCCAGCGTGGGGACGCGCAAGATCCAGCCTTCCCAGGCCCGGCGGCCGCGCGGAGACCGGAACCAGTGCCGCGCAGAAAGGACTCCCACCGCCAGCCCGGCCGCCAAGAACAGCCCGTAACCGCGCACGGCATCACTGACGCCCACGATCACCTGGGTAATCAAGGGGAGCTCCGCATTGAACCCCTGGAACACCAGCTGGAACCGCGGGATGAAGAACACGAGCAGGAAGATGAGCACCCCGAGAGCCAGCAGCAGCAGGATCGCCGGATACATCAGCGCCGTTGCCACCTTGCCCTTCAGTTCCTTTTCCCGGGACTGGAAGTCCGCGATCTGAGCCAGCACCACGTCGAGGAATCCTCCCGCCTCGCCCGCCTCGACCATTGCGACATAGACCCGCGGGAAGGTCTCGGGGGAACGCGCCATCGCGTCCGACAACGGCATCCCGTCGATCACCAGATCGTGCAATTCCTTCCACTTCGCCTTGGCCGCGGGCTCGGCCGCCTCCCGGTGGATGATCACCAAGGCCCGGCTGAAGGGCACCCCGGCGGCCAGCAGGCTCGAAAGCAGCCGCGTGAAGTTCTCGAGGGTCCGCGCGGAAATCTTGTTTCCGCTTCCCAGCGATAAACGCAGCCCCAGCCCCGCCGCCCCCTTGGCGCCGCCGCCCGCCGTCCCCGCCGCCTCGCCCAACCGGATCGGCCGCAACGCCCGGCCTTCCACCAACCGCAAGGCCTCCTGACGGTTCGGGGCCTCGATCAGGCCTTCGACCGCCACGCCATCCGACTGCAGGGCCTTGTAGGCGAACTGGGGCATCGTCGGATCAGGATGCGCCCGGCGCCTTCACCGCCCGGGGATCCTCCTCGTGGACAGTCGTTACGCTCAAAATCTCTTCGATCGTGGTGCGGCCTTCGCGCACCAACCGGCGGCCATCCTCCGCGAGGGTCGTCATCCCCGCCCGCCGCGCCGCATCCCGGATCACGTCCGTGGAGGCATTCTGCAGGATCAACTGGCGGATCTCGTTGTTGGTATCCATCCACTCGAAGATCGCCTGCCGGCCGTGGAACCCCGTCTGGCGGCACTCGCGGCACCCGACCGCCCGGTAAATCGGCGTCTCCTCCGGAATCCCAATGCGCCCGCGGTACGCCCGCGCCGCCGGCGAATCATCCACCGCCTTGCACTTCGGGCACAGTAACCGCACCAACCGCTGCGCTAGCACCGCCTCCAAGGAGGACGCTACCAAGTAGGGTTCGACTCCCATATCCACCAAGCGCGTCAACGCGCCCGGGGCATCGTTGGTGTGCAGGGTCGAGAAGACCAAGTGACCCGTGAGCGAAGCCTGGACCGCGATCTGAGCGGTCTCCTGGTCGCGGATTTCACCAATTAGGATCACGTCGGGATCGTGCCGCAAAATCGACCGCAGCCCGCGGGCGAAGGTCAGCCCGGACTTCTCCGAAACCTGGATCTGATTCACCCCCCGCAACTGGTACTCGATCGGATCCTCGATGGTGACAATCTTTCGCTCCGCATCGTTGATCTCCTGCAGGGCAGTATAGAGGGTCGACGTCTTGCCGCTGCCGGTGGGGCCCGTGACCAAGACAATCCCGTGCGGCAACTCTAGCACGCGCCGAAGGCAGCTGTACTCGCGCTCGTGCATCCCGAGATCGCGGACGCCCCGCAGGGCCGAATTCTGGCGCAGCAGGCGCATTACCACGGCCTCGCCGTGCAACATCGGGATGATGGAGACACGAATGTCGACCTCGGCCGCCTCGATGCGCACCTTGATGCGGCCGTCTTGGGGCAGGCGCTTCTCCGCGATGTTCAGGTGGCTCAGAATCTTCACCCGCGCGACGATCGCCGGTTGGAATTTCTTGATCTGAGCCGGCACCGGCACCTCCTGCAGCACGCCGTCGATCCGGTAACGGATGCGTAGCTCATCCTCGAACGGCTCCAGATGGATGTCCGAGGCCCGCAGCTCAATGGCGTCCTTCAGCACCTGATTGACGAACCGGATGATCGAGGCGTCTTCCGCCGCCTCGTCTAGGTTGGTCCCGGCGGCCGCGTTTTCATCGACCACCTGCAGGCCGCCCTCCTCGTCGAGGGTCCCGATCGTGTCGGCGCCCACCCCGAGCCGCTTCTTCATCTCCCGCTGGATCGCCTCCGCCGGGGCGAGCACCGGCCGGAGCCGGAGCCCCGTGAGGGCCCTCAGCCCATCAAGACCCTGCGGGTCGAACAATCGGCTGGTCGCCACCTCAATCTGATGGTCGATCCGCCGCAGGGGCAGCAGTTCGTCCCGGAGCAGCAGGCGTGCTGGGAACAGCGCCAGCACCTGCTTGTCCGGCTCCAACTCATCCAGCCGGGTAAACGGCACCCCATACTCGCGGGCCACCCAGCGCAGGACCGCCTCCTCCCCGGTTTCCGGCGTCCCGGGCTGACGCAGGTAAGCACGGGCGTCCGCCTCAGTCAGTTGGCGAGCGGCCACCATCCGGGCCAACGGCTCGGGTAGGGTGGCGGAGGGCGTCGGGGCGGCAACCACGGGAAATCAGGGCAACAGGCCGGCCATCACCGCCATTGCCTCTTGGCGCATCGTGAGCACGGCGCGCAAATCCTCCTGGGCGCGGGCGAGCTTCGCCTCGCTGTCCTTGCGCTGGTCGCGCAGGCGTTCCAGCCGGGACTTGATCTCGGCATCGGGCAACTTGTCCCGCAGCGCGCTCGCCAGCGCGGTCATCTCGGCGGAACCGCCGCCCGGACGGGGGCCTCCCCGGCCCATTCCACCCTCCTCACGGCCCGGTCCACCCGGGCCGCCGCCGGGTCCACGACCCATCATCATCATCATCCCCGGAACGCCGGGCGCGCTGCGCCGCAGCTCCGCCACCTTGGCGATCCGCTCGGAAATCAGCTTCCACTCCTCATCGTCCTTGACCTCCATCCGCTCGCGCAGCCCGGCCAGCATCCGCGCCTGCATCTCCTGCGGATTGAAGCCGCCCCGGTCCCCGCCGCGCTCCCCGCTGCCTTCCCCCCCCCGGCGACGGCGGTCCTCGCCCCCACCCGGGGCATTCTGGGCGGAAACAACGGAGGCCAGCAACGAGGCAACGACCAGCGGCTGCAGCGCCAGACGGACAAACCGGGAACACGCTCGGGGATGGGTTTTCATAGGGATCCGGATGGGGTTGACGCAGTCGAGCGGACAGGGTTGCAGCCCGCCAAGGCTGCGGTGAAGAAAGCCCCCCGCAGCGCATCCCTTGCCCAAAAAGCAGGGGCCGGGCGGGCAATTTTTGCCCATTCGCGCGCCAGGGCCGGAAACTCTGCGCCGGCCACTGGCCTAGCCTCGGCCCAACGTGGGCGGCGTCCCCTCGATCCGGATAAGTAGCGGGACCGCCGGGGGGTCAGCGAAAGTACGGGCACCTGAGAGCGTGCGGGGCGGGCCGCCGGCGGCCAATCTTACCGAATGCCTTCCCCGCGCCTTGGCCACCCGCCCGCCTCGCCTGCCCTGCGCCTGACCGCGGTCGCGACATCGGGATTGGCATTTCCGCGCTTATCTCCAAAGTCTTGCACCATGAAACTCCGCCTCCCGCTGCCGCTCGCGCTCGTCTCCGTCCTGTTCGCCCTCCCGGCCGCGGCTCAGACCAGCCTACCGACGCTCTCGCGCCCGATTACGGACCAGATTGTGAACCGGGGGGCAGTGCAGATCGACCTCACGACCCATTTCGGGGTCCCCGGCGTAGTGGGACAGGTGGTGCAGTTCAATTTCGGGCCCCAAAGCCGCGTGAATGTTGAGGTGCAGTCCGCCGCGGCGCCCCTCAATGCCGCGAACTTCCTGAGCTACGTTAGCCGCAACGCCTACGACGGTACGATCCTCCACCGGATCGACAACCTCGGCACGACGGTACCGGCCCTCGTCCAAGGCGGCGGATTCTCCGCCACGGTCAACCTAACCAGCATCGAGCGCTCCGCACCCGTGGCCCTAGAGGCCCGCCTCCCTCTCGTCCGGGGCACCCTCGCCGCCGCGCGTCCGGCCGGCGACCCGAACGGAGCCACCAGCGAATGGTTTTTCAACACGATCGACAACTCCGCCAACCTGCCGGGGGGCTACTCGGTGATCGGACGGGTGATGGGCACCGGGATGACCGTCATCGACGCGTTGGCGCAATCGACCACCATCGCCGGCCCGAACGCAGATCTGGCCAAACTGCCCGTTCGTGGATTCACGCCTACGCCCGCGCAGCCGTCACCCAGCCTCGCCAACCTCCTGACTCTCTCCACGGCGCGCGTCATCCCCGTTTACCCTCAAGCCGTGGGTGACCCCACCGCGGTGCTTTCCTTCCGCATCTCCCCTCCCTTCCTGCCCAACTTGTCCAACCAGGTTGTCTCGGGGATCATCGCCACCAGCCTGACCGGTTCCACCCTCACCATCACCCCCCTCGCGGTCGGATCGGTGTTCCTCGAGGTCAGTGCCCTCGACTCCAACGGCAACTCCTCCCTGATCACCCGCTTTCAGGTCACTGTACCCCCTGAATCCGTCCTCGCCCCCGTCTTCACCGCCCATCCGGTCAGCCAGACGGTCGCCATCGGAGGCAGCGCGGTCTTTCACGCCCCGGCCACGGGCGGCGCCGCCGACATCTTTCCCCTCTCCTATCAGTGGGTGAAGAACGGCGTCCCGCTCAACGCCCCCTCGAGCCCCTTTTTGGTGCTCCGCAACGTGGCCGCCAGCGACGCTGGTACCTACGCCTGCCGCGTCTCCAACTCCCTCGGGACCTCCGTCAGCCTGCCCGCTACGCTGGCGGCCCTCCCCACCCCCGCCAACGCTCGCGGCCGCCTGGTGAACCTCGCCGTCCGCACCGACGCCGATGAGTTCTTCGAACCGCTGATCGTTGGCTTCGCGATCGGCGATGCCCTCACCAACGGCACCAAGCCCCTCTTGGTCCGCGGCGTCGGCCCCTCGCTGGCCGCCCTCGCCGTGCCCAACGTGATGGCGGATCCGGTGCTTAAGATGTTCCGGGACAGCCTTCAGGTCGCCCAGAACGACAACTGGCTCGGCGACCCGCTCATCGCCGCCCGCAGCGCCCAAGTTGGGGCCTTCGCCCTCACCGGCAATGATTCGCTCGACGCCGCGGTCGCTCTCACCTCCCCCAATGGCTCCTACACGATCCAGATCACCAACAAGGAGGAGGGCCGAGGCAACGTGCTCGCGGAGGTTTACGACGCGACGCCCGCGGCCGAGATCACGGATTCGACCCCGCGCCTGATCAACGTGTCCGCCCGGGCCAAGGTCGGGGACGGCCGCAGCGCCTTGATCGCCGGCTTCGTGGTCGCGGGCAACACGCCCGCCACGGTGCTGGTCCGAGCCGTCGGGCCCGCCCTCGCCGCCTTCGGGGTCGACGACGCCGCCGGGGACCCGAAGCTCGAGATGTTCCGCGGCACCACCTTCCTCGCCGAAAACAACGACTGGAATGGGGACCGCCAGGTCGCCGCGCTCGCCGCCAGCATCGGCGCCTTCCCGCTCCCCCTTACCGGCAGCAAAGACGCCGTCCTGCTGCTCACGCTCCCGCCCGGCACGTACACGGCTCAGGCGAGCGATACCGACCGTCGCGGGGGCTCCGCCCTCCTCGAGGTCTACGAAATCCGCTGACCCGCGGCCTCACCGCGGACAGCGGCTGACCGGATCACGCCGCGGATCCGGTCAGCGCACCGCGCACCGTCAGGAGGCGACGAAAACGCCCCCGCCAACCTTTTGCGTCCCCGCGGCCGGCCGCTCCGCGGGGGTCGCCACCACCACGCTGACGACCGGAGGCTGGTCAGCCAGCCCCCCGCTCGTCCGCGGGTGAAATCCTTTGGCATCCTCATAGCCTTCAGGGGCTTTACGGACGGCCGCCACCGTAACCAAGGTGGCCACCACGGCCACCGCACCTAACCCTAGGAGTAGGATCGTCATCATTTGGGTAAGTTCGGGCAACCACCACCCGTCCGCCTCGGCACCAACACCGCCCGCGGACTAAGTAACCGCCGCCGCGAACAAACGCTTTACTCGCCATTCTGATTATGCGAGATAAAAATGCATTATGCGCCCCAAGACGATCCCCGAGCTCCGCCAGGAGATCCAGGCCTCAACCAAACTCCAGGCCGAATCTCAGGGCGCCATCTCGCAAATCCTTGGGCTTAATCAGGCCACGGTCTCACGCATTATCCGGGGTCAATTCAAGCGCCGTTCCAAAGCGGTGGACAAGGTCCTCGCTTATGCAGAAATTTCCTGCATTACAGATCAGCCGCTAACGCCCTTTGAGGTTACGGTGACCCAGTTGGAGAAGCTGGCCGCCGCCCGCTCCCCCAACGGCCGCCACGCCGCCAAATTGATCCGGCTCGCCGCCGAACTTCTCGAGTCCAGCCTCCCTCCTTCGGCCGACGAGGCGATGCCTGTGGGACAAACCGCCGGCTGAGTCGGCCAGCGCAACGCGGATTAAGCGGCCTACCGCGAGCGGATTCCTCCGCCCAACCAGGTCGCCACGGCCCCTACTCCTCCCCCGAGTAGCGATCCCAAGCCATTGCAGGCCAAATCGATAACGGAGGAAACTCGTTCCGGGAGCCAGATCTGACCGACTTCGATCGTCAGGCTCAGCAGGGCCCCAAAGCAGAAGACGCCCACCCAGCGGATTCCTAGCCGGCATCCCCCGCAGGCCAGCCAGGCCAGCACTCCCACGGGCAGGAAGCCCAGCACGTTGACTGAGGTATCCCGGGCATCGCGACGCCAGATTTGCGACCAATCCGAAGTCCCCGCCAGCGGCTGTTTGTGCGGCACCTCGTACACCCTCGGTAGCTCCAGCCAGACGCCCGGCGCCCTCCCGCCCGCCATTCGCCCGCGCCCCTCGCTCAGGGCAAAGAAAGCCGCCATCCCGGCGGACGGCCCCCACCCCTCGGCTTCCCGGCGCTCCCACTCGCGGTGTCGCTCCACGATAGACTCCGCAGTCCGCGCCCCGCGCCCCACCCCTAGGCTGCGGAGTTCGCCGAGCCACCCCCGCTTCCCCTCCGGCGCATCCCCCAGCACCCACTGCCCCCGCCAAGCCCCGGGATCCACCCGAAACTCGGTCGATCGCCGGCGCAGCACTCCATCCACGTAAATCCGGGTTTCGCTCTCCCCGAGGACCAACGTGACTAGGTGCGGCCGCCCATCGGCCAACGTCGTCCCGATCTCGCGGATGCCCCGCGGGGCGCCCGGCGCAGGGATCCAGAGCAGCAGGTCCGACTTCCACTGGCAGACCGCCAGTTTCGCCGGCAAGCGCCCATCGTGAAGCGTCAGGATCTGCTGCAGCGTGGGCACGGCCTGAGGCGAGGCCACGAGCTCAAACTCGATCCAAACGCCCCCGGGTGCGGCCGCCAGGACCTCCGGCGGCAGCGGCGGCAACCACGCTAGCGAGGGCGGATGGAACACTAGGCCAGGACCGTCCTGCCGCCACTGCACCCGGTTATCCGGCCACGGTCGCCACGGCCACCAACCGATTGCCAAGTACAGGCACCCCACCAGTACCAATCCCCACCACGCGAACCTCCGCAGTCGCAGGCCGGAAGCAGGGGTGGGCTGCACCGCGCGATCCTCCCTGGCGCCCCGGCGAGGTCAAGCCAGCGGGGCCGAGGCAGGCCCGCGTAACTGGCGCAGCGCCTCGTAACACGCCACTCCAGCCGCGGTGCTTAGATTCAGCGAACGAACCTCCGGGTGCGGCTGGGGCAGCGTCAGCCGGCTTCCCGCCAACTCCGCGTGCAGCCAGTCCGGCGCCCCCGCGCTCTCGCAGCCGAAAACCAACCCGTCTCCATCCGCAAAAACGGCATCCCAGAATACTCGCTCGCCACGCGTGGTGAACAACCAGAGCCGCCGGGGTGCATCCGGACTGGCCCGGAAAGCGGCCCAATCCCGGTGTTCGCGGACCTCGAGGTGACGCCAGTAGTCCATCCCCGCCCGCCGCAAGTTGCGGTCGTTGATCACGAAACCTAGAGGATGGATCAGATGAAGCCGGGTGCGAGTGACCGCGCACATCCGACCGATGTTGCCCGTGTTGGGCGCGATCTCCGGCTGGAAGAGGACGACGTGCAGCATCCCGCGCCCTCAGCGGCGGTGTTTGAGCGCGGTCTCGACCTCCCGCTGGTGCGCGCGAGCCCGCAGATCCTCCCGCCGGTCGAACTGTTTCTTGCCCGTGCACAGCGCGACCTCGACCTTCACCAGCGCAGCCTTGAAGTAGATCCTCAGCGGCACCACCGCCCGGTTACCGCCCGTCTCCAGCGCAACCCGGATGCGCTCCAGATGCCGGCGATGGAGCAGCAGTTTCCGGATCCGCTTGGCGTCGTGATTGTGAATATTCCCGAACGCGTACTGCTCGATGTGCGCATTATGCAGCCACAGCTCCCCTTTCTCCACTTTGGCGAAAGCGTCGCTAATCTGCGCCCGCCCCGCCCGGATCGATTTTACTTCGGTCCCGCGCAGCTGGATCCCCGCCTCGAAGCGCTCGTCCACGGAGAAATCCCGCAACGCCTTCGCGTTGCGGATCTCGGTGAAGCGCGGGGCGCCGGATGCTTTGGACGCGGCCATCGGAGGAGGAGGTCAGCCGCAGCCAGTGTGGAAAAAAAAGGCGGCGCCGACAAGGTCGCGCCGCCAAAGAATCAGGCTCGAGCAGAGCGTCAGGGGGCCAGCTCGTAACTGATCTTGCCCTCGATGACTTCGCGCAGCGCGACATCCTCAGGGGAAAGCTTTTCGAGCGACTCGACCAACGGGCGGTTGCCCCGCTTGAGCTGCTTCACGCGGCGGGAAACCACGTTGATGAGCACGTTCGGATCCGGGATGGATTTGACGGCTTCCTTGATATAATCGTCGCGCATAGAGAAAGGAGGACCCGGGCTCGGGAACCCTGAAAGGCAGCACCCCACCCCGAGCCCGTCAAGGGCGAATTCCCGCTCCTCACTCCTCCAGTTCTACGTTCCAGTAGGCGACATCGAGGAAGTCGCGCCACTGCTCCCGCCGCCGGCCGCCGAGGGCGAGCGCGATGACCGGCCGCCACTTCGGCCGCACTGGGCGGCGGATGAGCCGCATCCCCGCCTCGTGCGGAAGCCGGTTGGCTTTGCGGGTGTTGCACTTGATGCACGAGCAAACGATGTTCTCCCACGTCGTTCGCCCGCCCTGGTCGCGCGGGATCACGTGGTCCAGATTGAGCTGCTCCCGGGGCAAACTACGCGAGCAGTACTGGCAAGTGTCCTTGTCCCTCTCGAAGACGTTGCTCCGCGTCAGCTTCAATTCCTTGCAGGGCAGCTGGTCAAACACGGTCAGCAGGATGACTTTCGGCAGCAAAATCAGCCGGTGTGGGGTGCGCACCGCCTCCTGCGGGAGGACCGGGGGGTTCGACGCGGAGAAGTCGATCCAATCCAGCATCGAGAAGGTGCGGTAATCGTCGTCCTGCTGCAGCACCACCTGCGCCTGCCCGCGGGCCAGCAAACCGAAGGCGCGGCGGGCGGCAACAATGTTGATCGCCTGCCAGAGGCGGTTCAACACCAGCACGGGCTGCTCGAGCGCAGTGTCCATTCCGGACGACGGCTGTAGTGACGTGCTGCCCCGGCTGTCAAGGCGCGCCGGCGGGCAGCGGAAGGAAAACGCCGCCAGCGCCTCGCCGTTCGCGCGTGCCCCTCGCCGCCGGCTAGCGCCGCGAAACGCTCACGGAACCCGCGCCGCCGGGATCCAAGACCGGAAAACGGTGCGCTCGGCGGCGGGGCGCTCGTGCCACAAGGCGCCGCCGCACCGGGTCAGCAGCACGAGCGCGAGGGGCACCCCCAACCCGGCACCGCCGCGACCCCGGGCGTTCTGACCTTGGAAGAAGGGCTCCCCCAGCCGCGCCACCTCTTCGACCGAAAGCCCGGCCCCGACAGTCTCCACCTCAAGTTCTAGGCCGCCGTCGCGCCCGCGGACCCGCAGGGCGGGCCGCGTTCCTGCTTCCGCGAAGCGGGCCGCATTGGCGAACAGGCACGGCCAGGCGTCGTCCGCAGCTCGGCGGGGCAGGACCCACTGCTCGTCCGGTTGTTCCGCAACCTTCCACGTCCAATCCGCCACTTCCTCCCCCACCCCGCCACGGGCGGCGAGTGCGTCCAGCCACGGACGCAGTTCAACCGTCTCCCGCATTCCCGGATCCTCGTCCCCCAGAGCGCGTTCCAACTGTTCGACCTGCTCGACCACGCGCCGCATCGCCTCGATCGAGCGATCGCACGTCGCCAGCCACTTCCGCTCCCGCTCCGCCGTCAGGTCGCTCCCGTGGCGCGAAAGGAGATACGAGGCGCTCTGCAGCGACGCGATGTGGTTCTTCAGCTCGTGGGCCAGCTGCCGTTGGAAATCAGCCGGCACGGCTAGGCCAACGTCCACCGTTCCCGGGGTCGCGGGCGGGACCGGGCGGAAACCGCGGAGGGCGAGTGACGTGAGCATAGGAAGAAGAGGGGGTGCGGGGATCGAGGCCGCGAGCGACCGTCGCGGCGGGAGCTACCTACGGGGGGCGGGGGCCGGGTACCCTGACGCCGGGAAGCGCCTTTCGAGCGGGCCCCAGCGGGTTCAGTCGGAACGTCGGCCTTCGCCGGCGCGGGCCGCCGCCTCGCTCGCCTCCGCCCCAGCCCGGTGCAATCCGACCAGACCGATTTCGAACGCGTAGCGCACGAGGTCCTGCGCGTTGCGGGCGTCCGCGCGCTCCATCAGGCTCTGGCGCGTCCGGTACA
>NEUZ01000055.1 GCA_002304435.1 Opitutia bacterium Tous-C8FEB | reverse complement strand
CGGCCGCGTTGGGATCGGTGCGGATCCCGAAGTACCAGACCCCGGCGGCAAACACGAGGGCTACGGCCCCATAGAGGAGCCAAGGACGACGGGGGGAGGGAGCGGAGGACATACGGGAGGAGGGAGCCGGCGGTCGCAAAGGTTGCCCGGCGGAGCGCCAGACGACCACGGAGCCGGGCGCGTTGCTAGAAATTTCGCGGGTGGAAACGGGTTCCACCCACTCCGGGCGCCGGCAACTGGGGCTTTACTTGCCCCCGGGGCCCGCCCGAAGCTGACGCGATGACGCCCCTAGCCCCGGCGCCCGCGCGCATCGTCCTCGCGGAGGACGATCCCGACGTGAGCGCGACCACGATCGACCTGCTGACCCTCGGCGGGCACACCGTGGCGGCCTTTGCCAGCGGCCAAGAGGCGCTAGAACACCTCGCGGGCCACGGCGCGGACCTGCTGCTGACCGATATGATTATGCCCAGCGGCGACGGGCCCTGGCTCCTCCACCGGGTGCGCGCGGAGGCGAGGCTGGACCACCTGCCGGTGATCGTCATCTCGGCCCGCGCGGACGAGGGCCACGTCGCCGACGGCCTGCGCCACGGGGCGGACGCCTATTTGACGAAACCCTTCGATCCGGAGCGCCTGCTAGAGACGGTGGCCTACTGGGTGGAACAGGGCCGGGCCCGGCGCAGCGCCCGCCCAGCCTGAGCGTGCCGCCCCGCCGATGAGCGCACCCGAGATCGAGCGTTGGTCGTGGGGCCGCGACCTGCCGCTGACGGCGGTGCTGAGCGGCCTCGCCGCCTACGCCGATTGGTTCGCGCCGGGGGTCTTTTTCGGGCATTCGCTGGTGCTGGGGAATGTGTTCTACCTCATCGGGGTGCGGCTCGTCGGCCCCTATGCCGCCCTCGCAGTGCTGGCCGCCATCACGGCCACCCTCGTCGTAAAGTGGCAACAACCCTTCTCCGCCCTGCTGATCGCCCTCGAGGGCCTCGCCGTGGCGGGCGCGTGGCGCCGCCGGATCAACCCCCTTCTCGCCGACCTGGCCTATTGGATCGTGCTGGGCACGCCCCTCTCGTGGTTTCTCTACCGCCACGTGGTCGTGATCCCGGACCCGTCCTTCACCCAGGCGCTGGTGCTGCAGCCGGCGAACGGCCTCATCGCCGTCTGGCTGTCCTACCTCGTGATCGAGCAACTGCCCGCGGCCCCCGGCTGGGAGCGGCCGGAGTCCGCCGGCACCTTCCGGTCGGTACTGCTGCGGCGGTACCTGATTTTCGGCACGCTGCCCGTGCTGGTCGGCGGGCTACTCGCCGCGCGCACCTTCGAGCAACGGGCCTTATCCGAAGCGCAGGCCAACCTCGACGCGACCACCCGCAACCTTGCTTCTCAGGTGGCCCGCCACGTCGCCGGCGGCGTGGGCCTGATCGAGCGCCTCGCCGCCCGCCACGCGGAGGAGAATTGGTTCCTCGACCGCGCCCGCCTCCACGCGGAACTCGCGACCGCCCGCGCCTCGTCGCCCGACTTCCTCAGCCTGATCGCCGCCGACCCCAGCGGCAGCGTTGTCGCCGGCTCTTCCTCGACCGGACGCCTGCCGACCGACAGCGCGGACGCCACCCCCAACGTGGCCGACCGCGAGTACTTCCGCGAGCCGATGGCCACGGCGCGCAGCCACGTCTCGGGGGTCTTCCGCGGCCGCGGCTTCGGCCGCGACCTCCTGATCGCGGTGAGCGCACCCGTCATCTCCCGCGCCGGGAAACCCCTCGGGGTCATCGAGGGTTCGATGACCGTCGAGTCGATCCTCGCCCTGCTCCAGCGCCAGGCGGAGAACCACGGGATGCGGCTCCTGCTGACCGACCGCCGCGGCCGCGTCATCACCGGGCGCGGTTTCCCGCACGAGCCGCTCGAGCAGCTCGATGCCCTCCCGCTCGGCCGCCTGATCAACGCCCGGGCGCCTCGCCCTACCCGATTCAACAGCGAATCCCCCCAGCGCCCCATCACCTACCTCTCGATGTCCGTGGAGGTGCCCGGGCTGGACTGGACGCTCACCGTCCAGCGCGAGTGGCGCGACGTCGTCCGGCCAGTGCTCAACGTGTACGGCTGGATCCTGCTCGTCGCCCTCGCTACCGCGCTCATCGCCTCCCTCTTCGCCACTTGGTCCGTCCGCGACCTCCTCGCCGGCTGGCAGGCCCTGATTCAATTCTCCCTCGCCCCCTCCGGACACGGCGCGCTCCTCGAGAACTCCTCCCGGCTCCGGCGCCTGCCGCTGGAATTCCGGGACGTGATGCGCCGCCTTGCCGAGATGGCCCGTCGCCTCGACTCCGAGACGCGCAAACGCGAGCAACTCCTCCGGGAACTCGAGTCCCGGGTGCAGGAGCGGACCTACGAACTGGAGCAGGCGATGCTGGCGGCCAAGTCCGCCGACCGCGCCAAGGGCGCCTTCCTCGCGACCGTTACCCACGAGCTGCGCACCCCCCTCACCTCCATTATCACCGGTACGCGCCTGCTGCGGATGGGGTGGAAGGACCGCAACGACCTCGTCGAGCGCACGCTCTCGACGCTCGAGAAGTCCAGCCAGGTCCTGATGAGCGTCATCTCGGACGTGCTCGACTACTCCAAGCTCGAGGCGGGGGTGATCCACCTGGAGGTGACGCGCTTCCGGCCCGCGGACATCCTCGGAGACGTGTCCGCAATCCTCGAGCCAGCGGCGCGTAAGGCCAACCTCGAGCTACGGGTCGCGCCCGCGCATTCGGCGGAACTGGAATGGAGCGGCGACGTGCCGCGGCTGCGCCAAGTGCTGCTCAACCTCGCCGGTAACGCGGTGAAGTTCACCACCGGCCCCACGGTCGAGATCGCCAGCCAGGTCACCTTCGCCGGGGACGAAGCGCGCCTCTGGTTCCACGTGACCGACCAAGGCCCGGGCATCCCCGTGGACCAACAGGAGGAGATCTTCGAGCCCTTCGTGCAGCTGGAGACCAACCAGGTGATGTCGCAGGCCGGCACGGGCCTCGGCCTGAGCATTTGCCGCCGCCTGGTGCAGGCGATGGGCGGCGACCTAACACTCGAGAGCGAGCTCGGCCGCGGCTCGCGCTTCAGCTTCTGGATCCCGCGCGAACCGCCACCCAACCTGCCCCGGCCACCAGTGGCCGCCGCGGCTCAGAAGGAATAGGTCGTCGTGAACCGAAGCTCGCGCGGCTGGATCAGGTCGAAGCGCGTATAGCCTAGCCCCCGCCCGCCCGGCACTTGGAACCCGTCCGGCGCCGCGACCCCCGTCGCGAGGCGCGCCGGGACGATGCCCCCGCGGTCGAGCGCGTTGCTCACGTTCAGCTGGAGGCGGAGGCGCCCGGGCGCGCCGGGCACCCGCAGCGAGTACGCGAACAGCAGGTCCACCGCGGTGAGCACCCGGCCCGTGATCTCGCGCCCGGTCGCGTCCGCGCCAATCACGTTCGCACTCCGCCAACGCCAGCCGCCACCCACGGTCAGCCCGGCCAACCGGCCCGCGCGGAAATCGTACGCAGAGAAGAAACTAATCTTGTGTGGCCGCACGCCCCAGCGCTTCTGCTGCGCCTCCTTCTCGTCGTTGAGCGTCTCCACCAGATCAAAGATCTCCTGCGCAAGGGTCACCCCCGTCGAGGTCGTCAACGTGCCCGGTTCCGCGGCGGGACTCTGCCGCGCCAGACCGATCCAGCGCGCGACGGTCCCCTCGGGGGCGTACGCCGCCGGGTCGATCCGGTAACGGCCGGCGGCATCCTGCGTCACCCCTTGGATCAGCGTCACCGGGTCCGCCGGCCGCAGGCCGTACCAGTCGATCGCCTCCTGCGCGAGGCCGATCCGGCCGGAATCGGTGTAGGAGTAATTGACGACGAGCCGCCACTGCCGCGTGAGGTTGGCGGTGAGGCGCGCCTCGTAGCCCTTGGCGTCGAAGTCGTTGGAGATCGAGTTCACGGGCGGCGTGTTGGCGCGGCGAATCGGTTCCCACTGCGCGGGGGTGTACGGGCGGCCCGGGCCGACCAGCACGCTCTCGAACGCCTGCATTACGCGCACGTTGCGGTTGCGGAGCAGGTTCGCGACCGGAGCCGTGACGCGCCCCCGCTCGCTGCCCTCGAAGTACACCAGCCGGGCATTGAGGCGGCCCTGCAGCAGGTCGAACCCGAGCCCGTAGTCCTCGCCGCGGCCCTTCGACAGGGGGGCGAGGTTACCCTCCGGAAACGTGGTGCGCGCCAGCGGCGGCACACCCACGTTGGACGAGCGGTTGGCGATCGCGGAAAGCCAGTCGGTGACGTGGAAGACGATTCCCGCGGTGCGGGTGCGGCCCTCCATCCGGTTGACCGTGCCCTTCGCCGGATCCGGGTCCACCACGTCGCCCCGCACGGGGTCGTTGCGGTAGGCGAGCTGGGTGTTGCGCACCTGGTCGTCGCGGAAACCGTAGGTCGTGACGATACGGCCGTCCCAGAAGAAGCTCTGTGCCGCGCCAAGGGTGGAATCGATGCGCTGCATCATCCCGCCGTTGTCCGCGCCCCCGGAGGCGACGTTGGCGTAGGCGGTGCCAAAGGCGCGGCCATCGAAGTTCACGGTCGCCGGTAGCCGGCGCCAGTCGCCCGCGCGGTAGGTGCCGACGTCACCCTCGGTCAGGTAGTGGCGCACCGTGATCCGATTGTTCACGCTGGAGGCGTCCGCGTTGTAGGGGCGCCCGGCCAGCACGAGCCACGAGTTAGCTCGGATGTCGGTGAGGTCGGTCCGCGACCGCGCGCCGGCGAGACGGTGCCGCCCGAGCCAGCGCCAGCGTGGCTCCCAGGTGTAGGAAGCGGAGAGCCGGTTCTCGCGGGTCTCGCCGAAGTGGACGTCGCGGGTCCAGCTGCCGTCAAAGTACAGGCGGCCGGCGTAGGGGTTGGCCGGCCCGCCGATGCCGAGCGTGCGGTTGGGGTCACCGCGCAGCAGGGGGCTGTTGCCGTTCATCAGGTTCACCTCGGCCAGCGTGCGCTGGTAGTTCTGGGCTAGGTTGAGGATCAGGCCGCGCACCGGCTGCCAGTCCAGCGTGAGGGTGTGGTTACTGAGCGTCTGATCCCGGTACATCCCCGGGCCGGCGCCGTTGCCGTTGAGCGGGTACAGCGCCGGATCGCGGATTCGCATCACCCCAGTCGTGAACCCCGGGGTGCCATCGGGCGCGCGCACCGCGGCCGAGTTGTAACTGCCCGAGAGGAAGGTTCCGATCGCGTCGAACACCACCCCGTTATTTTCAATGAACACGGCCCGCCGATTCTGGCCACCCCGGGTACCGTCGCGCGCCGTAACCCCCAGCGCCTGCATCGCCGCGGTAGGCGCCACCAATTCCGGTGCGAACGTCACCGCCGCCACGCCCCGCGCCTGCCGGTTGTCGTACCAAGCCAGCACCTGCTCCATATCGGAGAAGGAGCGGATGACCGCGTTCTTGTCCCGGCCGGTCTCGCCCATCGCGGTCAGCGTGAGGTTCGGGCGCGGGCGCCACACCACGGAGCCGAAGAGCCGCCGCTTGTCCTGAAAGTCGAACGCCCGCCACCCCCCGCTGTCCTGGTGCAGGGCCGAGAGCGCAACGGCGAGGCGGTCCTTGGCCAGCACGCGGTTCACGTCCAATTCGGCCCGCTGGCGGCTCCACGAGCCGGCGCTAAGGCGGATCGCGCCGCTGTGCCGATGGGTCTCCGCGATCTTCGAGGTCTGGTTCAGCAGGCCACCGGGGGAACCGATACCGAAGAGGATGCTGTTGGGCCCGCGGGCGTCCTCGAACCGCCCCACGCGGTACGGATCCGGCGGGGTGATACTGGGAAAGTAATCCATCCCCAACCCCGCGATCAGCCCGCGGCTCTGCACGCCCGCAGTCAACGCGTGGCCCCCAATGATTCGGTTCTGCTCCGAGCTGGCGCCTTGAGAGTTGGTGTCCATCTCGCCGTTGACAGTGTACTCCATCAGCTCGCGCAGATCGGTGATCGCGAGGTCATCGAGGAACTCGCGGGTGAACACCGCGACCGAGCCCGCGGTATCCCGCAGCCGGGTGTTCAGCCGACTGCCGGCCAAAGTGTTCTCGGCCGCATAACCCACATCGGTGTTGGTGCTGACGACGAACGGGCTCAGCTCGACGGGCGGGGCACCGGGCGCGGGCGCGGCGGGGACCGAGGGAGCGGCGGCCGGCGAGAGCGCCGGGACGCAGCAAAGCAGGCAGGCGAGACGAACGGGGGTACGAGTCATCGGGGCGGGGGCGCCGGCCACCACGGCTGGCGGACCAACCGTTGCCGCTTTATGCCAGCAACGTCAATGCCGGCAGGCCGACGGCAGGGTCAGCCCCGCCGCCCTGCGCTCGGCCCGGCTCAGGCCGCGGCCGGCAAACGGTGGCGGCGGGACCGGGCAGCCCGGGGATGCGGCCGGGAACCGGCCCGGCGGCGCGGCCGGGAACCGGCGTGAAAGCCGCGCTCGTCCTCGTGACCGTCCCGCGCCCGGATGACCGCGAAATACGTCACCACCGAGGCGGCAGCCGCCAGAACCAGCAGGGAGGAGATCAGCGTTGTCATAGGAGGAAGCGGGTTGATCTGCCCCCTGAATGGGGGCGCCGGCGGCAGGCGCCAGCGGGATCGCACGCGTTGCGTCCTTTGACAGTTTCTAAACAATCCCGGTTCCCCGGGGCGGCACGCGGGCCGCGGGAATCGGCCGGGCTCAGGCCGTGCGGTCGGCGTACGACCCGGCCGGCAGGGCGGCCTCGCCGCGGGGCGTCACCGGCACCAGCGCGTGGAACCCGGCGGGGTCCTCAAAGCCCTCGGGCGCGTCCGCCACGGCCCGGCAGGTGAGCAGCACGGCGGCGATGGAAAGCAGGAGGAGGGCGGCGAGGAAAAGCGTCATAAGCAGAGGCGTTACGCACCCCACCCTTCCCGGCCCGATTAACGTCTCCAGCGGAAAGCCGCCGGCCGCCGTTTTTCACAATTCCTGCACAGGCGCCTCAGCCGGCCGCGGCGCGCCCCGCGAGGAGGCGCCGGGCGACGGTCACCGCATTAGCGAAGCTAGTGATCCGGGCGCTCCCCTGGCCCGCGATGCCAAAGGCAGTGCCGTGGTCGGGGCTGGTGCGCACGTGGGGCAGGCCCAAGGTCACATTCACCGCCTCATCGAAGTCGATGAGCTTCAACGGAGCGAGGCCCTGATCGTGGTACAGGGCGATCACCACATCGAACTCTCCCCGCAGGGCCCGGGCGAATAGCGTATCCCCCGGCTGGCAGCGCGAGAGCCCCGGGAACTCGGCGCGAAGGTGGTCGAGCGCCGGATCGATGAGATCGCGTTCCTCGTGGCCGAGCAGGCCCTCTTCCCCCGCGTGGGGGTTGAGGCCGCACACGCCGATCCGGGGCGCGGAGATCCCCTCCGCCCGGCACAGGGTGTCCGCGGCCGCAGCCGCGCGGCGCAGCAGATGCGGCCCGAGGCGCCGTGGCACCTCGTGCAGGGGGATGTGCCAAGTGGCGAGCACCACCCGCAGCTTGCCCCCGCAGAAGGCCATCACGGGCTCGCCGCCCCAACGGGCCGCGAAGAACTCGGTCTGCCCCGGATACGGGTAGCCGATGCGCGCGAGCTCCGCCTTGCTCACCGGGCCGGTCACCACCCCGGCGAACTCGCCCTCCCGGCAACCGGCGGCAGCCCGCTCCATCGCGGCCCACGCCACCAGCGCACCCTCGCCGGTCGGGCGACCCGGCACCGCCGCAAATTCCTCCATTCCGACAGCCACGCGGAGCCCACCGGGCGGCAGCGTGGCCAGCCAGCGCGACGGACCGACCACCGCCACCCCCGCCGCCTCCGCGGGATGCTCCGCCAACCAGCGGGCAATGATCTCAGGCCCCACGCCCGCGGGATCCCCACAGGTAAAGGCCAGCGGCAGCGGCGCGCTCATTCGACCTCCTCCGCCTCCGCCCGCCGCGCCCGGGCGAAACTCCGCCGACCCCCCGCGAAGAACTCGAGGAACCGCCGCGCCTCCGCCGTCGCAAACTCCCCGCTCGCCAGCCGCGCCCCCGCCACCTCCCGGATGTTGCCCGGAGTGAAGTAAACCTCCTGGAACGCGCGCTTCAGCTCCGCCAACGCCGGCCGCGCCAACCCCCGCCGCCGCAGCCCCACCAAATTCAGACCGATGACGGCGTCGCGCTCGGCCACCAGCGCGAAGGGCGGCACGTCCCGCGTCAGCGACGCGTGACCCGCGACCATCCCGCCCTCGCCGATCCGACAATACTGGTGCACCGCCGCGCCCCCACCAAGGAAGGTGTGCGCCCCCACCGCCACGTGCCCGGCCAGCAGCACCGCATTCGCCAGCACCACGTGGTCCCCCACCTCGCAGTCGTGGCCCACGTGGCTCGCCGCCATCAAAAAGGCGCCCGCACCCACGGTCGTCCAGCCGCCCGCGTGGATCGAGCGGTTCACGGTCACGTGCTCCCGGATCACCGCCCCGGCGCCAATGCGCACCCCGCTCACCGTGGCGGGATCGAACTTGAGGTACTGCGGATCGCCGCCAACGACCGCGAAGGGATGCACCACCACCCCGTCACCCAGCTCGGCATGGCGGGTAACGACGGCATGCGCCATCACGGTGCAGCCCGCGCCGAGGCGCGCGCCGGGCTCGATCAGGGCCGTAGGATGAAGTCCGGCCGGCATCTCAGGGACGCGTCCGCCGCCCGCCGCCGGATAACAGGTCCAGCTGGGGATCCTTCAGGAGGTCGTAATTCTTCAAGAGGCGCATCACCTGGAGGGTGTCGCTCTTACTGTAGTTCTGGTTGATCTCAATCTTGTCGAGCAGGTCGAGGAGCATCGCGCGGAACGAGAGGATCGCGTCCACCCCCGCCGCCTTGAGCATCTCCACGCTCTGGGAGCGGAATGGCTCCGACGTCGGGAGGCTCGGCAGGACCAGAATCTTCGTCAGTCCCTGCGCGTCCGCGCCGGGGAGGTCCGAGGGGAAGAGCCGCGCCGCCTCTTTGAGCACACCTTGCTGGAGGAAGTTGAAGATCTCCGGGCTGCTTTTGAGCATCGTCGGGGTGAACACGTTGGTGTGCCACCCCTTCACCGCGACGATCGCCCGGTGGATGTAGGGCAGCTCTGTGGAAAAAAGGAAAAACTCCGGGCGCCGCGCGTCCGGCTGCCACGCCGGGTTGAACACGATCAGGTCGATCTCCTCCTCCGCCGCCTTGCGCCGCGACTGGACCTGGTACTTGCGCGCCTGCCGGACGAGGAAGCCGTTCTGTTCGAAGTACTCGCGGACGATGCCTTCGTCGATGGCGGACATGCTCCCCGCAGCCCAGCAGGCGTCGGCGGGCAGCGCAATGCCGTTTCCCGCCCCGGCTAGGCGGCGCCGACCGCGCGGAAGGCCGCCTCGACGGGCGGCAGGGGCACCCCGCCCCGCGTAGCCGCCTCTCCCACCG
The DNA here is from genome assembly GCA_002304435.1 of Opitutia bacterium Tous-C8FEB. GTDB lineage: Bacteria > Verrucomicrobiota > Verrucomicrobiia > Opitutales > Opitutaceae > ER46. Next base: position 7,532 of record NEUZ01000055.1, on the reverse strand, counting down.
CCGCGAGCACCACAAAACGCAGCCCGCCCGCCCGCACCTTCTTGTCGCGTTGCATCGCAGCCAAGAGATCCGCCCACGGCAACGGCCGCGCCAGCCGCACGGGCAGGCCGTGCGCCGTGAGCACCCGCTCCACCCGGCCCACCACCTCCGCCGGCACCAGCCCGAGGTCCACCGAAAGCCGCGCCGCCGCCCCCAAGCCGATCGCCACCGCCTCCCCGTGGAGGTACTCGCCGTAGCCCGCCACGTTCTCAATCGCGTGTCCGAAGGTATGACCCAAATTCAGCAGCGCGCGCCCGCCGTCCGCCGCCAGTTCGCGCTCGTCCGCCTCCACGATCCGCGCCTTCAACGCGCAGCACCGCCGGATCAGGTCCGGGAGGTCGGCGCTCGCCCGATTAACCACCCCCGCCTCCAGCCGCGCAAAGAGCGCCGCGTCCCCCAGCAGGCCATACTTCACGACCTCCGCCATTCCCGCCGCAAATTCGCGCGCCGGCAGCGTGGCCAGCAACCCCGTGTCGATATACACCGCCCGCGGCTGGTGGAAGGCGCCCACGAGGTTTTTCCCGGCCGGCACATTGATCCCCGTCTTCCCGCCGACGGAACTGTCGACCATCGCGAGCAAAGTCGTCGGCACCTGCAGGAAATCCACCCCGCGCAGCCACGCGGCCGCCGCGAACCCCGCCAAATCGCCGATCACCCCGCCCCCGCACGCCACCACCACCCCACCCCGGTCCAAGCGTTCCGCCGCCAAAAACGCCAGCACCCGCTCCAGCCCGGAGAGGGACTTCGACCCCTCGCCCGGCGGCACGGCCAGCACCGGCGCCGCCCCGAACACCTCCGCCAAAAAGGCCCCCTGCGCCGCCCGCACCGCCTCGTCCGTCACCACCGCCACCCGCCGGCCCGCAGCCGTCAGCCGCGCCACCTCCGCCCGCAACCCCGGACCCAGCCGCTCCCCGAAGTGGATCGGGTACGCGCGTGCGCCCAATTGGACCGTGAGGGGAGCGACCATAAGCCGGATTAAGCCCCGCGCGCCGGGCGCGTCGAGCGGAACCTTGGCCGCGCCCTCCCCCGCGCCGCCCCCCAAATTCGTAAACTCCCCCCTTGACCAAGAGCGACTAAGTCTCATTAACAGCCCTCTCCATTAAAGCGACTGACTCTCAGTAGCGACCGTTAGCGAAACTTTACCCATTGTGCTGCAAATTCTTAGCCATCTCCAAGGCTGGTGTGGACCCCGCCTGCGGGGACGCCCGCTGCTGGCTTGGCTAGGGCTTGCGACTCCGCTTTTTGCCGCCTCCGAGCCCCCGCCGCCGCCGGTCCAAATGGCCCGCTTCCAAGTTGAGGCCGAGGCGGAGTTCGACCACGTGATCCAAGGGCCGTTTCTGCCGGACGTGCAGGGCGCCAAGATCAACGCGGGCAAGAAGACCACGATCCTCGACTTCGACGGCCAACCCCGGATCAACGGCAACAACTACCGCCAAGCGCTCGCCCAGGCGCCCGGGCTGATCCTCAGCGAGGAGACCTCGCCGCTGGTCAGCATCGGCTACCGCGGCCTCGAGCCCCACCGCGCGCAATTCACCCAGGTCCTCAAGGACGGCATTCCGATCCACGCCGACCAATTCGGCTACCCCGAGGCCTACTACACGCCGCCCCTCGACACGGTCGACCGCATCGAGTTCATCCGCGGCGGCGCGGCCCTCCTCTACGGACCCCAGCCCGGCGGCGCCCTCAACTACGTGACCCACCGGCCGCGCACCGACCGCGGCTTCTCCGGCTCCTCGCTGCACACGGTCGGGTCCGACGGCTACTACTCCACCTTCAGCCACCTCGACGGCACGGTCGGCCGCGTCGGCTATTACGGCTATCTCAACCACCGACAGTCCGCCGGCATCCGCTCCGCCAACAGCGACTACCGCCTGACCTCCTGGCTGGGCCGGCTCGCGCTCGACGCGACCACCGCCTCCCGCTGGCTGCTCACGCTCGAAACCTATGAGGAGGAGCACGGCGAGCCCGGTGGCCTGACCTTCGCGTCCGGCCCCGGCGCGGTGAACTACCTTGCCGACCGCCGCGCGCCCTCGCGCCTGCACGACCGGTTCAACCTCGAACGCGATGCCGCCTCCCTGATCTGGGAACACGACCTCGCCGCGGGCACCTTCGCCTGGCGCACGTGGGCCATCGACTACACCCGCGCCTCCCGCCGCCAAGGCGGCGGCGGCTTCGGCACGCTCCCCTCCGGCCCCGCGGCCCAGACCAACACTCAGGAGCGGCAACAGTTCGACACCCTCGGCACCGAGGCCCGCCTCCGGCTCGACTGGGGCCCTGCCGCGCGCCACGTCCTCAGCGCCGGCGCCCAGCTCTACGGCAGCACCTCCCCGCGCACCGACCGCCGCGGCACCTCGCCCACGGCGACCACCGGCCCCGTCCAGAACCAGTCGCGCCGCGAGGTCTTCTATGCCCCGGTCTACGCGGAAAATCTGTTCCGCTGGGGCGCGTTTAGCCTCACCCCGGGCGTCCGCCTTGAGCAGGTCCGCCAATCCGTCCGCGAGGAGGTCAACCTCGCCAAGGCCGCCGCCGGCAATCCGCTCGCCGATCGCACGGACACCGACGCGGTGCCGCTCTTCGGCCTCGCCGCCACTTGGGAACCGGCCCGCGGCACGCAGGCCTATTTCAACGCCTCCGAGAGCTTCCGCCCCGTGATCTTCACCCAGGCGGTCCCGAACGGCGCGACGCAGGTCGCCAACGCGGACCTCGCGCCGTCCCGCGCCCGCCAGGTAGAGCTGGGCTATCGCACGCAAACGGCCTCGGGCCTCGTGGTGGATGCGAGCGTGTTCCACCTCGAATTCTCCGATCAGGTCGGCACCGCCGCGCTCCCCGGCGGACGCTCGAGCCTCATCAACGTCGGACGCTCCGTCCACCGTGGCCTCGAGGCGGCCGCGCGGCAGGAACTGCTGCGGCCGGGCGCGGGCCGGACCGCCTCGCTCCAGCTGTACGCCAACGCCCTCCTGCTCGACGCCTCCTTCCGCGCGGGCGCCTTCGCCGGCCGCCGGCCCCAGTACGCCCCCCGCCACCTCGTCCGCACCGGTCTGCTTTTCTCCCGGGGACCTGGCCTAAAGGCTGGCCTGTCCGGCACCTTCGTCGGCTCCAGCCACGCCGACGACACCAACACCGACCAGCGCCGCGTGCCGGCGCACGCCGTTTGGGACCTCACCGCCGAGTGGCGCGTGCCCGGGACGGCGGTCCGCGTAATCGGAGGCGTGAACAACCTGCTCGACGAGGATTACTACAGCCGGGTGCGGGCGGATGGCATCGACCCCGCCCCGCGTCGCCACGGCTACCTCGGCGCCGCGATCGAATTCTGAGCAAGGTCGCGAGTCCCCTGGCCGCCGCAAGCGTCCGCGCCGCCGCGCAGAAAGGAGTGGATTTCGCGCGCGCGCCGGGTGTTTGATGCCTCTTTCGCCCGCCCACCCGGTCTGAGCTCGCCGAAGACCTCCGTCCTCCGTAATCCGCCCCCTTTCACCCAATGAAGAAAGCCCGCGCCCACTTCCCGTCCATCCCGGCCATTCCCTACGAGGGTCCCGGCACCGACAATCCCCTCGCCTTCCGGCACTACAACCCGGACGAGGTCATCGAGGGCCGGACGATGGCCGAGCACCTGCGTTTCTCCATCGCCTACTGGCACGCCTTCCGCGGCACCGGCTCGGATCCCTTCGGCCCGGGCACGATCGTCCGCCCTTGGGAAGCGGGCCGCGATCCGGTCGGGGTGGCCAAGGTGCGCCTCGAGGCGGCCTTCGAGTTCTTCCAGAAGATCCGGGCGCCGTTCTACTGCTTCCACGACCGCGACATCGCCCCCGAGGGCCGGACGCTCGCGGAGTCCAACCGCATCCTCGACCAGGTCGCCACCCACGCGCTGGCCCTGCAGAAGGCCACGGGCGTGAAGCTCCTCTGGGGCACTGCGAACCTGTTCTCCAATCCCCGCTATATGTGCGGGGCCGCGACTAACCCCGATGCCCACGTCTTCGCTTACGCCGCCGCGCAGGTGAAGCAGGCGATGGAGGTCACCCAGCGCCTCGGCGGTGAGAACTACGTCTTCTGGGGCGGCCGCGAGGGCTACGAGACGCTCCTCAACACCGACCTCAAGCGGGAGCAGGAGCACCTCGCCCGCTTCCTCCACCTCGCCGTCGCCCACGCCAAGACGATCGGCTTCAAGGGCCAGTTCCTCATCGAGCCGAAGCCGAAGGAGCCGACCAAGCACCAGTACGACTTCGATGTCGCCAGCGGCATCGCGTTCCTGCGCACCTTCGGGCTCGAAAAGCACTTTAAGTTCAACATCGAGACCAACCACGCCACCCTCGCCGGCCACACCTTCCAGCACGAGATCGAGGTCGCCGCCGCCGCCGGGATGCTCGGCTCCATCGACGCCAACGCCGGGGACCTGCTCCTCGGCTGGGACACGGACCAGTTCAATACCGACGTGCGCGAGCTCACCCTCGCGATGATCTCCATTCTGCGCGCCGGTGGCCTCGGGAGCGGCGGGTTCAACTTCGACGCCAAGCTGCGCCGGCCCTCCATCGACCCGGAGGACCTCTTCCACGCGCACATCGGGGGAATGGACGCCTACGCCCTCGCCTTCAAGCTGGCCCGCCGGATCCTCGCCGAAGGGAAGTTCGAGACGTTCGTACGCGAGCGCTACGCCAGCTTCGACTCCGGCTTCGGCCGCGACATCGAACGCGGCAAGGCTGACTTCCGCTCCCTCGAGAAGCTGGTCCTCGGTAAGCTCGGCGAGCCGCAGCCGCGCTCGGGACGCCAGGAGTACCTCGAGAACCTCCTGCTCGCGTACCTGCACCGCTGACCGCCCCGGCAAGCCCGGTCCGTCCCCCGATGTCCCGGAGCCTCCGGCCGGTCCTCCTGCTGGTCCTGCTCGCCCTCTTCACCGGGGGCTGCACCTCCGTGTCGTCGCGCAAGGTCGTCGACCTCTCGCGGTTCCAGCGCTTCTTCGTCGAGACCCGGCTGAACGAGAACCACCGGCTCGACGAGGCCCTCGTGGCCGCGTTGCGCCGCCAAGGCCGGGTGGCGGAGTGCGGCCCGCGGACAATGATGCCGCCGGACACCGAGGTGATCGTGACCTACGACGCGCGGTGGACGTGGGATTTCCGGAACTACCTGATCGAGCTGAACGTGGCGTTCCATACGGTCTCTCCCCCGAAGAAGCTCGCGGATGCCCGCCGCTACCAGCCCTCGTTGCTGCCGAAGCCGCCCGAGGAGGTCGTGCGCGGCCTGGTGGAGCCGCTCTTCCGGCCCTGAGGGGCCCGGAGAAGTCCCCGTAGTCCTGAGGCACGTGGGCCTGCCCTTCAGCACGAACCAACTCGGTTTGGTGTAGCTGGGGCGCGTCGCCCCGGCGATCGCCGACGAAACCCCATCCCAGGCCTGGCGAGGATCGCTCCGCGGCATTGGGTCCGGACTGCAACCTACCGGGGCGACGCGCCCCGGCTAGATCGAGCCGAGGTGCCTCAGCCCCAGGAAGTTGCCGCAGGCGCAGTGCCCTCCTGCACGCTCCCCTTCCTCCGCCCTTCCCCAGCTTCCCCCAACCTTTCTCCTCCCTAAATCCTTCGGTTATCCTTCGGTAATCCTTCGGTCGGTCAGAGGTAAATCCTCTGATTTACCCCTTAATAACCGAAGGATTACCGAAGGATGACCGAAGGATCACTGGATCAGGACTGGAGGCACTCCGGCGGCACCCGCCCGCTCCCAGAACCCCGCCAGCAATCGATTGCGGCGTTACGGTCCGACCCGGGCGTCCCTCCTTCGCCGAGGCTTCGGCGGGCACGCACGCCCCGGCTGCATCGAACCCACTCCCCTCCGGCCAGCGCTCAGTCCCGCAACAGCGTGCCCTGCTCGCCGCTCGGCGGGCGCAGGCCCACGGCTTGGTAACCCCGCGGCGTCAGCACCCGCCCCTGCGGGGTCCGCTGCAGGTAACCTTCCTGGATCAAAAACGGCTCGTGCACCTCCTCGAGGGTCTCCGCCTCCTCCCCGACCGCCACCGCGATCGTCGTGATCCCCACCGGGCCGCCCCGGTAGTTCTCGGCCATCACCCGCAACATCCGCTTATCCATCTCATCCAACCCCGCCGCATCGATCTCCAGCAGTTCCAACGCCCGCGCCGCCACGTCCTGCGTGACCCGGCCGTCCGCGCGCTCCTGCGCGTAGTCGCGCACGAAATGGATCAGGTTGTTCGCGATACGCGGCGTACCCCGGCACCGGCGCGCGATTTCCCCCGCGCCACCCGGCTCCACCGGGATCGACAACAACCCGCAGGAACGCCGGATAATGGAGTCCAAGGTCGCGTGGTCATAGTAATCGAGCCGCGTCTGGAGGGTGAACCGCGAGCGTAACGGGGCGGTCAGGAGCCCGCTGCGGGTCGTCGCGCCCACCAAAGTGAACCGCGGCAGGGACAACCGCACGCTCCGCGCGTTCGGTCCCTGATCGATCATAATATCGAGGCGGAAGTCCTCCATCGCCGAATAGAGGTACTCCTCGACGGTCTTCGGGATCCGGTGGATCTCGTCGATGAACAGTAGGTCGCCCTCCTCGAGATTCGTGAGCAGGCCTGCCAGATCCCCGGCCTTCTCGATCACCGGACCGGAGGTGACGCGCACATTGCGGCCCAATTCCTGGCCCAGAATGAACGCGAGGGTGGTCTTCCCGAGGCCCGGTGGGCCCGAGAGCAACACGTGGTTGAGGGCCTCGCCGCGCCGCTTGGCCGCGCCCACCATCACCTGCAGACGCTCGACCGTGCGGGGCTGGCCGACGAAGTCCGCGAACGACAGCGGCCGCAGGGCGGCCTCCGCGGGGCTCACGGGCGCCTCGAGGGCGGCGGTCAGGTAGCCGAGCCCCCCGGCCGGCGGAGCGGCGGGCGGTACGGGGGAGGTTTCACGCTTCGGCTTGGCCACAGGGATCGGCTAGGGCCCGCGAACGGACGTGGCAAGCCCCGCGACCGGCACGCCGGCTTTAGAGTCCCTTGAGGACCGCGCGCAACTGCTCGGCGTGGTCCTTGGTGTCGACCTTCTCCACTACCGCCAGGACGGTGCCGTCGGGTTCCAGCACGTACGCCGCCCGGGCGGGGCCAGTGTAGGTGCGCCCGTACATCGATTTCTCGACCAGCGAGTCCGTGGCGCGCGCGAGGGCGTCGTCGGGATCGCTGACGAGGGTGTAGGAGAGCTTTTTCTTGGCGGCGTAGCGCAGGTGAGAGCCGCACGAGTCGCGGCTGACGGCCACGACATCATATCCGGACCGTCCGAAGGCGGCCGCCGCATCGGCCAGACTGTCGACCTGCCGGTCGCAACCCGGGGTGTTGTTCTTCATATAGACCGACAGGATGGTGCGGCGGCGGAGGAGTTGGCCAAGGGTGGTTTTCTCCTCGGCGCCGGCGCGCACGATCGAGAGCGGGAGGGAAAGATCCAATTTTTGGCCGGGAGCGATCATAGAACGCGCAAGAAGGGCGGGGCGGGGCAGGCGTCAACCGGCGCACGGGGAATTGCGGG
>NEUZ01000054.1 GCA_002304435.1 Opitutia bacterium Tous-C8FEB | reverse complement strand
GTCCCGCCGGCCGCCGCCGCGCCGGCCTCCTGCGCCGCGCCCGCGGCCGCACCGGCCCCGGAGCCCCCGGCGGCCGCCGTGCCCGTGCCACCTCCGGCCGGGGGCACCTTTGCGGATCCGGCCGCCTTGCCCCGCGCCGGTCTCCTCGTGCGCATCGCGGCACTGGCGATCGATGCGCTCGTGGTCGGCATCGTGGTGGCGCTGGCCCACGCGCTCGCCCCCGCCTTCTTGCTTGTGCTCGCGGGCTATGGCGCCGTCCTCTGGCGCCTTCGCGGCACGACCATCGGCGGCACCGTGTGCGGCCTCCGCGTCGTGCGGACCGACGGGCGCGAGGTCGACTGGACCACGGCCGGACTCCGCGCGCTCGGGTGTTTCCTGTCGCTGCTTCCGCTCGGGCTCGGCTTCCTCTGGATCGCCTTCGACCGGGACCACCAGGCGTGGCACGACAAGGTCGCCGGTACCGTCGTGCTGCGCGTCCCCCGCGGGGTCGCGCTGGCCTGAGCCATCATTAGGCGTTCCGCTCCCGCCAGCGGCGGACGTCCTCGGGGGTGTCGAGGTCCGCGGCCAGCGCGGGGAGTTCGACGGCCGCGACCGGCGGATCGCCGCCGTTGAGGAGCGCGCGCGCGCCTGCCTCGCCGGTGAGCGCCGCGAGGCGCGGGAACAGGCGCCGGTGGAACAGCGCCGGCGCGCCGTGTCGGCCAGAGTAGCGGGCCGCCACGAGGTCGCGCCCGCTGGCGTGGTGTTCCGCGATGAGCCGCCGGATCACCGCCGCGTCGAGCGCCGGCTGGTCCGCGAGGACCACCACCGCCGCCTCAAGGCGCCGGGAAAACTGCGCGAGGGTCGCGACGCCCTCCCGCAGCGACGAGGCCATCCCCTCGCTCCACGCCGCGTTCTCCACCACCAGCACCGGGAACGGGGCCAGCAACGGCCGCAGGGCCGCGGCGTGCGCGCCGAGCACGACGACCACCGGCCAGACGGGCGCCGCCAGCGCCGCCTCGACCGCGCGCACGAGGAGCGGCTGGCCGCCGACCTCGAGCAACTGCTTCGGCTGGCCCAATCGCGTGGAGGCCCCGGCCGCTAGGACGATGAGTCCGCAGGGGAACGGGCGTTCCACGGCCGGTTCCGGTGGCGCTGGATCAGTCATGGATGGGGCCGTTCCGCTCGCGCAGGGGCCGGCCGTCGCGCCGGCCGAGCACGGCCTGCATTTCCGCAAGGATTGCCAGCGCCACCTGCTCCGGTCCGTCCGCGCCCAAATCCAGCCCCACCGGCGCGCGCAGCCTTCGCCCGAGGTCCGCGGCGGCCGCGTGCGCCGTCACGGCGAGTTCGGCGAGGATCCGTTCGGCGCGCCGCCGCGGCCCCAGCAGGCCCACGTACGCGAGCGGTCGCCCCAGCAGCGCGCCAAGGAGCGGCAGGTCGTGCACGTAATGGTGCGTCATCACCACCACGAGCGCGTCGGGCCCCGGGTCCAGCCGGGCGATGAGCTCCCCCGCGGGCGCCGTGACCACGGCGTGGGCCGCCGGGAAACGCTCGCGGGTGGCGAACGCGGGCCGCGGATCGGCGACGGTCACGTGCCAGCCGAGTGTGCGCGCGAGGGACGCCACGGGGCGGGCGTCCTCCCCGGCGCCGAGGATGAAGAGGGCCGGCGGCGGCGGCACGGGCTGCTCCCACTCGCCGGGCGCGGGCGCACCCTCCGTGGCGCCAGCGAGGCGCGTGCCCCAGCGGAATGGATCGGGACCGTCGTGGCGCACGCGCAGGCGCACCGTCCGGCGCGCGGCCGTCGCGGCGCGGAGTTCCGCGGCCCAGGCCGGCGGCGCGTCGATCCGCTCGAGCAGGACGCGCACCACGCCGTGGCAGCCGAGCCCGACGCCCCAGACGAGATCGTTCTCGGCGGTGGTGTCGTAGGTGACCGCCTCCGCCACCCCGCGGGCGAGGACGCCGCGGGCGCGTTCCACGAGGTCCGCCTCGAGGCAGCCCCCGCTGATCGCGCCGATCCGGCGGCCGTCCGCGGTGAGGAGCAGGCGGGCGCCGGGCCGCCGGTAGGAGGAACCCTCGACCCGTACCAGCGTGGCGAGTACCGCGGGCAGGAGACCAGCCTCGCCGAGGGCGGTCGCGATGGCGGCCAGTTCCGGCATCCGCGCGGGCCCCGGTCAGAGCGGCTCCTCGACCACCGGGTTGGTGAGGGTGCCGATGCCCTCGATGTCGACCGAGACCTCGTCGCCCGGCTGGAGCCAGACCGGCGGGTTCCGGGCGAAGCCGACGCCGTGGGGGGTGCCGGTGAGGATGACCGTGCCGGGCAGCAGCGTCTTGCTGGCGCTGAGGAACGCGATGATCGCGGGCACGTCGAAGATCATATCGTCCGTGCTCCAGTCCTGCATCACCTGCCCGTTGAGCACGGTCCGGATGCGGAGGGCGTTCGGGCTGGGGAGCTCGTCGGGCGTGACGAGCACGGGGCCGAGCGGGCAGAAGGTGTCGAAGCTCTTGCCCTGGCACCATTGGCCGCCGCCGCCGTCGCGCTGCCAGTCGCGGGCCGAGACGTCGTTGGCGCAGGTGTAGCCGAGTACGTGGTCGAGCGCGTTCTCGCGGGTGGCGTTGCGGCATGCGCGGCCGATGACCACGGCGAGCTCGCACTCGTAATCCACCTTGGTGCTCGGGAGGTGGCGCGGGAGCTGGATCGGCCCGCCGGGGTGCTGCACCGCGGCGGTATTCTTCATAAACAGCACCGGGTGGGGCGGGAGCGGCGAGTTCGATTCGGCGGCGTGGCGGCGGTAGTTCAGCCCGATGCAGAGGAGGTTCGTCGGCGTCACCGGGGCCAGCAGCCGGCCCGGGGTGACGGGGCGGTCCGTGAGGCGGAAGTCGCCCGGCACCTCCCCCTCGAGGGCGCGGGCGGAACCGTCGGGCTGCAGGGCGGCCCAGGCCGGGCCCGCCGGGGTGAGATGGCGGATGATCTTCATCGTGCCCGTGGTGCCCGACGTGCCGCCGTGACGCAAGCCGCGGCGGGGCCGGCGCGCGCGGTCAGTTCCCGGCGTGGGCTTCCATCCCGACGCACGAGCAGACGAGGTGGCGGTCGCCGTGGACGTTGTCGACGCGGCCGACGGCGGGCCAGAACTTGGCGGCGCGCGTGTGGCGGTCGGGGAAGGCGGCGGTCTCGCGCGAGTAGGCGTGCGTCCAGGTGTCGGCGCACACCACGCGGGCGGTGTGCGGGGCGTGCTTGAGGGGGTTGTCGGCCGGGTCGGCGCGGCCCTCCGCCACCGCCTGCATCTCGGCGTGGATGGCGAGCAACGCGTCGCAGAAGCGGTCGAGCTCCGCCTTGGATTCGCTCTCGGTGGGCTCGATCATCAGGGTGCCGGGGACCGGGAACGACATCGTCGGCGCGTGGTAGCCGTAGTCCATCAGGCGCTTGGCCGCGTCCTCGACCTCAAGGCCGTGCTTCTTCCAGCCGCGGAGATCGATGATGCACTCGTGAGCGACGAGGCCCTGGGCGCCGCGGTAGAGGACGGGAAAACGGCCCTCGAGGCGGCGGGCGATGTAGTTGGCGTTGAGGATGGCGCGTCGCGTCGCGGCAGTGAGGCCGGCGCCGCCCATCATCCGAATGTACATCCAGGAGATGACCAGAATGCTCGCGCTGCCGTAGGGGGCGGCGGAGACGGGGCCGATGCGCTGGTCGTCGGCGCCGGGGGTGGCGGGGGCGAGGGGGTGACCGGGGAGGAAGGGCGCGAGGTGGGCCGCGACGCCGATCGGCCCCATCCCCGGGCCGCCGCCGCCGTGGGGGATGCAGAAGGTCTTGTGCAGGTTGAGGTGGCAGACGTCGGCGCCGATGTGGCCCGGGGAGGTGAGGCCGACCTGCGCGTTCATGTTGGCGCCGTCCATATAAACCTGCCCGCCGTGCGCGTGGATGAGGGCGCAGATGTCCTTAATGCCCGTCTCGAACACCCCGTGCGTGGACGGGTAGGTGACCATCAGCGCGGCGAGGTCGCGGCTGTGCCGCTCGACCTTTGCGGCGAGGTCGGCCTGGTCGATGTCGCCACGGGCGTCGCAGGCGACGGGCACGACGCGGAACCCGCACATCACCGCGCTGGCGGGGTTGGTGCCGTGGGCGCTGGTGGGGATGAGGCAGATGTTGCGGTGCCCCTCGCCCCGCGCCGCGTGGTAGGCGCGGATGACGAGCAGGCCGGCGTATTCGCCCTGCGAGCCGGCGTTGGGCTGGAGCGAGACGGCGGCGAAGCCGGTGCATTCCGCCAGCCAGGCCTCGAGGTCGCGGAACAGGCGCTGGTAGCCGCGCGTCTGCTCGGCGGGCGCGAACGGGTGCAGTTGCCCGAACGCGGGCCACGATACGGGGAACATCTCGCTGGTGGCGTTCAGTTTCATCGTGCACGAGCCGAGCGGGATCATCGCGTGGCAGAGCGAGAGGTCCTTCGCCTCCAGCCGCCGCAGGTAGCGCAGCATCTCGTGCTCGGTGTGGTACCGGTGGAAGGTGGGATGGGTTAGGAAGGGCGACGTCCGCGCGTGCGGCGCCGCGTAGTCCGCCACGGGCCCCGCGGCGGGCGGGCGCGCCGACTCGGCGAAGAACCCGAGCACCAGCGCGACCTCCTCGACGGTCGAGGTCTCATCGAGCGTGATGCCCACGGTGTAGTCGTCGATCGGGCGGAGGTTGACGCGCCGGGCGGTGGCCGCGGCGTGCACCCGCGCGGCGGCCACGCCACCTACGGTGAGGGTATCGAAGACGGGCTCGCCGTTGACCTTGGCCCCCGCCGCCCGCAGGCCCGCGGCCAGCAGCGCGGTAAGGTCGCGCACCCGCCGAGCGATTCGCCGCAGGCCCTCCGGCCCGTGGTAGACCGCGTACATCGAGGCCATCACCGCCAGCAGCACCTGCGCGGTGCAGATGTTCGACGTGGCCTTGTCGCGCCGGATGTGCTGCTCGCGCGTGCCGAGCGCGAGGCGCAGCGCCGGGTCCCCCTGGGCGTCCCGTGAGACGCCGACGAGGCGGCCGGGCATCTGCCGCTTGAAGGCGTCCTTGGTCGCGAGGAAGCCCGCGTGCGGCCCGCCGAAGCCCGGGGGCACCCCGAAGCGCTGCGCCGAGCCGACGGCGACGTCGGCCCCGAACTCACCCGGCGCGCGCAAGAGTGTCAGCGCGAGCAGGTCAGCGGCCACGATAGTGAAAGCGCCCGCGGCGTGTGCGGCGGCGAAGAAGGGCGCGTAGTCGTGGATCGAGCCCGTCGTGTCCGGGTACTGGACGAGCACGCCGAAGCAGGCCGCGTCGCAGGTGAACGTCCGATGGTCGCCGACGACCACCTCGATCCCGAGGGGCCGGGCGCGGGTACGAACGAGCTCAATGGTCTGCGGGTGGCAGCCGGCGGAGACGAAGAACCGCCGGTGCGCGGCGGCGTCGCCCTCCTTCAGCCGGTGGCACATCATCATCGCCTCGGCGGCCGCGGTGCCCTCGTCGAGCATCGACGCGTTGGCGATCTCCAGGCCGGTGAGGTCGCAGACCAGCGTCTGGAAATTCAGCAGCGCCTCGAGGCGTCCCTGAGAGATCTCCGCCTGGTAGGGCGTGTAGGCAGTGTACCAGCCCGGGTTCTCGAGGATGTTGCGCTGGATCACCCCCGGCGTGTGGGTGCCGTGGTAACCGAGGCCGATCAGGCTCCGGTGCACCCGGTTCTCCTCGGCCAGCGCGCGCAGCTCGGCCAGGGCCGCCGCCTCGCCGAGCGGCTCCGGCAGCCGCAGCGGCTCGCGCCGGATCGCCGCCGGCACCGCCGCGTCGGCCAGCGCTTCGAGCGACGGCTGGCCGAGCAGCTCGAGCATCACCCGGGTGTCATCCCCCTCCTCGCCGTGGTGGCGGCGGGCGAACGTGTCGGTCGGGGAGAGGGCATCGCGCGGCGAGGACATACGGGCCGGACCGTACCGTTGCCGTCCGGTGCCGCAACCGCGTTCTCGTGTTCGCTGCCGCACCGGATTCGGGCCTTGTTTTCCCGGTGCGCTGGGGTGTGGTGGGCGGATGAACCGCGCCGAACGCGCCGCGCTGATCGACCGCCGCCTCGCCGGGCTCTACCCGGAGACGCCTGTCCCGCTGGACCACCGGGACGCCTTCACGCTGCTCATCGCGGTGCTGTTGTCCGCGCAATGCACGGACCGCCGCGTCAACACCGTGACGCCCCGGCTCTTCGCGCTCGCGGATAACCCGGCGGCGATGGCGCGCGTGCCGGAGGAGCGGATTCGGGAGATCATCCGGCCGTGCGGGTTGTCGCCGCAGAAGGCGCGGGCGATCGCCGGGCTGTCGCGGCTCCTGCTGGAGCGGCACGGGGGCGAGGTGCCGCGGACCTTCGCTGAGCTCGAGGCGCTGCCGGGCGTGGGCCGCAAGACGGCGAGCGTGGTGATGGCGCAGGCCTTCGGCGTGCCCGCGTTTCCGGTTGACACGCACATCCACCGGCTGGCCCAGCGCTGGGGGCTGACCAGCGGGCGGAGCGTGACCCAGACCGAGCGGGACCTGAAGCGTCTCTTCCCGCGGGAGCACTGGAACCAGCTGCACCTGCGGATCATCTTCTACGGCCGGGAATACTGCACGGCCCGGGGCTGCGACGGCACCGTGTGCCCGCTGTGCCGAGAAGTGCACCCGGGGCGGCGGCGGGCGGTCCGGGTGCGCCCGGCGTGAACGCCGTTGGATTTGGGATTGCCTCGTCCCCGCGGGCTTCCCACGGTCTTCGGTCCTGTCCGGACGCTTAGCTCAGTTGGTTAGAGCACCTGCTTCACACGCAGGGGGTCCGCGGTTCGAGTCCGCGAGCGTCCACCATTTCCCCGCGGCGAGCCCGGCCCCGAGCCGCCTTCAGGGCCCGCCGGCCACCCCGATGACCCCCCGTCCGCCGCGTTCCCTCCGCGCCCTGTTGCTGCTTCTTGCGGCCTGGGCTGCCGGCCTGCGGGCCGTCGCCGCCTCTGAGCCCGCGCCGGTGACGTGGACGGTGGACGGCGTCGCCCGCGAGGGGCTGCAGTGGATCCCGGCGGAGCCGTCCCCCGCCGGGGCGCCGGTGGTGCTGGTCTTCCACGGGCACGGGGGCAGCGCGCGCAATGCGGCCCGCTCGTTCGCGCTGCACCGGCACTGGCCCGAGGCGATTGTCGTCTACCCGCAGGGCCTGAACACGCCCGGGCGCCTGACTGACCCCGAGGGTCGACGGCCGGGCTGGCAGCACGCGGCGGGCGAGCAGGGCGACCGGGATCTGAAGCTCGTGGACGAGATCCTCGCGCGGCTGCGGCGGGAACACCGCGTTGATGAGCGGCGCATCCACGCCACCGGCCACTCCAACGGCGGCGGCTTCACCTACCTGCTCTGGGCCCAGCGCGGTGGCGCCTTCGCTTCGTTCGCGCCATCGGCGGCCGGTGGCGCGGCGCTCCTGCCTGCACGCGGCCGCCTTGAGCCCCGGCCCGTGTTGCACGTCGCGGGGCGCGCGGACGCGCTGGTGCCGTTCGCGGCGCAGGAGCGGACGATCGCGCGGGTACGCGAGTTCAACCGCGCGGGTCCCGGCGAATCCCGGGCGCCGGGGTGCACCTATCATCCGTCCCCCTTGGGCGCCCCGGTGGTGGCGTTCGTGCACGACGGCGGCCACGCGTTTCCCGCGGCCGCGCCCCCGCTGATCGCGCGCTTCCTGCGTGAGCACCCGCGGCCCGGCGTGCCCTGAGTCGGGTCTGGAGGGAGTCCGAGCTCGCTGGCTTGGGCCGCGCGGGCCGATCGGCGGATGCGGCCGCCCGCCTTGACGGGCCATCCCTATCTGGCCAAGTTGGCCAAGATGGAAACGACCGTCTTGAAGGCCAAGAACAACCTGTCGGACCTGCTGCGCCGGGCGGAGCGCGGCGAGGAGATCATCATCCGGCGCGGCCCCCGGGGACGGGCCTTCCGGCTCTCGCCGGTGCGCGAACGGTCCCGCCGCTCCCTGACCCCCAACCCGCGCTGGGTGCAGGGCATCGCCTTCAAGGACGAGGACATCTGGGCCTCCGAATGGCGGGAGGGCGCGTGATCTCCCACGTGCTCGACACCTGCGCGCTGCTGGACCTTGCCGCGGGCCGCTGGACCGATGCTGCCGCGCGCCGCGCCCTGCAGGCGGCCGATGCGCCTGCCGTGCTGTGCGTCTCCGTGTGGGAGATCGCGCGCAAACTGCGCCTCGGCAAGTTGGCCCTGCCTTGCGACCAAGGCGGCGTCCTGGAATTTGTGGAGGCGGTGTGTGCCCGCCACTCCCTTGCGCTCGTCCCGCTCTCCCCGGCGACCTGCCACGAGGCCGAACTGTTGCCACCCCACCACGAGGACCCGTTTGACCGGATGATTCTGGCTTTGGCGCTCTCCGCCCGCGCCCCCGTCTTCACCACCGACCCGAAGTTCGCCGCCTACTCTGCCCACGTGATCCCCCATCGCTGAGCGCGGGCGCGCGGAGGCCGATCGCGGGTGGCCGGCAATCCTTCGGAGCGCCGGCCACCGGCTTCATCGCGCCGCGTCGGCTGGTTTCCGCGCTGGACTTGCCGTCATCCCAGGCTGGAAGTTCGAAGGGTGCCCCGCGGTTGCCCTTTCCCCCTGCTCCTGCTCGCGCTTGCTGCCGCTTTCCCCGCCGCCTTCCCCGCCGCTCCGCCGGCGTCCCCGCGCGTCACGCTGTCCGAGCCCGTGCTGGTCGCGGAGGGGCCGCCCGGTGAGCGGCGCTGGGGCCGCTACCAGTTCCCGACCCTCGACCGCCTGCGGGATGGCCGGATCGCGCTCTCGTTCCACGTCAACGAGGACAGCGCCCGCGCCTACGGCCGGAAGCCCGCCCAGCCCGATCGCGGCGTCTCGGCCGACGGGGGCCACTCTTGGATCCCCGCGCATAGCACGGAGCGGCCGGCGGGCCTGCTGCTGCCCAATGGCGACCGGCTCCTTGCCGGGCGGTCGGACGTCACGCCGCCGGCGATTCCCGTCGCCGAGCTGCGTTTGCCCGAATCGGTGGGCACGATCATCGGGACGTACGGCAAGCTGCCCTATACTTTCTACCGACACGACGACCTGCCGGAGGCGCTGCGCGGGGTGCCGATGGCGCGTCTGGCCGCCGGAGAGAGCGAGTGGGTGACCGAGCGCGCGCGGCTGCACGACCCGGGTTTCCAGCGCTACTCGATCCAAGAGGTCCTCCCCGTCGTCTGGTGGGGCGACCTCAACCTCGCGCCCGACGGCTCGCTCCTCGCTGTCGTCTACCCGCGCTCGCGGGACGGCGACGTGGCGTGCCACCGCTCGACCGATTTCGGGCGTTCGTGGCACCTGCAGGGCCGCATCGCCTACGAGCCTGATCTGGCGGCGGACCCGATCGCGCGCGCGCGGACGCAGGGGTTCACCGAGCCCGGCAGCGTACTGCTCGCGGACGGCACGCTGCTGGTGCTGTTGCGCACGACCGACGGCCTCGGCGTGGGGCCGCTCTACGCCAGCCGCTCACCGGATGCCGGGAAAACGTGGTCGCGGCCCGCGGTCGTGCATCCGCACGGTGTGATGCCGCGGCTGCTCCGCCTCGACAACGGCGTGCTCGTGCTGAGCTACGGCCGGCCGGGCGCGGAGGTGCGCTTCAGTTTCGACGGCCGGGGCGAGACGTGGTCAGAGCCGCAGGCGCTGGTGCCGCTGAGTTCGCCCAACGTGCAGGCGGACAGCTGCGGCTACACCAGCCTGCTGCCGCTGACGGACGACACGTTCCTGATCGCCTACAGCTGGTTCCAGCGCCCGGGTGCGGATGGCGTGCCGCGCAAGGCGCTGCTGGTCCGCGAGGTGACCGTGTCCGCGCCCGGCCCCGCCCGCCGCAGCCCGCCGTAGCGTCGCGGGTGGGGTAGGCGGGTGACTTTGCTTCCTCGCTTCACCCGCGTTGACTTGCGGCCGAGCGGCCGCGGTCCAGCCTGCGGTCAGCGTGCGGCGCTTCCGGTGAAAGACGCCGCGCGAATTTCCTTAACCGACAGCCCGACCGGCGCGTCCCTCTTCACAACCACCCCCCTGATGAACCGGCTCTCCACCCGCCTCCGCCGCGCGTCGTTGTCCCTCTGGCTCTTGCTGCTCCCCACCGTGGCCGTCCGCGCCCAAATGCGGCCGCCCGGCGGCGGAGGGGGCGGCGGCGGTGGCGGTGGGGGCGCGGGCGTGCCGGCCCAGCCCGCCATCATCGCGCCCCCGGGGGTGCTGGTGGGCGTCCCCGTTGGCGCCACCGTCAACCTCGGCCAGGCCGGGGGCGGGCAGGGCGGCGCCAACGCCACCTACCAGTGGAGCGTCACCGGTGCCCGGCTGCTCTCCGATCCGCGCGTCGCCGCGGCCCAGTTCATCGCCGAGGCCCCCGGCCCGGTCGTGCTCGCCGTGGTGGTTACGGTGGGGGGAAACACCGTCAACCCGATGCTCGAGGTCACCGCCGTCGCCGGCGCCGCCGCCGGGGCGATCACCGCGCCCGCCTCCGCGCCCTCGGGTGACGCGCCTGTGACCGCCTCCGTGCCGCCCGCCGAGAACGGCGACCGCACCTTCCGCTGGACGCTCGGCGGCGGCGCCACGCTGCTCAGCGGCCAGGGCACCAACACGATCACGTTCCGACCCGGCGCCGCGGGCCTCAAGCTGGTCACCTGCACGGTGAACCTGCGCAACCTCGTCAACGTCCCGCTGCGCTCCTACCTCGTCGCCACTGGCGCCGGCGCCCCCGTGGCGCTGACGGTCAACGCCGGCTCCGGCGGTGGCACGTACCCCGCCGGCTCGCGGGTTGACGTCCTCGCGGATCCGCCCGCGATCGGGCAGGTGTTCGACCGCTGGACGGGCGACGTCGCGCTGCTCGGCAACGCCCCGCTCGCGGTGTCCCTGCCGCGGGTGACGATCACGGTGCCCGCCTCCGCGGCGACGCTCACCGCCACCTACCGCGCGGCCGCCGCGTGGACGCCGCGGGTGATCGAGAACTTCAACCCGCAGACGCAGACCGGCCCGAACAACACGACCACGACGGTCGCGACCACGCTTCGTCACTTCGTGCCGCCGAACGCCGCCGGGCTGGTGTTCCTGCTCCACGACGCGGGCGGCTCGGGTGCCGACTGGTTCGAGCGTCCCCAGGCGCTGCTGCTCGCGCGCGACCTTGTCGCGGCCGGCTACGGTGTGGCGACCCTCAACAGCCTCAACCGCAACAACGGGGTGTGGACCGCTCAGGCGACGTTCCAGACGAACCTGGACGCGCTCAACCACGCCGCCGCCCACGCGCGGCTGGTCGCCGACGGGGCGATCGCCGCCGGCCGGCCGATCTTTTTCCTCGGCCGCGGCAACGGCGGCGGGGCCGCGATCCGCTACGCCGACTTCCTCGCGACAACCTCGCCCGCGCGCCCGGTGAAGGGCGCCGTCTCCTACCTGAACGCCGGCCTGGAGGCGCTCGGGGTCACGTCACGCGTGCCGCAGTTCTTCGCGCTCGCCGCCAACGACGATGTCGAGGGCGCCGCCGGCGTCGCCGAGGCGCGCGACCGCAGCGAGCTGCTCCTCGGTCGCGGCGTCGCCTCCGCCGCCGTGGTGCTACCCGTCTCCCCGCTGTATCCGGCGCGGCTGCGTGCGCTCGCCGTGAATGGCTCCACCTTCACCACCGGCGACGCCCAAGCCGTGTCGATCGCGCTGCGGGGCGCGGGCTGGGTCGATGAGAATAACTACGTGCGGACCGTGCCCACCCGGGCCGCGCTCAACGCCGCGCTGCCCGAGGCGCTCCGGCCGCGCGTCGCGGACATCGCCGCGGAGGTCGCGGTCGCCGCGGCGGAACGGGAATTCTTCAGCGAGGCCAACCCCCGCGTGGTGGCGTTCCTCAATGCCCGCGCCGCCGATACGCCCGTCGCGCCCCCCGGGCGACTGGTCAACCTTTCGACCCGCTCCGCGCTCGTCTCCTTGGACGATTCACTGGCGCTGGGATTCAATATCTCGGGGGCGGCCCGGGCGACGCTGCTGGTTCGCGGCATCGGCCCCGCGCTGGCGAAGTTCGGACTGGCCGGCGCGTTGCCGGCGGCGCGGCTCGAGCTCAACCGCGGCCAGACGCTCCTGCAGGCCAACGAGGGTTGGGACCGTCCGGGCGGGTCCGCGACCGCCGCGGAGGTCGCCGCGGCCGCCGCCTCCGTCGGCGCGTTCGCGCTGGAGCCCGGCGCGCGCGATGCCGCCCTCCTCATCACCCTCGACCCCGGCACCTACACCGCGACCATCCGCGGCCTCGGTGGCGCGACCGGCGACGTGCTCGCGGAAATCTACGACGTCAGCCGCAACGCCACGCGGCTGACTAACCTCTCGACGCTCGCGCGCATCAACGCCCCGGGCGACCTGCTGATTCCGGGGATCGTGATCGCCGGCAACAGCCCGCGCTCCCTCCTGATCCGCGCCGTGGCGCAGGGCCTGCGCGACTTCGGGCTGCCCGAGGAGGCGGTGCTCGGCGACGCGCGGATCTCGGTGCTGCAGGGCAGCGATACGGTCGAGGTGAGCAATAACTGGGCGCAACGGAGCCCGGCCGCCCTCACCGCGGCGTTCCCCGCGGTCGGCGCCTTCCCGCTGCGCGCGGCCAGCGACGCCGCCCTGCTCAGCGCGCTCGCCCCGGGCAGCTACACCTTGCAGGCCGGCGCCGCGCCCCTGCCGGCCCAGCCGCCGGCCAACTTTGTCGCACCCAGCGCCACCGGCTCCGTCTTGGTCGAAGTCTACGAAGTGCCCTGAAGGCGCCGCGCGCGGCCGCGCGCCCGTGGCTCGCCGCTCGACGTCCGGCGGCGAGGCCCCCAACGTGTCCGGCGCGATGAGCCATCCCTCCCCCCGGAATCCGCCCCTGCGCGTCGGCATCGTCGGCGGCGGCCTCGCCGGGCTCTCGACGGCCGCGCACCTCCTGCTGACGGCGCCGGGCGACTTCGACGTGGAGGTCCTCGAGGCCGCGCCTTTCGCCGGTGGCCAGTGCGCCTCGTGGCGGGACGCGCGCGGCCGTCCGCTGGAGACCGGGATTCACCTCGCGTTCCCCTGGTACCACAACCTCGCGGCGCTGGCCTCCGCGATCGGCCATCCGCTCCCGCTGCGCGAGACTGATGGCAACTACTACGTCTGCAACGGCGCGACTGGCCGGATTGACACCCTCCTCGCCGGGAAATCGGTGCTGAAGACCCTGGGCGGGCTCGCGACTTTTCCCGGGCTCACGCCGGGGGAGCGGTGGCAGCTGGCCCGGCTGATTGGCCGGATCCTGCGGATGGATGACGCGGCGGCGGAGGCGCACGATGGCGCGACCGTCGCGGAGTTCCTCGCGGCGCAGGGCGCTTCGCCGGCGCTCGCCCGGCAGCTCGGGCTCGCGGCGGTGACCATCCAAGGCCTGCGGCCCGAGGAGGCCGGGGCGACGTCCTTCCTCAAATTCCTGCGCACGATGTACGGCAGCACGGGACGCTTCGACACCGCGTTCTTCGGCGCGCCGCTTGGGGACGCGTTGGTCGCGCCGCTCGTGGCCTTCATCCGCGCGCGTGGCGGCCGGGTGCAGCTGGGCCAGCCCGTGGCGGGGATCGAGGCGGGCGCCGACGGTCCTGCCGTGCGCCGGCCCGACGGCACGCGCCGGCCCTTCGACCACCTCGTGGCGGCCGTGCCCGGACACGCGCTGCCGGCCCTGTTGCCCGCGGCGTGCCGGGACCAGCCCCCGTTCGCGGCGCTGGGCGGGCTGCGGGAGACGCCGATCGTCACGCTGACCCTCTGGTATGACCGGAAGGTGTTCGCGGACGGGAATGTTTACATCTCCAACCGGGACCGGCGCCACGGCCCGCTCTTCGACGCCGTCGCGGACAAGGCTGACCATTGGCGCGACTGGCCGGGCCTTAACCACCCCGGCAGCATCCTGCAGGTGCTGGTTGACGCGGCGGACGATGTCGCGGGCCTAGCCGACGAGGTGCTGGTGGCGCGGGCGGTGGCGGATCTGGAGCGGTTCTTCCCTGGTTGCCGCGGAGTCCGTCCGGCCGACGCGACCGTCCTGCGCCTGACTGGGACGTATTGTGGCACGCGGCCCGGGTATTGGTCGCGGGTGCCGCGGACGCCGGGGTCGGGGTTGCCGGGGCTTTGGCTAGCGGGCGATTACACGACCGGGCCCTACCACTACGGGATGGAATCGGCGGTGCGCTCGGGCAAGGAGGTCGCGAACCGGCTCTTGGCGTTGCGCGGGCGGCCCGAGCACCCAGTGCTGCGTCCGCGTTACCTGCCGTTCGTCCGCGCCTGATCGGCGCGCGGACGGTTCAGAACTTGAGCGTATTGGTCAGGACCCACGTCCGCGGGTCGTTGCGGAAGCCGGCGTTGTCGGGGAGGCCGGTGGCGGCGTTGGGATAGATCTCGAGCGGCTGCGTGCCGAGGAGGTTGTTGAGGTTGAGCTGCACCGTCCACTGCACGCGGCGGGTGAGGCGCGTCTGGTAGCGGACGATAAGGTTGGCGATGGCGGTGTCCTTGCCCATCAGGGCGCGGCGGACGTTCCCGGCGGCGATGTCGTTGTAGTAGTAGCGGATCGCGTCGAAGTCGGCGCGGCCGTTGAGGCCGAGGCTGAGCCCGCGGAGGAAGCCCGCGCGGAAGTCGTGCATCGTGGTCAGGGAGAACGAGTGGCGCGGGAAGCCGATCGTGCGTTCGCCGCCGCGGCGGGCGAGGAAGGTGGGCGTGGGCGGGGTGAACCCGAGCTGGTGCGCGCTGATGGGGAGGCCGAGGCGGCCGGTGCCGACGCCGGGGATGGTGAGGCCGAGCGCGGCGGCGTTGAGGATGCCGCCGTTGTCGCGGCCGAGCTGGGCGCGGTAGTTGCCGCCGACGTCCCCGGCGCGGAGCATCGTGACGGTGAGCGGCTGCGTGTCGACCCCGGCGGCGTAGGTGCGCCCGTCGGTCGCGACGCGGACCGCGGGGTTGACGGGGACAAGCAACGGTGAGCCGTCGCCGAGGAGGACCTGACCGGCGGCGTTGGTCCGGAACTCGTCGTTGTAGTAGAACGGCAGCTCGACCCGGCCGCCCTCGCGGCCCTGGCTGAGGGTGTAGCCGACCATTGCCCGCCAGTCGGGCCGAGGCCGCGCGGAGAGCGTGACCTCGAGCCCGCGCGTCCGCGCGTCGTACTCATAGGACGGGCTGCGGATCGTGGCCCAGTAGCTGCCGTTGATGCCCGAGGGGCCGAGAATCTGCTGGGTGGCGCCGTTGAGCGTGATGAACTGGTTGCGGCTGCGGGTCTCGTAGGCGGTGACGGAGCCCGAGAGGCGGCCCTCGAGGGCGTTGAGCTTCAGTCCGCCCTCGATGCTCTCGCCGCGGCCGTTGGGGAGGGGGCCGCCGTCGTAGCGGGACTGCGCGTTGATCCCGCCGGGGGTGAAGCTTGAGGAGGCGCCGACGTAGAGGGAAACGGGCGAGGTCACCTTCCACACGAGGCCCGCGTTGCCCGTGGTGCCGGCGCCCTGCGCCACCACGCCGGTGTTGTAGAGCACCTGCTTCAGCTCGTCGCGCCGGACGCCGGCGAGCGACTCTACCTTGCCGCCGAACCAGCTGGTGAAGAGCGCGGCGAACGCGGCGGCGCTGCGGCCGTGGTCCTGGTTGGCGCCCGCGGAGCCCCCGTTGAAGCCGAGCGGGTTATCGCGCGTGGCGAAGGCGGGATTCGGGTACTTCTGGTAATCCCAGACGTAGGTGCGCCCGGCGAAGGTGTAGCTGCGCGGGCGGGCGGCGTCGACGAAGCCGCCGAGGTTCGAACGCACGTCGACCCACTGGTTGGGCATCACGGTGCGCCCGCCGTTGGCGGTGTTGAGCTGGGCGCGGTTGACGAGGAAGGCGCCCGCGGCGTCGACCTCGTAGTAGCTGTAGCTCATGTTCTGCCGGTAGTGCGGGTAGTCGACGCGCTCCGCGCCGAGGATGAGCTGGTTGCGCGTGTGCCGGGAGAGCCGGAAGTCGGCATTGAGGGTGGCGCGCAGGCCCCACTCGGTGGCGCGCACCTCGGAGCCGCCGGGCCGGTAGCCTAGCGCCCAGGCATCGAGCGGGTTGCCGCCGGCGAGGGGCGCCTGCAGGGCGGTGATGCCCTGCGCGGTGGTGTTGTCGTTGAAGGCGGAGCGCATCGTGCCGGTGACCTGCGCCTCGAGGCCGGGGGCGAGCCGGGACGAGAGCGTGAGGGTCTGGAACTGCTCCCAGCGGCGGCGCGCGAACGAGTTCCCGCCGAGGACGTCGACGTTGCGCCAGTTGATCATCCCGCCGGCGATGCGGGCGACGGCCGGGTCGTCGCGCGCCAGCAGCACCGTCAGCGGCGTATTATTGGGCACCAGCGCCGGGGCGCCCGAGACGAGGAGGCGCCGGTTCGCCTGGATCGAGGTGTCGAAGCGGTCCTCCACCTCTAGGCGGAGTACCGTGGCCGAGGCGGGCAGGAGCTCGACGGCGGCGTCGACCAGCAGGCCGGTGGTGTTGCGGCTGAGCACCTCGCGCCAGAAGTTTTGCTGGGAGCTGACGGCGGCGAGCCGGAGCGCGACGCGGCGCCCCCGGAACGTCCCCGAAGTGTTCGCGTCGACTTGGAAGCGGGCGGTCCCGAACTCGTCGGTCTTGTGTTCGAGCGAGAGGGATCGCGCGCCGAAGGCGGCCTTCTTCACCACCACGTTGATGACGCCGCCGGCGGGATTGTTGCCGTAGAGCAGGGACTGGGGCCCGCGGATCACCTCGAGCCGCTCGTAAGCGAAGCCCTCAGCGAGGTTGCCGAGGTACATGAAACCGTTGCGGCGCGGGAAGGCCGCGAGGCCGCGGACCGAGAAGGTCTGCATGTTGAAGCGGTCGCCGGAGAGGGCGCCGTTCGCCGCCGAGGAGCCGCCGGCATTCTCGCCCGCCCCGATGCCCGTCATCCGGTTCGTCAGCAGCTCCACCACGTCAGAGGTGCCCAGGTCCTGCATCATCGTGGAGTTGAAGATCTCGGCGGTGATCGGCACGCGCTCGAGGGAGCGGTTGGTGCCGGTGAGCGAGGTGGTGTTCAGCGCCTGGTAGGTGTCGTTCGGATCGACTGTGACCTCGAACGCGCTGAGTTGCACGGCGGGTGCCACCGGGGAGGACGGCACGGCCGGGGGCGCGACTTGCGCGCCGATCGGCGCGAGAACAAGCCAAGGTAACACGAAGGCGAGCCTTGGCTGGGGGCAGGGCAGGGGGTGAGGCTTCATCGGGGTGG
>NEUZ01000053.1 GCA_002304435.1 Opitutia bacterium Tous-C8FEB | reverse complement strand
CCCGTCGCCATACCCTCCGGGTATGCCTCGGTCTTTCGCCTCTGAAATGGGCTCGCCATCTCACCCCGCTGCTCCGCCTCCAACTGCATGAGTCCGGCTAAGGGACCGTCCGTCGTAGCGGGGTTAGGGTGACCGGCCCCAGCAACCCCGACGGCTGCAGCGGCCAGCCCGCGGCGTCGAACGGCTGGTAGTTGATGTTCACGAAGTTGATCTCCCGCATCACTTTCCACGACACTTGGCGGCGGTCGAGGTCCCGGATGCGGTTGGCGGCGAGGTTGCTCACCTCAAGTTCGAGGACGTTGCGCCCTGGCCGGACCAACCCGTTCACGTGCAGCCGGTAAGGCACGCTCCAGGCGGTGCCCGCCGGCTGACCGTTGAGGGTTACCCGGGCGCTTTCGCGCACGTCGCCCAGATCCAGGCGCCAGTCGGCCGCCGGCTGGGCCGGGGACTCAAACTCGATCCGGTAACGGGCGGTGCCGGCGAACCGTTGTGTCGCCTCCCCGCCCAGCTCGGTCCAGGAGCGCAGGGCCGGCGTGCGCAAGGAGGTGGGTAGCTCCGGGCCACCCGCCACGAACTCCACCTGCCACTCGCCGTTCAGCGCGAGGGCCGGGCCGGCGTCCGCGACGACCGGCCACGGCGGCACCGCCACGGCGGGCTCCGCGTCCAAGGCGCGAAGAATCACGGATTCCCCGGGCGCCAGCTCCAACCAAACCTCGGTGCCGCCCGCCGCGGGACGTTGCGGGAGCAGGCCCGTGCGGCCATCCAAGGGATCCATCCGCACGCAACGGGCGAGGGCCCCCAGTTGGATCCAACCCCGGTGCTCCCGGGCGCCCAGGTGCGCGATAAAGTAATCCCGGCCCTCGGGCGTCGCCCGGCGGATCCACGCCAGACCGTCCCGCGCCCACGCCTCTCGGCGCACGAGCGGCTCCAATTGCGCCAGCACCGCCGGATTCGGGGCGACCCCTGCGGCTTTCAGTTGGCCCAGCGCCTGCCGGAAGGCGAGGCGGCGCGAACCGAGGCGGCCCCGCCCGGGCACGTCCTCCGGCCAAGCTTCGAAAATCACCTGCGCCCCCGCCTGCACCAGCGCGGCGAGCCGTTGCAGGGTCTCCGGGGGCATCCGGCGGGCCGCCGGCACGACCAGCACGCGATAACCGCCCCCGGGGGCCACCAGCCGGCCCTGCTCCACCCGTACGCGCTCCAATTGCCGGTCCGAAATGTAGTCGAAGGCATAACCTCGGTCGAGGAGCCCGCGCGCCAAGCTGCCCACCGGCTGCGCCGTGAGCCAATCGACGTGGTGGACGGTCAGCATCCGCGCCAGCCCGTTCGGATCGTCCCACACGTCCGCGGCGGGCCAATACAGCAGGATCTCGTTGTCGGGCCGGCCGCGCTGGAGGACCGACTGGACGCGCGTCACGTACGCATTGAGGGCCCCGAACTCGCGCCACCAAGGGTTGCGCGGATGGAACTGGGTGGAGGCATAGAACAGCCAGCCGGGCCAGGGGGCGTCCGCGGGGGAATAGACGGTGCCGTGGTAGAACACGTGGTTGATCCCATCGGCCAGGATCCGGTCCACCTCCGGCTTCACGTAGGCGAGGGCGACCTTCCAGTGGTCCCGCAGCCAGGTGGCCGTCTCGCTCGACGCGAGGGGCTTGCCCATCACGTGGGCGGCGGACGACGCCATCCGCACGACGAGCGGTTCGGGCAGGTCTTGGTCGTGGCGCACCTCGGTGGGATCGCGCCGCAAGCCCGGGATCGGGAACGGCGTTGAGCCGAAGACCTCCGTCTCCGGGATGTCCACGGCGCCGTAGAGGTCGAGCAGGTTGGCGGGGGCCCCGTGGGATTGGTTGCGGACCTGGAAGCCGTGGCGATGGGACCAGTCGATCCACCCCTGGAGGTACTCGAGGTGCAGGGCGCCGAGGGTGTCGCGGTAATCGGCCTTGAGGCGGGCGAGCGTCTCCCGGTCCACCGTGGTAACGGTCGCGGGGTCGCGGGCGGTGAGGGCGGTGGCGTAGGGCTGGAGATCGTAGCCGTGGCGCGCGCGGAAGACCGCCGGCAGGCGTGCCGTCCAGCTGGCGTTGAAGTATTCGAACGAATCGTGGAACTGGCCGCGGACGAGGTCGCGAGGGAAGGCCGCGAAGGCGCGTTCGAAAGGCGCCAGGTAACGGCCTAGCGCGGCGGCCGAGTAGGGATCCACGACCAGACCTTCGCCGCCCGGGGCGGCCCGCTTCACCTGCATCCGGGTCGGTTCGCCAGTCAGGCGGCCGGCTTGGAGCACGACCTTCTGCAAGGCGTCTGCGGGCTGCACCCACGGTCCGCCGAAGGGCCAGCCGGTTCCGGTGGCCATATCGACGCCGAGGCCCAGCCGCCTCGCCTCGCGACCGGTGTGGGCCAGCAGCTCCATCCAGTGGGGGGAAAGGAACGGCACGTAGCGGCTTTCCGCGCCCCGCGCGCCGTAGATGGGCGTGATCTCGACGCCGCCCAGGCCGGCGGCCGCGAACTGCTCCAGCTGGGCGGTCAGGTTGGCCGGGTCGACCGCGCTGCCGGGCCACCACCAGCGGGTCCACGGCCGGCTTTCCCGCGTGGCGGGCGGCCAGGCGGTCGGTTCAGGGGCGGCCGCGGCGGGGGCGATCGCGGGCGTCAGCAGGGCAAGCAGGGCGGCAAGGCCCGCGGGGTGCAGGGGCGACCGAAGGGGCATTTGGGGGTAGGGAAGGGAACGGGCGCCGCGGGGCGAGGCGGCGGTCAGCGGACAGTCGGGCAGCGTCAACCGCCCAAGTAGGTCGCCTTGAGCCGCGGATCCGCCCGCAGCTCCGGGCTCGGGCCCGACATCACGATGCGCCCCGTCTCTAGGACGTAGGCGCGACTGGACACCTCGAGGGCGAGATTGGCGTTCTGCTCCACCAGCAGGATGGTGATACCCCGCTGGCGGTTGATCGCCACGATCTGTTCAAAGATCGTGGTGATGAGGCGCGGCGCGATGCCCAATGAAGGCTCGTCGAGCATCAGGAAGCGCGGGTTGCCCATCAGGGCCCGGCCGATCGCCAGCATCTGCTGCTCCCCGCCGGACAGGGTGCCCGCGGTCTGGCGCAGGCGCTCCCGCAACCGGGGGAACAGCGCGAACACCTCTTCCCGGTTCCGCGCCACGCGGTCCCGGTCCCGGTCGAGGTAAGCGCCCATCGCGAGGTTTTCGGCGACGGTCAGGTTGGAGAACACCATCCGCCCCTCCGGCACGTGGCCCAGCCCGCGGGCGACGATCCGGTGGGCCGGCTGGCCCAGCAGCGGCTGCCCGTCGAACTCCGCCGTGCCGCTGGCCCGGACGAGGCCCGAGAGCGCCCGCAGGGTGGTGGTCTTGCCCGCCCCGTTGCCGCCGATCAGGGTCACGATTTCCCCCAAGCCGATGGCAAAGGAAACCCCGCTCAGCGCGTTGATGGCGCCGTAGGAGACCCGCAGGTCGGAGACTTGGAGCAGGGGCGCGCTCAATGGTGGGCGAGGTTACGGTGGTGGTCCTCGCCGAGGTACGCCTCGATGACCTTGGGGTTCGCTTGGATCTCCGCCGGGGTGCCTTCGGCGATCTTCACGCCGTAGTCCAGCACCGCGATGCGCCGGCAACAGCCCATTACGACGCGCATCGAATGTTCGACCAGCAGGATCGAAAGGGAGAACTCGCGCTGCACGCGCTGGATGAGGCTGATTAGCTCGACCTTCTCCGTCGGGTTCATCCCGGCCGCGGGCTCGTCGAGCAGCAACAGCCGCGGGCGGGTGGCCAGGCAGCGCACGATCTCCAGCCGCCGTTGCTCGCCGTAGGGCAGGCTGCACGCGGGGTCGTTCCGCCGGGGGCCGAGATGGAACAGTTCGAGCAACTCCTCCGCCCGGCGGGTCAGGTCCGCCTCGTCCCGCGTGAAGGCCGCGCCGCGCACCAGGGCCTGCCAAGGCCGCGTGCCGCGGTGCAGGTTGGAGGCGGTGCGCACGTTATCGAGCACCGACAGGCGGCCGAATAGACGGATGTTCTGGAAGGTCCGCGCGATGCCCAGCGCGGTGATCTGGTGCGGCCGTAGACCGGCGAGGTCGTGGCCCCGGAACCGGAGCGCTCCGGCGGAGGGAGGGTATACCCCGGTGATAAGGTTAAAGACGGTCGTCTTGCCGGCCCCGTTCGGCCCGATCAGCCCGCAAAGCTCGTCCTCGCCGATCGTCAGGTCCACCGCGTTGACCGCGGTGAGGCCCCCGAAGCGGAGCGTCGCCCCTTGGAGTTCCAGCAGCGCCGCCATCGGATCAGGCGGTCCCGCCCCGGCGGGGGCGAACGAGCAGGCCCTCGGGCCGCAGGATCATCAGCAGGATGAGCAGCAGCGCGTACAGGATCATCCGGTACTCGGCGATCGGCCGGAGTACCTCGGGCAGCAGGGTGAGCAGCACCGCGGCACCCACGACCCCCGCGGTGTGCCCCATCCCGCCCAAGATCACCATCACCACGACCTCGATGCTCCGGGTGAAATCAAAGCCCGTCGGGGTGATGGTCAGCTTGAAGTGACCGTACAGCCCGCCGGCGATCCCGGCGAAAAAGGCCCCCACCACGAAGGCCACCACCTTGTAGCGGGTTGGATTAAGGCCCACCGCGGCGGCCGCGATCTCGTCGTCGTGCACCGCCAGAAACCCCCGCCCATACGTCGAGTGCACCAGCGCCAGCACCACGTAGAGGGTGATCGCGACGCACGCCAGCACCCAGAAGATGTTGGTGTAAGCTGGGATCGCGTTGAGACCCAGCGCGCCCCCGAGGACTTCCACGTTCTGGAAGATCACCCGGATGATCTCCCCGAAACCCAGCGTGACCAAGGCAAGGTAGTCCCCGCGCAACCGCAGGGAGGGCACGCCGACCAGCAGCCCCGCCCCGGCCGCCGCGCCACCGCCGACCACCAGCGCGAGGAGGAACGCCGCTCCTTGCACCAATCCCCCCGCCTCCGCGAGGTCGCCGAAGAGCGCCGGCGCCAAAAAGAGGGAAACCGCGGCCGAGAGGTACGCGCCTACCGCCATAAACCCCGCGTGGCCCAGCGAGAACTGGCCGGTGTAGCCGTTCACTAGGTTCAGCGAAACGGCCAAAATCACGTTGATCCCCACCCCGATCAGCACGTCGAGATGGTACGGGTTAAGCAGGGGCGCCGCCAGCGCCACCAGTCCGCTGGCGACCAGCGCGGCGAGGAGAAGCAGGAGCGGGTGACGCATCTCAGACCTTCTCCACGGTGACCCGCCCCAGCAGTCCCGCGGGGCGCAGCAGCAGCACCAGAATCAGCACCGCGAAGGCGATCGCGTCCTTGTAGGTCGACCACGCGCTCCCGCCCACATAGGTTTCCACCACGCCGATCAGGAGGCCCCCCAGCGCGGCGCCCGGGATGTTGCCGATCCCGCCGAGGACCGCCGCCACGAACGCCTTCAGGCCCGGCATCACGCCCATCAGTGGGTCGATCGAGGGATAGTTCAGCGCATACAGGATGCCGCCCGCCCCGGCCAAGGCGGAACCGAGACCGAAGGTGAAGGAGATCACGACATCATTGTTGATCCCGACCAGCTGCGCCGCCCGCGGGTTCAGGGCCACCGCCCGCATCGCGGTGCCGATCCGCGTGCGATGGACGATCAGCTCCAGCCCGATCATCAGCAGCACCGCCACCCCGATGACCACCAGCTGGTTGGTCGACACGACCACGGGGCCGAGGTTGAAGCGCCCGGCGGGGAACAGTTCCGGAAAGGTCCGCGGCGCGGCGCCCAGCACCAGTTGGCCGCTGTACTCGATCAGCAGGGAGACGCCGATGGCCGTGATCAGCACGTTCAGGGTGGGGGCCCCGCGCAGCGGCCGGTACGCCAGCCGTTCAATCACGATGCCCAGCACCGCGCAGCCCGCCATCGCGAGGGCCAAGACGCCCAGTCCGCTCAGCAGGGTGCCCGCCGGGACGAGGCGGCCGCCGAAGTAGCCGAGGAAGGCCCCCACCATAAACAGATCCGCGTGGGCGAAGTTGATGAAGCGCAACACTCCGTAGACCATCGTGTAGCCAAGCGCGATGAGGGCGTAGATTGCGCCTAGGGAGATGCCGTTCAGCAGTTGCTGGAGAAACTCAGACAAGCCGCGCAGGTTTGGCGCCGACCCGCGGGCGGTCAACCCCGCCGTTTGCCCGCGGCGGCCCCGCCCCTGCACTCGGGGAGGACGCCGCCGGGGGCGTAAGTGACGCCCCGGTACGGCGACCGTGGAACCACGCACGTCCGCTGGGTATCACTGCCGGAGCCATTTGCCGTTGGCTCCACCGCCCCACCCGCCACACTCGTCCCCATCGGCCACCGCTTTCCGCGGTCGCCTTCACCTCCTCTTATGGCCCGCATCCTCCTCACCCTCCTCCTCCCGGTGCTCCTTGCTTTGAGCGCCGGTTGCTCCGCCGAAGACAAGCGGCAGAAGACCCTCGACCGCGCCGCCGAACACTTCCGCAAGGGCGACCTCGAGAAGGCCCGCCTGGAATACCAGAACGTACTTCAGCTCGCGCCCGACGACCTCGTCGCCAACGAGCGCCTCGCCCAGATCTGGGCGGATCGCGGCGCCACGTTCCGGGCCCTCAGCCTCTATAGCCGCGTCCGCAAGCTCTCCCCCAATAACCGCGACGCCCAGCTCGCCCAGATCCGCCTGATCCTCCAGCTCGGCGGCGTCCGCGAGGCCCGCCAGGAGCTCCGCGCCCTGCTCGGCCGCCAGCCCGACTTCGGCGCCGCCCTCGTCGTCCTCACCGAGGCCGTCCGCGACGCCGCCGACTGGCGCGCCGCCGACGAGGCCCTCAAGCGCTTCCAAGACCGCGGCTCACTCCAATTCCAACTCGCGACCGCCAACCAGCAGCGCTTCATCGGCGAGCGCGAGAAGGCCGTCGCTTCCCTCCGCCGCGCCGTCGCCATCGACCCGAAGGCGGTCGAGGCCCGCGCCCAACTCGCCGGCCTGTACGCCGAGCTCGGCCGCCGCGCCGAGGCGGACAAGGAGTTCAAGGAGGCCGCCGAAGCCGCCCCGCTCCGCTCTCAGGTCCGCATCCGCTACGCCGCCCACCTGGTCCGGACCGAGCGCGTCGCCGAGGCCCTCACCTTCGTCACCGACCTCAACCGCCAGGCCCCCGACTACCTCCCCGCCTGGCGCAGCTTGGCCGAGCTCGCGCTCCTGCAGAACCGCCCCGATGACGCCGCCAAGATCCTCGCCGATCTCCTCGCCAAGGACCCGGCCGACGGCGAGGCCCGCCTCCAGCAGACCTCCCTCGCCCTCGTGAAGGGTGACTCCAAGCGCGCCATCGAGGACCTGAAGAAGTTCGGTCAGGACTTCCCCGGCTTCAATCTGGAGAAGTATCAGCTCGCCCTCGCCCATCTGCGTGAGAACGACCCCGCCAGCGCCGTCACGGCCCTGCGGGAGTACGTGATCGGCTTCCCGGACAACTTCGAGGCCCTGATGCTCCTCGGCCAGCTGCAGCTCCGCACCGGGGCCGCCGCCGCCGCCACCGACACGCTCCAACTGTTGGTCAGTCGCCGCCCCGATATCCTCCAGGCCCACGCGATGCTCATCGAGGCCGCCAAGGCTTCGGGCAAGCTGGCCGACCTGGTGAAGGTCGTGTCCGAGAACCTCAACAAGGCCCCCGAGAGTCCCCTGATGTGGTACTTCCTCGGGATGGCCCGCTCCACGCTGGAACAGATGCCCGAGGCCCGCGTCGCCTTCGAGCGCTCCCACGGCTTCCAGGCCGAGTTCCTGCTCCCCGCCCTCGCGCTGGTCGAGCTCGACCTCCGGGACAACAAGGCCGACGAGGCCGCGCGCCGCGCCGAGCAGCTGGTCGAAAAGTCGCCCAAGGTTCCCGCCGTGCACCTCGCCCTCAGCCGCGCCCGCGCCGCCCAGAAGCGCTGGAAGGATTCCCTCCAGTCCGCCGGCGATGCCCTCACGCTCGATCCGCGTCAGGGGGGGACGACCGGCCTGATTTCCCAGCTCCTCAACGCGGTGACCGAGCCCCAGCAGGCGCTCACGCTCGCCGAGGAGGTCCTGGCCCGCTTCCCCGCCGACGAGCGGGTGGCCATCGCGGTGGCGCCCAGCGTGCTCCGCGGCGGCGACGCGAACCGCCTCAAGGGTCACTACGAGAAGGTCCTCGCCGCTAACCCCCGCTCCGCCGCCGTCCTGAACAACCTTGCGAACCTCTATGCCGACCAACTGCGGCAGCCGCAGGAGGCCCTAACCGTCGCCCGCCGGGCCCACGAGCTCGCGCCCGACGCCCCCATCATTCAGGACACCCTCGCCTGGGTGCTCTTCCTGAACGGGGACGCCGCCGCCGCGCTGCCGCTGGCCGAGCAGGCCGTCAAGGGGCTGCCCGGTAACCCCGAGTTGCGCTACCACCTCGCCGTCATCCAGGCCAAGTTGGGCCGCAAGCAGGACGCGGCCGTCTCCCTCGATGAAGCGCTCAAGTTCAAGGGTGAGTTCCCCGGCCGCGCCGAGGGCCAGAAGCTGCTTACCGACCTGCGGAACTGAGTTCCCCGCCCGATTCGTTTCCCGCCGCCGGTCGGTCCCTTCGGGCCGCCGGCGGCGGTTTTTTGGGGGGCGCGTCCCATCCCGGTTCTAAAAGGGGACCGTCCGGGTTCGTTTGAGACCGCCCGCAGAGGCGCTTTCCTCTGGTTCACCTCTGCTCCCGATGCGTACCCCCTGCCTCCCGCCCTGCGCCCTGCTCCTGCCCCTCGCCCTCGGCCTCGCGCCGCTCCTCCCTGCCCAGGGCGTTCCCGCCCCCCGGCCGGCCGCGGGCCAGGACCCCGTGGCCCTCTCGACCTTCGAGGTCACCAGTACCCGCGACATCGGCTACCAGTCGACCCACGCGGCCGAAGTCACCCGGATGAACACCGCCATTGGGGACATCCCGATGAATGTGACCGTCCTCAACCAAGCCTTTCTTGAGGACACGCTGGCCCGCAGTACGGAGGATGTCCTGGAGTATGTCCCGGGCTTCGTCGCGACCTCCAACAATGACTCGTGGACCGTCCGCGGTTTCGCCAACGCCAACACGAAGTTTATGAACGGCTTCCTCCAGCAGGAGAGCATCGGCAAGGTCTCGCTGGCCAACGTCGAGCGCGTGGAGGTGCTGAAGGGCCCCGCGGCCGTCCTCTTCGGCCAGGGCGGCTACGCCGCCACCGTCAACCGCGTCACCAAGCGTCCCCTCGACCGCCCCCAGACCACCGTGCGGCTGAGCGCGGGCCCGGTCGAAAGCTGGCGCGCCGAGGTCGATCATTCCGCCCGCCTGGGCGGCGTCCGTTCGCCAGTCTCCTTTCGCGTCACGGGCGTCTATGACGATGGCTACTATTACCGGCGCATCACCCACGGGGAGAAGGCGTTCTCCGCGGTGGTGGCTTGGCAGATCACCCCTGCGACGCGGCTGGCGGTCGAGCACCTCTTCGTGCGGGAGGAGGATGGCGGCGCGGTCTGGCGGCAGCCGATGATGCGCGCCGAACCCCGCGGCTTCGCCCTGCCGGACGGTTCCTTCCTTGCCTACGGCGATAACCGCCAAGGCTACGCTTCCGCGGGCGACCTCCGCCGCTGGGACCGGGGCTTTACGATGGCCGACCTCCAGCACGCCTTCGGCCGGCAGGTGCAACTGCGGCTGCAGGTCGCGCACGACACCAAAGACCAGCTGTACGATGAGCACCAGCCCGAGCAGGGGTCCCTGACCATCCTCCGCGATGCCGTCCTGATGCCGCGGCGCTGGCGCGTGCGCACGCAGGACGTGGACAACTGGCGCTCCCGCAACGAACTGGTGGCGAACTTCAATACTGGTCCCGCCCGGCATCGCGCGCTGGCCGGCTTCAGCTGGGACGTCTCCGACGGCGAAATCTGGAACCGGGACGGCATCTACAACCGGGGCGGCCTCGCGGCGACCGCGGCGACGCTGAACCAGCGCTGGCCAACGGCGAGCGTGGGGAGCCGTTACAACGTGTTCCCGAACCTGACCCTAGCCGAGGTCCTCGCGGATGTGCGGCGGGCCGGCTATAATCCCCATATGATCCCGCCCCTGAACGCGGTCGACCCCACGCGCTCGCCGCCCGTGCCGGCCAAGGCGGACCGTCCGCCCCTGCCCGCGGGCAATCGCAACCTGGATCGTACCGAGAACACGGAATACTACGCGGCGGATGTCGTTTCCTTCCTCGAGGAACGACTCTTCCTCACCGGCGGTGTGCGCCACACCCGCACCGAGGACCGGCGCCGCAACGGGTTCACCGGGCTCACTACCTTCGACAACCGAGGAGATGCGACCACCTATAGCGCAGGCGTCGTCTGGCATCTCAACCGGGCCCGCTCCCTTACGTTCTACGCCAACGCCAACAGCTCCTTCGTCCCCGGCTTCCTCCGCCAGCCTGACGGCACCCCGATCGATCCCGAGGAGGGTAACCAGCGCGAGCTGGGCCTGCGCTTCAGCTTGGCCGGCGACCGCATCCAGGGGCTCCTCGCAGCCTACGACATCCGCCAGCAGAACATCGCGGTCGATGATCCAAACCGCGACGGCGACTGGTACACCCTGATCGACGGCATCCGCTCGCGCGGCGTCGAGTTCAACCTGAACGCCCGCTTCACCGAGGCTTGGTCCGTGATGGGCGGGTACGCCTACAACGACTCGCGCGACACCCGCACCGAGCGCCGCTCGATGTACGCGCCATTCCATATGTTCACGGCGTTTAACAAGTACGCCTTCCGCTCCGGCGCCCTCCGCGGCCTCGACTTGGCTCTCGGCTCCATCTTCATCGGCGACCGGCCGATCGATCCGGCCGTGCTCACCACCCTTGGGGGGATCGCCAATACCCCCTCCTGGACGATGCCCGGGAAATGGCGCTTCGACGCCGTGCTCCGCTACGCCCTGCCGGGCGCTGGCCGCATCCGTTACACCTTCGGGGCCAAGGTCCAGAACGTGATGGACAATCAAGAGATCTACAAGCTGGCCGACAGAAACTCCGTCCAGCGGCATCCAGGCCGGACCTTCCAGGCCAGCCTCTCAGCGCGCTTTTGAGCTCCGGCGCGCCGGCGCCGGCGCATCGGGCAACTCCGTGAAGTCGTTCACGATTCCATCGTAGGGCCGGTCCTGCTTGTAGATCTGCAGGATCCGGGCGTGCTCGTGATCGCTGGTGGGAAAGACCCGCGGGGGCTCCCCGGGCAGCAGCAGCGCGGTGTAGGCGCGGCGGCGGTCGACCAGACGGCGGATCACGAGCATCGCGGAGTGAAGCACGTTCCCCCGTTCTGGCCAAGCGCTCGCCGGTTTTTCCCCACGACGTGAATTTTTGCTGAATCGGGGCTTCCGGGGAGGTCCGCGTGGGGGGTTAACCCTTGACAATCGTAGTTTCCCGGCTCGTTTTTGTGGTCGCAGCGCAACCTTTACGCACCATGAAATTCCGTTCCCTCCTCCTCGCTTTCGCCGCGTGCTTCCTGTCCGCGATTCCCGCCCTGCAAGCCCAGACTGCCGCCGAGGTGGCGGAGCAGGCCAAGGCGGATCCCGGTAAGGCCGCCGCCCTCGTGGAGGCCGCCGTCAAGGCCAACCCCGCCAACGCTTCCGCCATCGTAGAGGCGGTCATCAAGGCGTTCGCCGGCACCACCGCCCAGTTTGAGGTCGCCAAGGCCGTCACGACCGCCGCGGTCAGCGCGGTCGTCAGCACGATGACCACCGCCGCCGCCGCTCCGGCGCAGGTGCAGGCCGCCGTCGCTGCGGTGACTACGGCCGCCGTCACTTCCGTGCCCGCTGCTTCGGCGCCCGCCGTGACGGTGGCTGCCGTGGCCGCCGCCCCGTCTCTGCAGTCGACGATCACCACCGCCGCCACGGTGGCGGTGCCGACCCAGACGGCCGCCATCAACACTGCGGTCGCCGCGATGCCGGCGACCACGACCACCACGGTCGTTACCCAGCAGACCACCACGCAGCAGCAGACCACCACGCAGACCTCGATTGAGACGCCGGTGGTCAGCGGCAGCCTCTGAGGTAAGCTGCCTTCGGTACCAATCTAGGCCGCCCTTCCGGGCGGCCTTTGTTTTTTCGCGGCGCTGCCCGCGCCGGCCCGCGGGCAAACCCGCGGCCGGGCCTTTATTCCAAGAACGAGGCCTGCGTGGGCGCCTTGGGGCGCTGCCGGGCCGCGATCTCCTCCGGGGTAGCGTTTAAGTGCCGGGGCGGGCGCGTCGCCCGCGCGGCCACGGCGGCCTCGCGATCGGCCACGATGCGGTCGCAGAGGTGCCGGATGTGTAGCCGCAGCCACTGGTAGGTGCTGGATTCCGGACGATAGTCCGCTGGTCCGTACCCGTGGATCCGACCAGTCTGCAGCAGGCGGTCGTTCTGCTCAAACTCCTCCGGCTTGGCTGGGTTATAGACCGCATAGGCCTGCCCGCCACCTTTCTTCACGACCGCGAAACTCGGGACGTCGCTCGGGCCGTCCGCGATGTAGATCATATTGGCCACCGGGATGCGGCGATCCTCGGCGGCGATCTTTGAATTCACGTCGATCGCGGGATTCCGGTTGGTGCCCTTATTGATCTCGAAGAGGGCGCGGGTCTTGGTGGTGTTGTCGATGACCATCCCGATCTGGGCGATCTCGGCGCTGGCCTCGATCGGCAACTCCTTCTGCCGCAGGAAGCCGGGCGGGAGCGGGTTCTCGATGAACTCGCATGCCCAGATCCCGTCCACGTGCCCTGCGATCGCGCTGCCCCGGATCATCGCCGCCAAGCCGGTGCTGACCACATAGTGCTCGAGCGTGATCTCGTGCTTCACGTACTCGGGCTTCTCCCGCGCGAAAGCCTGCGCCTGAGTAAAGAACTCCGGCAGACCAGGGTAGAATTGGATCTCCCGGCCACACTCCTGTAGAATTCGATTATTCAGCCCCGCCAGCGGCCCCGCCTGCACGTAGGTCAGCAGATGGTTGAGGTACGCGATCTCCGGCGACAGATGGTAGCCGCGCTCCCGGTAGTGCGCCGCCAACCGGTTGGTCTCCTGCCAGAAGCTCGCCTCATCCACCCCGTAGCGCCGGAACAGCGGCGACTGCATATACTCCGGAATCAGGGTCTTGTCGAAGTCCCAGATCAGCGCGAGGGTGTTCTGCGGGAAGAGGTTGGCGGGCATAACGGCGCGGGGAACTGACCCGCGGATTCGCGGCGGGACGAAAACCGCAAGCCCGGGATGGCGCAATGCGCAAATCTCCCCCACGCTCCGCGCTTTATGGATGACCTGCCCGCCCTCGCGCCGTTCCAGCGGCGGCTCGACGAGCTCTCCGCCCAGATGGCAGAGGCCTCGTTCTACGCCGCGCCGCGCCGCGCCGCCGAGGTCACCCGGGAACACCAGCGCCTAACCGCCCTCGTCGAGCGGCACCGCCTCCACGAACGCCTCCTCCGCGAGGCCGCCGAGGCCCGCGCGCTCGGCCGCGACCCAGCCGCCGACGCCGAACTGCGCGAACTCGCCGCCGCCGAACTCCCGGAACTGGAGACCCGCCTCGCCACCGTTCGCCAGGAGGTCCTAGTGGCGATGATCCCGCCTGAGGCCACCGACTCCCGCAACACGGTGATGGAGATCCGGGCCGGCACCGGCGGCGACGAGGCCAGCCTATTCGCGGCCGAACTGTTCCGGCTCTATTCGCGCTATGCGGACGAACACGGTTGGAAGATCCAGCCGATGAGCAGCAGCACGTCCGAACGCGGGGGTTTCAAGGAAGTCATCTTCCTGGTCACCGGCTCAGAGGTCTACCGCCAGTTGAAGTTCGAGAGCGGGGTCCATCGCGTTCAACGGGTACCCGTCACCGAGGCCAACGGCCGCATCCATACCTCGACGGTCACCGTGGCCGTGCTGCCGGAAGCCGAGGAGGTGGACGTCCAACTTGATCCGCAGGACCTCGAGATCACGGTCAGCCGCGCCAGCGGACCGGGCGGGCAGGGGGTCAACACGACCGATTCGGCCGTCCAGATCCTGCATCGCCCCACCGGGCTCATCGTCTCCTGCGCCGACGAACGCTCCCAATTGAAGAACAAGGCGCGGGCGCTGACCGTGCTCCGCTCCCGGCTACTACAGCGTCGCGAGGAGGAGGAGCGGGCCAAGTACGCGGCCGCGCGCCGCAGCCAGATCGGCTCCGGCGATCGCAGTGAACGGATTCGAACCTATAGCTTCCCCCAGAACCGCGTGACGGACCACCGGATCGGACTTACCCTGTACAACCTGCCGCAGGTAATGGAGGGCAAGCTCGAGTCCGTGATCGCCGCCCTGCAGAAGGCGGATTTTCAGGAGAAGCTCGCCGCCCTCACGGGCGCGGACTACGCGCCGCCTCGCGCTGAGGAGACCGACTGACGTGCTGACGGTCCTCGAAATCATCAAGCGCACCACGGAGTTCCTCGCCACCAAGGGCGTGGCCTCCCCCCGCCTCAATGCGGAACTCCTGCTGGGGCACGTCATCGGCCGCCGCCGGATGCAGCTGTACTTGGAGTTCGAACGTCCCCTGACCGCCGCGGAATTGGACCAGCTGCGTCCGCTCGTCCGGCGCCGGGGACAGCAGGAGCCGCTCCAATACGTTCTGGGAGAGGCCGAATTCCGTGGCCTGCGGCTCAAGGTGGATCGCCGCGCACTGATCCCCCGGCCGGAAACGGAACTGTTAGTGGAACTGGTGCACACGTGGGCCGGTACCCAGGCGCCCGTCCTGCGCGCGCTCGACCTCGGCACGGGTTCCGGGGCGATCGCCGCGGCGCTGGCTACCCTGTGGCCCGGAGCGGCCGTGGTGGCCGCGGAACGGTGCCCGGAGGCCCTGGCCCTAGCGCGGGAGAACTTCGCCGCGCTCGGGCTCGAAGGCCGCATCCAGCCGGTCGCCGCCACCTGGTTCGACGGCGTCGCGCCGGGACCCTACGATGCGATCGTCTCCAATCCGCCCTACCTGACCGCCGCGGAGGTCGCGGCGACGGCCCCCGAGGTGCGCGAGCACGAGCCCCGGGCGGCGCTGGAGGCCCCGGAGGAGGGCTTGGCCGACTTGCGCGCGATTCTCGAGGCGGCGCCGGGCTACTTACGGCCCGGCGGCTTGTTGGCCTTGGAAACCGGCTGCGATCACCGCGCGGCCCTCTGTGCTCGACTGCAGGCCGCAGGCTTCCAATCGGTGGCGGCGCACCAAGACCTGACGGGCCGCGACCGGTTTATCCTCGCGGTTTGGCCGGGCTGAGCGCCGCCGGGGTAGTGGCGGCGGTGAGCGGCGGGCGATTGTGTGCCCACGTCTCGCGGTTCCGGCCCAGCCGCACCGCGTCGCCCACTACCCGCAGCGCCTCGCGCAGGTGGACGTCCGCCTTCACGTAAGTCTCGTTTTCGTCCTCGGCCGGACCAAAGTCATCCTCTTCGTCCTCCTTCTTGGGCGCCTTGATCCGGGGCGGGGGCGGCGGTCCAAGGTAGAAGGTGCGGAACGGATAGTCCCCCTTGGCGATCTCGTCCTTTTCCGCGCGGATCTCTTTGCGGAACGCATTGTCTTCCGCCTTCTGGCGCTGCCTATCCTCCAACTTGAGGGAGATGAGCTTCTGCTCCTGCCGCTCCTTGAAGCGGTCTACGATCTTCCGGAGGTAGGCGAACTCCGCGAGGCGAGCCTGGCGCTCCGCACTGGCCGCCCGCAGGGGCTCGCGGACCTTCGCGTCCAGCGGTTCGCCTTCGAAGAAGCTGGTGGGAATCTGGTCCCAGACGAGGGCGCGCGGCAGGTCCGCCTCGCCGATCGGCAGGAAGTCCTCGATGGAGGGTAGGGTGATGTCCGGCACCACGCCCTTAAGTTGCGTGGAGGCGCCGCTGGGCAGGTAGTACTTTTGAATGGTGAACTTCGCCGCACCCGTCTTGGGGGCCAGCGACAGGGCGCGGGACAACTGCTTCATCTCGACCACCTGCTGGACCGAGCCTTTGCCGTGCGTGGAACTATCCCCGACCACGATCGCCCGGCCGTAATTCTGGAGCGCTCCGGCCACGATCTCGGAGGCGGAGGCACTGAACCGGTCGACCAGCACCGCCAACGGTCCCGCATAGACGATCCGCGCGTCCCGGTCGTTGTCGACGTGGATCTCCCCATTGTAGGCCTTGATCTGGACCACGGGGCCGCGGCTGATGAACAGGCCCGCGAGCTCCACCGCCTCGGTCAGAAAGCCGCCCCCATTGCGCCGCAGGTCGAGCACGAGCCCCTCGATGCCGGCCTGCTTGAACTGTTCAATCAGGCGGGCCACGTCCCGCGAGGCCGTCGTGCGCTCGCCGTCTGTATCCCCTTCGTCGGCGGGGCCGTAGAACGCAGGGAGCGTGATCACGCCGTAAGGCTGGGTCTTCCCGTCGTCGCCCGGGAGGTCGAAGATGGCGCCGCGCGCGCGGGCCGAGTTGATCTTCACCTTGTCGCGCGTGATCACGACCTGCTTGCGCACGGAGCTGTCGCCGTCCGCGGGCTGCACGGTGAGCACCACCTCGGTGCCCTTCTTGCCGCGGATGCGTTCGACGACCTTACGCAGCTTCAGGCCGAAGGTCTCGAAGGGCTCCCCGCCCTTTTCGGCCACGGCGAGGATCTTATCGTTCGGTTTCAGCTCGCGGCCTAGGTCCGCCGGGCCGCCGGGGATGATTTCCTTGACCACGCAGACGTCGTCCTCGGTGCCCAGTACGGCGCCGATGCCCACCAACTGGAGCTTCATCTGGATGCCAAAGTCCTCGTAGGTTGCGGCGGAGAAATAGGTCGAATGGGGGTCGTAGAGCTTGGCGATGGTGGTGAGGAACAGTTCGGCTAGCTCATTGCCCTCGATCTCGCCCACGTTGCGGAGCATCCGCTCATAGCGCTTGCGGATCTGCGCCTTAGCGTCCTCCGGGGTCTTCTTGGCCAGAATCTCCTGGATCAGCTCGAACTTCAGGCGCCGCACCCACAGGTCGTCCGCGGCGGCGGCGTCCGCCGGCCATTCGGCCTTCTGCCGGTCCACGCGGTAGGTCTCGTCCGCCGTCAGGTCCAGCGGCTGTTCCAGTCGCGCCAGAATCCAGGCGACGCGCTGCTCCACTCGCTGCTGATAAACGTAGAAGATTTCGTACGCGGCATTGATGTGCCCGAGGAAGGCCGCGTTGTAGTACACGTTCTTGCTGTACTCCTCCATAAACCGGGCCCGATCCGAACCGAGGAAGAACAGGCGCTGGCCGTCGAGCTCGCCCATATAGTCGGGCACCACGTTCGCATAGTCGGCACTGCGGACGGCGTCCCGGTTGTAATGGAGCTCATCCAACAGCTTGGTGAGGGTGCTGGCCTCGGCCGCGAGGGTGGGGGGCGTGGTGAAGCGCTTGCGGTC
>NEUZ01000052.1 GCA_002304435.1 Opitutia bacterium Tous-C8FEB | reverse complement strand
CGCTGCAAGCCGAGGAGGACGTGGCGCGGGCCGCCTTCGAGCGGCTCCTGCCCGCGATCGACGCGGCCCAGCCCGCCTGGGAACGCACCGCGGCCGCGGAGCCCGGGACCGCCGCTGGCGGCGCGGCCGCCGAACGGGCCCGCCGACAGGTGCGGGCCGCCCTAGCCAAGGCCCCCGCGCAGCGCAACGAACGCGAACGGACGCTCCTCCGCGACAGCCACCGGAACCTGTCCGCGCTTGGCGCCGCGGAGCGTGCCACCCTCGCCGCCGCCACCGCCGCCCGGCAGGCCTACCACGATTCCCTGCCGAAGAGCCTCGTCACCGTTTCCGTGCGTCCCGCCCGCGTCGTCCGGGTGCAGCCCCGCGGCAACTGGATGGACGAGTCGGGCGAGGTCGTCACCGCGGCGCTGCCGGGCTTCCTGCCCCGGCCGGATTTCGGGGGCCGCGTCCCGGACCGCCTCGACCTCGCACGCTGGCTGGTCTCGGCCGAGAACCCGCTCACCGCGCGGGCCATCGTCAACCGGCTCTGGGCGCAGTTCTTCGGGCTAGCGCTCAGCCGGCACCCGGAAGACCTCGGGAGCCAGGGTGAACTGCCTCCGCAGCAGGCGCTGCTGGACTGGCTCGCCGCGGAGTTCTTGGCCAGCGGTTGGGACACGCGGCACGTCATCCGCACGATCGTGCTGAGCCGCGCGTACCGTCGTTCCTCGCAGGCGGACCCCGCCGTGTTGGCGACGGATCCCGAGAACCGGTCGCTCGCCCGCCAAGGCGCCTTCCGCCTCGACGCGGAGCTGATCCGGGATCGCGCCCTTGCCGCGGGCGGGCTGCTCTCGCTCCGGGTCGGCGGCCCGCCAGTGAAGCCGTACCAGCCCGCCGGTTACTGGGTGAACCTCAACTTTCCGCCCCGCGAGTACACGCCCGACTCGGGCGAGGCGCAGTACCGCCGCGGGCTTTACGTCTGGTGGCAGCGCACCTTCCTGCATCCCAGCCTACTCGCCTTCGACGCCCCCTCGCGGGAGGAATGCGTCGCTACGCGGAGCCGTTCCAACGTCCCCCAGCAAGCGCTCGTGCTACTCAACGATCCGACCTACGTGGAAGCGGCGCGGGGCTTGGCCCGGCGCGTCCTCTCAGGTGCGGAGGGCACGACCGCCCGCATCGGACACGCCTGGCAACTGGCGCTCCAGCGCGCTCCGTCGCCCGCGGAGCGGGCCGAGGCCGAGCGACTGCTCGCGCGTCACTTGGCGGACTACCGCCGGGACCCCGCGGCCGCCAGAGCCCTGCTCGGCACAGGACAACTGCCGGTACCGACGGGAGCAGATCCGGTGGAGGTGGCGGCGTGGACGCACCTCGCGCGCGTCTTGCTCAACCTGCACGAGTTCATCACCCGATCCTGAACCGATGACTTCCCTGAACCACGCGGACCTTACCCGCCGCGCCTTCCTCGGCCGCTCCGCCCAGGGCGTGGGCGGCGTGGCGCTGGCCTCGCTGCTCCACGGAAACTCCCTGCGCGCCGTCCCGGCTCGCGGCGCCGTCCACCCGCTGCCCCTGACGCAGCGCGTGCGCCGCGTCATCTGGCTGACGATGGCGGGCGGGCCCTCGCAGCTCGAAACCTTCGATCCGAAGCCGCGGCTGGCGGCGATGCACGGCGAGCCGATGCCCGAGAGCTTCACCCGGGGCCAGCAGCTCGCGCAGCTGCAGGGGCAGAAGCTCTTCTGCCACGCGCCGCAGTTCCCCTTCGAGCGCTTCGGCCGCAACGGCACCGAGATCTGCTCCCTCTTTCCCCACCTTGGCTCAATCATCGACGAGGTCTGCCTCGTGCGCTCGATGACCACCGAGGCGATCAACCACGACCCGGCGCATATGTTTATGAACACCGGC
The DNA here is from genome assembly GCA_002304435.1 of Opitutia bacterium Tous-C8FEB. GTDB lineage: Bacteria > Verrucomicrobiota > Verrucomicrobiia > Opitutales > Opitutaceae > ER46. The sequence continues at coordinate 15,503 of NEUZ01000052.1, read as the reverse complement.
TCCCAGATCGCCGGCCGGCCGAGCATGGGGGCGTGGGTCAACTACGGGCTCGGCAGCGAGGCGGAGGACCTGCCCGGGTTCGTGGTCATGATCTCGACCGGTCCGGGCCGGTCGCCGCAGCCGGTGGCCTCGCGCCAGTGGAGCAGCGGCTTTCTCCCGGGACGGTTCCAGGGCGTGCAGTTCCACGGCGGCGCGGAACCGGTGCACTACCTCGCCAATCCGCCCGGCGTGGACCGCGCGCGGCAGGCCGCAGATGTCGGCGCGATCAACGCCCTGAACCGTCTGCACGGCACGCAGGTGCCGGATCCCGAGTTGGCGACCCGCATCGCCCAGTACGAGCTGGCGTTCCGCCTGCAGGCCAGCGTGCCCGACCTGCTCGACCTGCGGGGCGAAGACGCGCGGACCCTCGCCCTCTACGGCTGCACGCCGGGCGACGGATCGTTCGCCTCCAACTGCCTCCTCGCCCGTCGGCTGGCGGAGCGTGGCGTACGTTTCATTCAACTCTACCACCGCGACTGGGACCACCACAGCCAGTTGCGTGAGGAACTGCCGCTGCGGGCCCGGGAGACCGACCAAGCCTCCGCGGCCCTAGTGAGTGACCTCAAGCGGCGCGGGATGCTGGACGACACGCTGGTCGTCTGGACCGGCGAGTTCGGCCGCACCCCGATGGCGCAGGGCAACAAGGGCACCACCGGCCGGGACCACCACAACCGCGCGATGTCGATGTGGCTCGCTGGCGGCGGCGTCCGGCCCGGCCTGGTGTACGGGGCGACCGACGAACTCGGCTACGCCGCGGTCGACCAAGTTTGCACCGTACACGACCTGCACGCCACGATGCTCCACCTGCTGGGCATCCGCCACGAGGCCTTCAGCGTCCGCTTCCAGGGCCTCGACGCACGGCTCACGGGGGTTGAGCCGGCGCGGGTGCTCCACGACCTGCTCACCTGAGCGCCGGCGGCGCCGCGCGCTCGGCCGCGGCCCGCATCGCCGCCCAGACCGCCCGCACGTCCTCCGGGCCCGTGTTCAGGCCGCCTAGGGAGACGCGAGCCATCCAACGTCCCCCGAGCAGCGCCGGAGTAAGGTACGCGACCCCCGCGGCGTTCACCCGCTCCACCCACGCGAGCGTGTGCGCGTCCAAGGCCTCGCCGCCCATTCCCGGCGGCTCGTGGCGGACGCAGACCGTCTGAAGGGGCACCGGGGCCAACCGCCGCCAGCCGGCGTCCCGCGCCGCGGCCACCGCCGCGACGAGGTCCTGCGCCAGCGTTAGATCTCGGCGAAGGCGGCGCTGCAGACCCTCGACCCCCTGCTCCCGCAGCAGGAACCAGAGCTTGAGCGCCCGGAACCGGCGTCCGAGGGGGATGCCCCAATCGCGCAGGTTCCGCACCTCGCCATCGACCGCGGAGCGCAGGTAGCTCGGGCTTGTGCTCATCACGCGCACCAGGAGGGCGGGGTCGCGGACGAAATACACCGAGCAGTCAAAGACGGCGCCGAGCCACTTGTGGGCGTTCACGACGATCGAGTCAGCCGCCTCCACGCCGCGCCACATCCAGCGGCATTCGGGCAGGATCATCGCCGCGCCGGCCATCGCGGCGTCGACGTGCAGCCAGGCGCCCTCGCGCACGCAGAGGGTCGCGATCTCCGCGAGCGGGTCGAGGGCAGTCGTCGCGGTGGTGCCGGTGGTCGCCACCACCGCGCACGGGATCCGGCCCGCCGCGCGGTCCCGCGCCATCTCCGTCGCGAGCGCCTGCGGCCGCAGGGCGTGATCCGCGTCGACCGGGATCGCGCGGAGGTGGTCCCGGCCGAAGCCGGCCAGCAGCGCGGCCTTCACCACGGAACTGTGCGCCTGCTCGGAATGGTACACGACCAACGGTGCGGTCCCGCCCTGTCCTCCCGGGCCCTCGGCGGGAAAACCTCCCGCCCGCTCCCGCGCACAGAGGAGCGCCACTAGAGTGCAGGTCGAGGCAGTGTCCTGCAGCACGCCGTTCCAGCCCAGGGGCAAACCCAGCATCTGCCGGAACCAGTCCGTCATCACCTCCTCCAGCTCGGTCAGGGCTGGGCTGGATTGCCACGAGAGTCCGATCACGCCGAGGCCACTGCTCGCGAGGTCGCCCAGCACCGACGAGAGCTCGGCGTTGGCAGGAAAATAACCGCAGAAGCGCGGGTGCTGCCAGTGGGTGAGGCTCGGGACGATGAGCTCGTCGAGGTCGCGCCAGATCGCTTCGAAGGGCTCGGGCGCCGTGGGCGCGACCGCCGGCAGGCGCGCGCGGAGACCACCCGGGGCCACCGCGCTCCGCACCGGGCGCGCGGCCAGCCCCTCGCGGTACGCGGCGATACGCTCGATCAGCTCGTGCCCGCGGCGCCGGAACTCGTCGGGCGTCATCGGGGCCCCGCCACCAAGGCGATTTCCCGGAAGGCGGGGTCCGCGGCGAACTGCTCGATTCCGCCGGCCTCCGTGAAGGCGCGAACCCGGGCGTTAGCGGCGAAACGGCGCGGCAACTCAGCGGCTAGCAACCGCGCCTCCGGCATCCGTCCCAGCAGGGCGAGCACGCGGATCTGCTCTAGGGTCGGGACCGGGTCGGTCTTCGCCGCAGCGGCGTCCGCCGCCCGCTCAAACCCGCGCAGCGCCTTCAGGTAGGCCTCGCGGGCTTCCGCGGTCCGACCGGCGCGAACGCGCGTCGAGCCGAGGCTCAGCCAGAGGTCAGCGCGGCTGGGGTCCAGTTCCGTCGCCTGCGCCAGCGTCTGCTCGGCCCGCGGCCAGTCGCGGAGATTGATCGCGAACGCCGCCTCGGCCGCGAGCAATTCCGCCTCCCGCGCGCGGCGCGACTGCTCGGCCGGATTCTCCCCGCACCCGGCCAGGCCCGCGATTCCGAGGGCAAGGAAGAGGCGCCCGCGGCGGCTCCGGGGAACAGCTATTCGCTCCATTCCTCGAGCAAAGCATCCCGCCCGTCCTTGGCAATCCACCGGTGCGCGCCACCCCGCAAGTCGGCTGGACCCGCGCCGGATCGCGGCCCATCCTGCCGCGATGCCCCACTCCAGATTCCGACCCCTGTGCGCCCTCCTTGCCGGATCCCTCCTACTTGGGTCCTCCTGCCCCGCCGCCGTGCAGCAGGGCAACGGGATCAAGGTCGGTGAGGTCTCGGCGGACGCGGCCGTGGTCTGGACGCGCCTCACGACGACCGCCGAGGCCAACTGGGCCGGCGCCGACTGGCAACCTCCCGCCCTGGCCGGGACGGATCCCGCGGCCCTACGGGAGGCCACCGCAGTCGCCCGTGAATCCGGCTCTAGCGCCGCTGCGGCGAAGGCCCAGGCTACGGCCAAGCGCAAGGGCGCCACGGCCGACCAGGAGCAGTTACGCCGCGCGGTCCTCCAGGCCGATCCGCTCTCGCAACTGCCGGCGGGACTCACCCTGCCGGCGATGCGCGGCGCCCTGCCGGGCACGGCCGGCGCCACCCGCGTCGTTCTCACGCCCGCCGACGGCGGCACCTCTATCACCTCGCCGTGGGGCGATGTCGACGCGGCGCGCGACCACACGCGCCAAATCGCGCTAACGGGCCTGCGCCCCGGCACCGCCTACCGGGTGCGGGTCGAATCCCGCGGCCCCTCCGGTGAGCCCGGGGCGGTGGTCGAGGGAGCTTTCCGCACCGCCCCCGCTGCGACCAGCCCCGCACCCGTGCGGTTCGCGGTCGTCACCTGCGGCGACTATCCCCGGCGCGACGACCCGGCGAACGGGCATCGCATCTACGCCACGTTGCACCAACTGCGCCCCGACTTTCTCGTGCACACGGGCGATGTGGAGTACTACGACAAGCCGGATCCGTGGGCGACCTCCGCCGCACTCGCCCGCCTCAAGTGGAACCGCCTCTACGCGCTACCGTTCCTGCGGACGTTCCATAACCACACGGCCGCCTACTTCACTAACGACGACCACGATCTCCTGCGCAACGACTGCTGGCCCGGCCAGACCTACGGTCGGCTCACTTGGGACGAGGGCCTCGACATCTGGAACGAGCAGACGCCGGTCTCGCCCCTGCCCTACCGTACCTTCCGACACGGCCGCGACCTCCAGGTGTGGATCGTCGAGGGCCGCCGCTACCGCAGCGCCAACACCGATCCCGATGGCCCCGCCAAAACCATCCTCGGCGCGGAGCAAAAGGCTTGGCTACTGCGGACGATCGCGGCCTCTGACGCGACCTTCAAGGTGCTGCTCTCGCCGACGCCGATCGTGGGCCCGGACCGCGGCTCCAAGAACGACAACCACGCCAACGCCGGTTTCCGCCACGAGGGCGATGAACTCCGCCGCGCCCTCGCCGCGCACCGGAACCTGATCGTCGCCAACGGCGACCGCCATTGGCAGTACTTCTCCGTCGACCCCGCCACCGGCCTCCGCGAATTCGGCTGCGGCCCTTCGTCGGACGTCCACGCCGGCGGCTACACGCCCCAACCGGGCGACGACGCCGTGCAGAAGTTCTTCCGGCTGCAGGGTGGCTTCCTCACCGTCGCGACGGTGCCCGGCGCGGGGGAGACGGCCCGCCTAGAGGTCCGGCACCACGCGGTCGACGGCGCCGTGGCGCACACCGTCGAGTTCGACCGGGCGGGCGCCCATCGCGTGGTCGCCCCGCGGTAAGCGTCCGGCCGCCCCGTTTCCGCTCAGCGCTGTTCTAAGCGGTAAAGGTGGCCGCGTGTGCGTACGTAAAGCGCCCGGCCCGCGGCCGCCGGCGACGCCATCGCCCCCTCCTCCAACTTATTCTCGGCCAGCAAGCGGTACTCGCGCGCCGCCGCGATCACGCTCCCGTGCCCGCGCTCGTTGAAGAAGTAGAGGCGCCCCGCGGCGTGCACCGGCGAGGCCGAGTAGTTGCCGGTTCCCGGCAGACGCTCGCTCCACAGCTCCCGCCCGGACACGGCCTCGAGGCAGGTCACTACGCCGCTGTCCTGATGGACCATAAACAGCAGGTCGCCGACCACGACGGGCGAGGGACGGTTGGGGACGTTCTTCGCGAATTTCCACGCGACGTGGGAATCGGTGACGACGCCCTGCCCGCCGAGGCGCACCGCCCAGAGCTCGCCCTTCGGCAGCCCCGTGGCCGTGAAGACCAGGCCGTGGCCGACGACGGGGCGGACCGTGCCCGAGTGATGCCGGCGCTCCTCCACGCGCCAGAGCTCACGCCCGGTCGCGGGATCATAGGCGTAAGTGGCCTTGGAGCCGGCGCTGATCAGCACCGGCTTGCCCTCGTGCCGGATCACCAACGGGCTAGAGAAGGCCTTGCGGAAATCGCCGTCGCGGATCGGCTTCCCCTCGGGGGTCAGGTCCTGGAAGTCGATGGACCGGTCCGTGCGCCAGACCGTGCGCCCGGTGCGTTTGTCCAGCGCCACCACGTACTGCTGGTCCGCTCCATCAAAGTGCAGCAGCAGCAAGCCCTCCCAGAGTGTGGGCGACGAGCCGGCGCCGCGCCAGTGATTGCAGGGCAGGTCGCGGCGCTCCCAGAGCACCTCCCCGGTCGCGGTGTCGAGGCACGCCGTGCCTGGCGATCCGAAGGTGACGTACACCCGGCCCGGCTCGATCGCCGGCGTGGGGGATGCGTAGCTGTTGAACTTGTCCGCGTACTGCGGCTCCGCGACGGTGAAGAGCTTGCGGTCGTGCACGACGCGGCCGGTCTCCTGGTCCACCGCGAGCACCGAGAGCTCACGGCCATCCTCGGTCGCGGTCGTCAGCCACACCTGACCGCCTAAGACGACCGGCGAGGACCAGCCCTTGCCGCGCAGGGGGGTCTTCCAGCGCACGTTTTCCGTCTCGCTCCAGCGCTCGGGCAGGCCCTCGGCGGTGGACATTCCCTGGCCGGTCGGACCACGGAATTCCGTCCAGCCGGCCTCTGGGGCGGCGGCCACAACGGGGGACAAGGAGGCGAGGAACAGGGCGGCGAGGCGGGCGGGGCGCATGACGGGGTAGTGCGGAAGCCTCGGGATCCGGACGGCGGCGGCAACCAAAACCCGCCCGGACGCAGTTGACCCGGCGCGCGCCGCCGCGCACCGTCCCCTCACCCCGCGCCCCCGCCCGATGCCCACCGTCCGACCCGCCCTGCTGCTTGCTGGCCTGCTCGCGTTGCCCCGCGCCGCGACGGCCGCCGACGCCCCCCCTGTTTCCTTCAACGAGCAGATCCGGCCGCTGCTGGCGCAGAACTGCCTCGCCTGCCACGGGCCGGACGCCGCCCACCGGAAGGCCGGCCTGCGTCTCGACGATCCCGCCAACGCGACCGCGGAGCGCCGCGGGGTGCGGGCCATCGTGCCCGGTGACCCGGAGGCGTCGGAGCTCTGGCAGCGCGTCATCAGCCCGCACGCCGACGAGGTGATGCCCCCGCCTGAGGCCCACAAGCCGCCCCTCCCGCCCGAGCAGCGTGCGCTGCTGCGCCGGTGGATTCAGGAGGGCGCGCAGTACCAGGCGCACTGGGCCTTCCTGCCCGTCGCGCGCGCCCCCCTTCCGGCGGCCGCCGGCGGCGCCGCGGAACACCCGGTCGACCGTTTCATCGGCCCGCGGCTCGCCGCCCGCGGCTGGTCGATCTCCCCTGAGGCCCCCCGCGAGACCCTCATCCGCCGCCTCAGCCTTGACCTCACCGGCCTTCCCCCCACCCCAGCGGAGGTCGACGCCTTCGTCGCCGACCGCGCTCCGGGCGCGTACGAGCGCGTCGTCGACCGGCTGCTCCAGTCGCCGCGTTACGGCGAGAACTTCGCCCGGCCGTGGCTCGACGCGGTCCGCTACGCCGACACCCACGGCCTGCACCTGGACAACGTCCGCACCATCTGGCCCTACCGCGACTGGGTGGTGTCCGCCTTCAACCGCAACCTGCCCTTCGACCGCTTCACCATCGAGCAGTTGGCGGGTGATCTGCTGCCGAATCCCACCATCGACCAACTGGTCGCCTCAGGCTATAACCGCAACCACCTCTCCACCTCCGAGGGCGGGTCGATCGAGGCGGAGGCGGAGGCGCGCAACACCGCCGACCGCGTGGACACCACCGCGGCCGTGTTCCTCGGGCTCACGGCGAGCTGCGCCTCGTGCCACGATCACAAGTTCGACCCGCTATCGCAGAAGGACTACTACGCCTTGGGCGCGTTCTTCAAGGGGCTGGCCGATCGTTGCTGGGACGGCAATGTGCGCATCTCTGCGCCCATCGTGGTCATCGCGCCCGACGAGGCCACGCAGCGGCGCATCGCGGAGCTCGACGCCCGGGCCGGCCCGCTGGAGGCGGCTGTGAGCGCCCGGGCCGCCGCGCTGGCGGACGAGGGCGCCGACGGCAGCCCCGGCCCGCGCAGCCAGAGCCGAGGCCGCAAGAGCACCGGGGCGGTCACCTACGAAGTCGTGTGGGCCGAGGACTCCGACCTGCCGACGCCGGCCACCGTGCTCGGCCCGCCGCCGCCCGGGGAATGGCGGGAGGGCAGTGGCGTGCCCGTGGCCGGCGGCCGTCGCGCGCTGCGGGTCGAGGGCGACGTAGAACGCCCGGTGCTCTTCACCGCCGGCGACGTGAACCTCGTGGTGCGCACCGCAGCCACGGCGTACGTCCACTTGCATCCCGACCCCGCCCAGCCCCCGCGCGCGGTAAGCGTCGAGTTCCTCACCGAGGAGGGCGCGCGCCGGATGATCTGGGGCGACCCACAGGCGTTCGGGCCCGAGATCGCGCGCGACGCGCTGCACGCCGGTCCCTTGCCCCCGGCCGGACAGTACACGCGGCTCGAGCTCTCCGCCTGCGACTCCGAGGTGCGCGAGGGCCAGGCGTATACCGGCATCCGAATCGCCCAGCGAGGTGGCGCCGCCTGGTGGGACCGCGCAGGCGCCGTCCTCACCAGCCCCAGCGCGGCTCAGGACCCCCTGCTGTCCCAGGGCGCGTGGGTGAACAGTCTGCGGACCGGGGCCCGCGCCTTCTCCACTCAGCAGTTACGCCACGACATCAACTTCCTCGTGGGCCTCTCGGGCACGCAGCAGGTGGGCGAGGAGAAGGAAAGGATCGCGCGCTTCCACCGCGACTTCATCTATGGGCCGATCCGCGGCGAGCTGGAGCCCGAGGCCCACGCCGCGCGACGCGTGATGGCCGAGCAGATCGCCTACGAGCAGAAGTTTCCGCTCTCCCCCATTTCCCGGGAGTTGGCGGAACCCCGGCCGGCCCACGTGCTGAAGCGGGGCCAGTACGACCAGCCAGGGGAACTCGTGACCCCAGCGACTCCCTCCTTCCTCCCACCGCTCCAGACCCGCGGCGCCCGGCCCGACCGGCTCGACTTCGCCCGCTGGCTGGTGGACGCCCGCCATCCGCTCACCTCCCGCGTCACCGTGAACCGCTTCTGGGGGCAGCTGTTCGGTGCAGGGCTGGTGCGCACGCCCGCGGACTTCGGCCTGCAGGGCGAGCCGCCGACGCATCCCGAGCTGCTCGACTGGCTCGCGGCGGAATTCCAAGCAAGCGGCTGGGATGTGAAGGCCCTCGTGCGCCTGCTGGTCACGTCGCGCACCTACCGGCAAGACGCGCGCGTCGCCCCCGCACTGCTGGAGGGCGATCCGGAAAACCGGCTCTTGGGACGGGGCCCGCGGCTGCGGCTCGACGCCGAGGTGCTGCGCGACCAGGCGCTGGCCCTGGGCGGACTCCTGCGGCCGGAGATCGGCGGGCCGCCGGTGCGGCCCTACCAGCCGGTGAACATCTGGGAACCCGTCGCCTTCGGCGGGAGCAACACCAAGGTCTACGTGCAAGACCAGGGCCCGGCGCTCTACCGCCGCAGCCTGTACACCTTCTGGAAGCGCACCGCCCCCGCGCCGGCGATGAGCACCTTTGACGCGCCCGCCCGCGAGACCTTCTGCGTCGCCCGCGCCCGTTCCAACACCCCCCTGCAGGCCCTCGCTCTGATGAACGACGTGCAGCAGTTCGAGGCCGCCCGCGGCTTCGCGGAGCGCCTGCTCCTGCCTGCCCGGCCGGAGGCCGAACGGCTCGCCGAGGCGTTCCGCCACGCCACGGCGCGCTTCCCCACGCCGGCGGAATCGGCCCTGCTCGCCCGCAACCTCGCGCGGCACCGGGAACACTTTGCCCGCCACCCCGAGGCCGCCCGCGAGGTGATCCGCAACGGCGAGTCGACGCCCGCCGCGGGCCTCGAGCCGGGCGAGTTCGCCGCCTGGACGATGGTCACCAACCTGCTCCTTAACCTCGACGAGGTCATCAACCGGAACTGAGCCGATGAACCCCTGCCACGACTACCTGCGCCAACTGACCCGCCGCCAGTTCTTCTCCGGCGCCGGCCTCTCTCTCGGCGGCCTCGCCCTCGCCCAGCTCGCCGGCCGCCTCGGCGCCGCGCCCCGGCCCGGCAACCCCCTCGACGCCCGCGTCCACCCGCCGCTCCCGGGCCTCCCGCACTTCGCGCCCCGCGCCAAGCGCATCATCTACCTGCATATGAACGGGGGGCCGTCGCAGCTCGACACGTTCGACTACAAGCCGGGGCTGCAGGAGCGCTTCGACCAGGAATTGCCCGACTCCATCCGCCAGGGGCAGCGCATCACCACGATGACGAGCGGGCAGACCCGCTTCCCCGTCGCCCCCTCGCTCTTCAAGTTCGCCCGCCACGGCCAGAGCGGCGCTTGGGTGAGCGAGCTGCTGCCGTGGACCGCCAAGGTGGTAGACGACCTCGCCATCGTGCGCAGCGTGCACACCAACGCGATCAACCACGATCCGGCCTGCACGTTCCTGATGACCGGCAGCGAGATCCCCGGCCGCGCCAGCCTCGGGGCCTGGCTCAGTTACGGGCTCGGCAGCGAAAACAACGACCTACCCGCCTTTGTCGTCCTCACCCCTAAGTTCTCGCCGAAAGTCGCCGCGCAGGCCCTCTTCACCCGGATGTGGAGCAGCGGCTTCCTGCCCACGCGCCACCACGGCGTCGCCCTCCGCGCGCAAGGCGACCCCGTCCTGTTCCTCGAGAACCCGAACGGCGTCGACGCCGCCACCCGGCGCTCGATGCTCGACGCGCTCTCCGGCTTCAACCAGCTCAACCACGAGCGCTACGGCGACCCCGAGACCCTCACCCGCATCGCCCAGTACGAGATGGCCTTCCGGATGCAGACCAGCGTGCCGGAACTCACCGACATCCGCGACGAGTCCCCCGCCACCCTCGACCTTTACGGGCCCGGTGTGAAGGAACCCGGCTCCTTCGCCGCAAGCTGCTTGCTCGCGCGCCGCCTTGCCGAGCGCGACGTGCGGGTCGTGCAGATCAACCACCGCGGCTGGGACCAGCACGGCACCCTGCCCGAACACCTGCGCATCCAGTGTCGGGACACCGACCAGGCCTGCTACGGGCTGATCGCCGACCTCAAGCAGCGCGGGCTGCTCCAGGACACGCTCGTCATCTGGGCGGGCGAATTCGGCCGCACGGTCTACAGCCAGGGAACGCTGACCCGCACCAACTACGGCCGCGACCACCATCCCCGCTGCTTCACCGTCTGGCTCGCCGGCGGCGGCATCAAGGGCGGCGTGGTGTACGGGGAAACCGACGATTTCTCGTACAACATCACCCGCGACCCGGTGCACCTTAACGACCTGAATGCGACGTTGCTGCACTGCCTCGGCATCGACCACCTGCGTTTCACCCACCGCTCCCAGGGGCTCGAGATGCGCCTGACCGGCGTCGAGCCGGCCCAGGTGGTCAAGGGGCTCCTCGCCTGAGCCCTGCAGGCGCGCGCTTGCCCTGCGGGCCCGGCCGCTGCCAGCCTTCCCTCCCTCCCCGACTCGAAACGACCTCTTCCCCCACCACCCACATCCCGTCATGCGCTTCGGCATTAACTCGTTCCTGTTCACCTCGCCGTTCACCACCGAGAGCACCGCCCTCTTCCGCCAGTTCCGGCGCTGGGGCTTCGACACCGTTGAGATCCCGATCGAGGACCCCTCGCACATCGACCCGGCGAAGGTCCGCGCCGCGGCCGACAAAGCTGGAATCGCCATCGGCAGCGTCTGCGCGTGCATGGGCCCCGGCCGTGACTTCCGCGGCACGCCGGAGGAACAGGCCACCGCGATGACCTACTGCAAGGCGCTGATCGACCAGGCCGTCGTCCTCGGCTGCCCCTCGCTCATCGGGCCCGTCTACTCCGTTGTCGGCAAGGCCGACGCGGTCGAACCGGCGCAGCAGAAGCAGGAGTGGGCGCTGGTGGTGAAGAACCTGAAGGAACTCGCCGCCTACGCCCGCGCCAAGGGCGTGACGATCTGCATCGAGCCGCTCAACCGGTTCGAGACCGACTTCCTCAACACCTGCGACCAGGGCCTGCGCCTGGTCCGCGCGGTCAAGTCGCCCGCCGTGAAGCTGCATCTCGACACGTTCCATATGAACATCGAGGAGAAGGACCAGGCGGCCGCGATCCGGAAGGCCGGCCGGCTGCTCGGCCACTTCCACGCTTGCGGCAGCGACCGCGGCACGCCGGGCGGCGACCACATCGCCTGGCCCTCGATCGTGAAGGCACTGAAGGCGGTGGGTTACAAGGGCGACGTGGTGATCGAGTCGTTCACCACCGACGTGAAGGTGATCGCCCGGGCCGCCGCCATCTGGCGCCGGATCGAGCCGCGCCGCAACGACATCGCGGTCAAGGGCCTTGCCTTCCTGCGCAAGGCCTTCCGCTGAGCCGCGGTTCCCGTCCGATGCTCCGCGCGCTGCTGTGGGCCGCGCTCGCGGCTGGCGCCGGCGCCGCGGAGCTCCCGGCCCCGCCCCTCGTGCTGTTCGTCGCCGGCGAGCCCAGCCACGGGCCCGGCGAGCACCGCTTTCCCACCGGCTCGCGCCTCCTCGCCGACGCGCTCGCCGCCTCCGGCCTGCCCCTGCGCACGGCTGTCGTCCAAGGCTGGCCGGAACCGGCCCGGATCGCGGAGGCGGCGTCGCTCGTGCTGTTCTCCGACGGCCTCGAGCGCCACGTCGCGCGGGACCAGGCGGACGCCCTCCGCCGGCACGTCACCGCTGGCCGCGGCCTCGCGGTGCTGCACTTCGCGCTAGAGCCGGCGCCCGGAGACCTAGCGGATGCGCTCCTCGCGCTCCTTGGCGGCCGCTTCGAGGCCGATTGGTCCGTCAACCCGGTCTGGCGCCCGCCGGAGGTCCTCCTCGCCGCGCACGAGGTCACCCGCGGCGTACGTCCGTTTTCCGTCGAGGACGAATGGTACTACCACCTGCGGTTATCGCCCCGCGTGGTTCCCATCCTGCAGGCCCAGCCGACGCTCGCGACCCTCGGGCAGGACGGCCCCCGGTCCGGCAACGCCGCCGTGCGCGCGGCCGTCGCACGGGGCGATCCGCAGACTCTCGCCTGGGTGCACACCGCGGCGGGGGCCCGCACATTTGGGTTCACCGGCGGCCATTTTCACCGTAACTGGTGGGAGATGAACTTCCGCACCCTCGTCCTGAACGCGCTGGTCTGGACCGCCGGCATCGCCGTCCCGGCCGCCGGCGTGGCCTCCTCCCTCGATCCCGCCCCTAAGTACGCGACCGTCGACGAGGCGATTGCACGCGGCGACCTCGCGGACGTGCGGCTCCACGTGAAGCTGCGGCCGGCGGCGGTGCAGGGCAACCCGGACGCGGCCCTCGCGCCGCTGCATCAGGCGATTCTGCGCAACCGGAACGAGATCGCCCTCTTCCTCCTCGACGCAGGCGCCGGGGTGGACGCCCCGGACCGCAGCCGGCGGACGCCGCTGCACCTGGCGGTCGAGCGGGGCAACCTCGCGCTGGTCGAGGCCCTCCTCGCCCGTCGCGCGCGGCCCGACGAGCTCGACAAGCTCGGCTGGACCGCCCTGCACCACGCCGCGGCGAAGGACCGCGTGGCGATCGCCCGGGCGCTGCTCAAGGGCGGCGCGCGCGCGGGGGCGCTGAGCGAGCGGGGTGGCACTCCCCTGCACGAAGCGGCCGCCAGCGGCAGCGCCGAGATGGTGCAGCTCTTCCTCACCGCCGGGGTCGACCCCAAGGTGGTCTCGAAGCTGGGGGTGACGGCCCTCGACATCGCGCGCGAGTTCAAGAACGAGGCGGCCATCGGGCTGCTGAAGCCGTTGACCCCGGCCCGCTGAGGACGCGGCACTCCGCGCCGGGGGCTTTTCTGTTTGCGCTCCCCGGGGCGGTCGCGTTTTCCCTTCCCGGCAACAGGGTCCCACGGGCCCGGTTGCGCGCTCCGCAACCATGTCCCTGCCCCCCTTTTCCAGCCGCCTCCTTGCCGATGTGGGCATTTCCTTCGGTGACGAGGGCAAAGGCCGGCTCATCCCGGAAATCGCCGACGAACTGCGCGGCACGCCCCACCCGGTCTCCGCGGTGCTCAAGGTCAATGGCGGGGCCAACTCGGGCCACACCGCCGGAGGCATCAAGCTAAACCTCCTGCCCGCGGGCGTGGTGGTGCGCGACGCGGCCCACCTTTGCGTGGGGTGTGGCGTCGTGGCGGACCCGCGCAAGCTCTGGTGGGAGACCCGCCCCCTTGAACTTAAGGGCCACGCGATCCTGTCCCGCCTGCGGATCGACGAACGCGCGCTGGTCGCGGACCTCACCCACCGCCTGCTGGATCTGGCGTGGGAACACTACCGGGTGGAGGTGCTGCGCGAGGAGGCGCGAGGCTCGACCGGCCGCGGGATCACCCCGGCCTATCTGGACGAGGTCGGCCAACAGCAGATCACCTTCAGCGAGTTCCTCGGCGACCGGGAAACCTTCGCGCGCAAGCTCGCCCAGCGCGCGGACCGCGCCTGCCGTACGATCCAGCACGTCTGCCGGGTACCCGCGAACGTCTGGGCGGGATTCTTCGACACCTTGGGCGCCGCCGAACGCCGGGCCAACGCCGAGGGCCTCGCACTTGGGGTTTTCCCCGAGGCGGAGTTCGACTTCACCCGCTTCCGCGGCGCGGAGCCCTTTACCCTCGACCTCGCGGCGCTCACGGAAGCGTACTGGTCCGCTGGCCACGCGCTGGCGGCTAACGTCACTGAGGTGCGGGAACTGATCCTCGGCGAACTGGCCGCCGGCCGCACGGTGATCGGGGAGTTCGGCCAAGCCTACTGGCTCGACAAGCGCCACGGCTTCTCGCCGAACGTCACCGCCTCCCACACCTACACGCCCGAGCTGTTCGAGAGCGCGGGCATCCCCGTGCAGCACGTCCACACCTTCGGCGTCGCGAAGGCCTACGACACCAAGGTCGGCACGCACACGTTCCTCACGCGGATGGAGGACGGCCATCCCCTCGCGGAGAAGCTGAAGCTGCTGGAGTTCGGCACCAGCACGGGCCGCCAGCGAATGGTCGGCTGGTTCGATGCCGTGGAAAAGGGCGACGCCCTGCGTTACGGGGGCTTCCACGACCTGATGATCAACAAGTCCGACGCGCTCAGCCACGAGGGGGCCTGGCGCGGCGACCTGCTGATCTGCACCGCCTACGAGGACGCGCACGGACGCCGGCACACGCACGTGCCCCGCAACGAGTCGGTCCGCCGCACGCTCCGCCCCGTCTATTCGCGGCATGAGGGCTGGGCCGGCGATCTCTCCGTGATCCGGCGCTTCGCCGACCTGCCCGCCGCCGCCCGCCGTTACGTCGCGGCGATGATGGGTGCGATTGTCGACACCGCCTACGCGGGTGGCCCCCGGCCGGCGGACGACCGCCTACCCAACCTGCGTTACCTCGGGGTCGGCCCGGAACCGGCGCAGATCATCAAGGACGTCCCCGCGACCGCCGAGCTGTTGCGGCTCCGCTGAGCTACCGCCAGCTCAGCGCGGCGCCATCGCCGCGGCCGCCTGTCGCGCGATGTCCGCGATGTCCCCCGCCGGCAGCACCACGGTGCCTGTCGGACGCCCGTTGGCAAAGTGTTGCAGGGAGATCCCAAGGAGCTTCCCGCCGGCGTCGAACATCGGGCTCCCCGCCGCCTGCTCCGAAAGCAGGTAGAGCCGCCGCGGCTTCTCCACCACGCCCATCACCTCGCTGGAACGCACCAGCGGCACCCGCTGGAGCGCCTTCGATGCGCGCGCGACGTAGTAGAAGGTCCCGAGCAGGTCTGCCTGCACGGTCTCACCCAGCGCGACGTGGGGAAACTTGCGCCCGCCAGCCGGCTCCTCGGGCGCCATAAACGCAAGATCGAGGTCCGCGTCCTTGAGCACGAAACGCGCAGGCAACTCCTGGCCGTCGGCGAGCCGCAGTTTCACCTCCTTGAAATCGGCCCCGACCAACTCCGCGCCCCGCGAGCCCATCCCCGCGGCGCGCATCGCGTCGAACTGCACCTGAGGATCGACGCCCGCCAGGCTGGTCACGGTCAGGCCCTCCGGAGTCACCACGGTGCCGTTGACCTCGATCCGCTGCTCGCGCGGTGGCATCTCCCGGTCGCCCATCTTCACCTTGACGGTAACGACCAGCTCCACCCCCACGATGGCGTCCGCATAGCGCCGCACTAGGTCGGCGGCCACGCCGGGGGCCGCGGAGGCGGCTACCGGGACGAACAGGGCGGCAACAAGAAGGAAGGAGGCGCGAGGGAAGGGAATCATCGGGGGGAAAGGGCGGGTTTGAGGCT
>NEUZ01000051.1 GCA_002304435.1 Opitutia bacterium Tous-C8FEB | reverse complement strand
CAGCGCGCACGTCATCGGTGACCCGGCCGGCCCCGGCCCCCACGCCCTGATCCGCGTGCGCCGCGAGGCGTTCTTCCGGAAATGCTTCTGGTCAGGGGATATCGGTTTCGGGGAGTCGTTCGTGGACGGCGACTGGGAGACGCCGGACCTGACGGCAGTGGTCGCACACTTTGTCCGCAACGTGGAGACGGCGCCCACCCTGTCGGGCTCGCGGCGCGCGCGCGGCTGGGCGCTAAACCTGCTGCGCGGCGCGAACCGGGTAGGCCACCTGCTGCGTCCGAACACCCGGCGGATCGCGCGCCGCAACATCGCGGAGCACTACGATCTCTCGAACGACTTCTTCGCGCTCTGGCTCGATCCATCGCTGATGTACTCTTCGGCGCGCTGGCCCGAGGGCGCGCCGGACCTCTCCCTCGAGCTGGCCCAGCGCGAGAAGAATGAGGCGCTCTGCCGCCACCTGCGCCTGCAGCCCGGTGACCGCGTGCTCGAGATCGGCACCGGCTGGGGCGGCTGGGCGCTGCACGCCGCTGGCACCCGCGGTTGCCACGTCACGACGATCACCCTCTCGCCCGCCCAACACGAACTCGCCCGGCGCCGAGTCGCGGCCGCCGGCCTCGGGGACCGGGTCGACGTGCAGCTCCGCGACTTCCGGGACATGACCGGGCGCTTCGACAAGATCGTGTCGATCGAGATGCTCGAGGCAGTGGGCCACCGCAATCAGGCCGTGTTCGCGCGCGCCGTTGCCCGGCTGCTGGCGCCGCACGGGCTCGTCGCGCTCCAGTTCATCACCTGCCCGGACGCGCGCTACGCTGCGTTCCGCCGCGGCGTGGACTTCATCCAGAAGCACGTCTTCCCCGGCTCACTCCTGCTCTCGCTGAACCGGATGAACGGCCTGCTCGCGGAGGCGGGGGGGTTCACGCTGCACGCGCTCGACGACTTCGGGACCGACTACGCGCGCACCCTGCGCCTGTGGCGGGAGACCTTCCACGCGCGGCTCGACGCGGTGCGAGCGCTGGGCTTCGACGACCGCTTCATCCGCAAGTGGACGTACTACCTCTGCTACTGCGAGGCGGCCTTCGCGGGACGCAACATCTCGGTCGTCCACACCCTGCACAGCCGCGCGAACAACCCTGCGCTCTAAGCGCGTCCTCCCGATGGTCATCGCCCTCCGCCTCCTCTTTGTCCTGATTCTCGCCTCGATGCTCGGCGTGACGGTGTGGGCCAGCCTGCACACGCCGCTGTCGGAGTTGCCGCGTTCGGTGTGGGGGCACCCGTGGTTCATCGCCGCGATGGCGGATGCGTACTGGGGTTTCCTTACGTTCTACCTGTGGGTGGCGTGGAAGGAGCCGACCGCAGCCGCGCGCTTGCTGTGGCTGGTAGCGATTCTGGCGCTGGGCAACCTCGCGATGGCGACCTACTGCCTGCGGGAGCTGTTCCGCATCCCGGCGGACGGCTCCGTCGCGCCCGTGATCACGCGCGTCAACGATGGCTCGCCCGTGCTGCCCGCGCTGCTCGCGGCCGCGGGCGTGGGCATATACCTGCTCGCATGAGCGCCGCCTCCCCGGAACTCCCGCCGGGGCCGCCCGCCGGGGGCTTCTGGCGCCGGCGCCTCCTCCAGCCCCTGCAGCGCCAGCTCGTGCAGGGCGTGACCCCGCGGAAGCTCGCCGCGACCCTCGCCGTCGGCACCGTGTGCTCGCTCTTCCCGTTCCTCGGTTTTACCTCGCTGCTCAATCTCGGCGTGGGCGTAGCGCTCCGCCTTAACCAGCCCCTCCTCCAGGGCTGGAACCAACTGCTCGGTCCGCTGCAACTGCTGCTAATCCTGCCCTACGTGCGGGCCGGCGAAGGGCTGTGGGGCGCGCCGGCGGGCGCCTTTAGCGTGGACGCCATGCTGGAGGCGTTCGCCGGGGCCTCGTGGGGCGAGTTTTTTGCGCGCTTTGGCTGGGCCGGCGTGCACGCGTTCACCGCCTGGCTCGTCACCGCCCCGCTGTTGCTGGCCGCCCTCTACCTGCCCCTCGTGCCCGTCTTTACCCGCACCGCGGGACGACTGCGGCGGGCGTCCGTGCTCCCGGTCGGGGCGTAACACCTGCGATGTCCGCCGCCGCCCTACTTCTCCTCGCCTTCGCCGCTCTTTCCGGGGCCTTCGCCGCCCTGTACCTGCTGGCCCGCCGGCTCGACAACTACGGGATCGTCGACGTTGCGTGGGCGTACGCCTTCGCCGGCCTCGGGGGCTTCTACGCGCTGGCCGCCGGTGGCTGGGGACCGCGCCGTGCGCTCGTGGGAACCCTAGCCGGCCTCTGGAGCCTACGCCTAGGCACCCATCTGTTCCGCCGCGTGGCGGGGCACCATCCGGTCGAAGACGCCCGCTACGCCCTGCTGCGGCGCGACTGGGCCGGGAACTTTGCGCCGAAGATGTTCGGTTTTTTCCAGCTGCAAGCGGCCTCGGTGGTCTGGCTAGGACTCGCTTTTCTGCTGATCGCGCGCAACCCGTCCCCCGCTTGGCACCCGCTCGAGTTAGCGGGGGCCTGCCTCTGGGTCATCGCCCTCCTCGGCGAAGCGCTGGCCGACGCCCAACTCGCCGCCTTTAAGCGTGGCCCGGCGAACCGCGGGGCGGTCTGCACCCGCGGCCTCTGGCGCTACAGCCGGCACCCCAATTACTTCTTCGAATGGCTCGTGTGGGTCGCGTTCTTCGTGATCGCCCTCGCCTCCCCCGGCGGCTGGATCGCCATCACGGCCCCCGTCACCATCCTCTACCTCCTCCTGCGCGTCACCGGCATTCCGCTGACCGAGGAGCAAGCGCTGCGCGGCAAGGGCGAGGCCTACCGCCGTTACCAGCAGACCACGAGCGCCTTCGTGCCCTGGTTCCCCCGTCGCCCGGCCGCCGACCCTTCCCCATGATCGACACCCTGCTCGAAAAGAATCTCCTGCCTGACCCGCTGCTGCGTTGGGGCATCCGGCGCCTGCTGGCGCAGCGGCTGCGTGACGAGGCGGGCCGCTACCAGCGGGAGGCCTACGTCGCGGACCTCCGCACAAGGCCGATCGCCGAGGACACCCGTGCCGCCAACGAGCAGCATTACGAGGTCCCCACCGAGTTCTACCGGCTCTGCCTCGGCCGCCGCTTCAAATACTCGGGCTGTCTCTATCCCACCGGCACCGAGACACTCGATCAAGCCGAGGAACTGATGCTCGCGCTCTACGTCGAACGGGCGCGGATCGCGGACGGGCAGGACATCCTCGAGCTCGGCTGCGGCTGGGGTTCGCTCTCGCTTTACCTCGCGGAGCGCTTCCCCCGCGCGCGCATCACCGGCGTCTCGAACTCGCGCACCCAGCGCGAGCACATCGAGGGGGAGGCCCGCCGGCGCGGCCTCACGAACGTCCGCATTCTGACTCAGGATATGAACACGCTCGAGCTGCCCGGCGCGCAGTTCGACCGCGTCGTCTCCGTGGAGATGTTCGAACATATGAAAAACTACCAGCGCCTGCTCGCGAAGGTGGCGGCCTGGCTCCGCCCGGGCGGCCTGCTGTTCGTGCACATTTTCACCCACCAGCGGCTGGCGTACCACTTCGTGGCGCGGGATGCGACGGACTGGATGTCGCGCTATTTCTTCACCGGCGGCCAGATGCCGTCCCACGACCTCCTGCTCGCCTTCCAGGATGACCTCCGCCTCGAGGCCGACTGGAAGGTTAACGGGAGCCATTACCAGCGCACGGCGGAGGACTGGCTGAGGAATATGGACCGGCACCGCGCCGAGATCCTGCCGCTGTTCCGCCAGACCTACGGCGCTGGCCAAGAGATTCGCTGGTGGGCTTACTGGCGGGTGTTCTACCTCGCCTGTGCGGAACTCTGGGGCTACCGCGACGGCGAGGAGTGGATCGTAAGCCACTACCTGTTCCGCAAACCCTGAGTCGCTCCGGGTTCACGGGGCCCGCCCGGCGAAAGGTTCGCTTTTCGGCCGCGATCTGCCCGGGATCGCGCGGATGTCTCCGCAGTTGCGCCCCGCCACCCCGGCCGATGTGCCGGTCATCCTCGGCTTTATCCGCGACCTCGCGGCCTACGAGCGCCTGCTCGATCAGGTCGAGGCAACCGAGGCACGGCTGCGCACGACGCTCTTCCCCGCCGCAGGAACTCCGGCCGCGGAGTGTGTCCTCGCGCTCTGGGACAACCAGCCCGCCGGCTTCGCTCTCTTCTTTTCAACCTACTCCACCTTCCTCGCCCGCCCCGGTATCCATCTCGAGGATCTCTTCGTGACGCCCGCGCTCCGCGGCCGGGGCATCGGCGGCGCGCTCCTGCGCCACGTGGCGGGCATCGCCCGGGCACGCGGCTGCGGACGCCTTGAATGGAACGTCCTCGACTGGAATGCGCCCGCGATCGCCTTCTACGAGGGCCTCGGCGCGCAGCGTCTGCCGGAGTGGCAACTCTGCCGCCTCACCGGCCAAGCCCTCGACCGCCTCGCCTGAAAAGGCGTTCGCGCAAGGCGCTGGAAACAAGGCGTTATTGCAGGCTTTTCACCCGCCTGCGCGGGGCGTAGTCGTCACCGGTTTTTTGTTTTGCCGAGAGCCCCGCGGACCGGAATCTCGGGGGCATGACGACGCAACCCCCGACCGCCGAACTCGCTGACCTCGCCGAAGGCTTGGGCCACGAGAACGTGCGGACGCTGGTCCGGACCTTCCTGCGTGACTTTCCCCAGTCCCTGATCGAGTTGGCTAGCGGCGATCGCCGCACCCAGCACCGGCAGGCGCACAGCCTGAAGAGCAATACCCGACTGATCGGCATGCACGAGCTGTCGGCCCGGCTAGCGCTGCTGGAAGACCGCCTCGCGGAGGAAAAGGGCGGGGATCTCACCTCTCAGGAATTCGCCGCCATCGAGGCGGAGTTCGCGGCCGTGGCCGCCGTCCTGCAGGAATTCGCCCGCGAGTGACGGGGGACGGCCTCAGCCGTCGACCATCCCGGCCTGGATGCACCAACGGGTGAGGCTGGCCACCTCGCGCACCCCGATCTTCTCCATAATGTTCGCGCGGTGCTTTTCCACCGTGCGCACCGAAAGCCCGAGCTGCGCCGCGATCTCCTTCGAAAGCTGGCCGCTCGCGACTAGTTTCGCGATCTCCTTCTCCCGCTCGGTGAGCGGATTCTCGAGGGGCGGCCGGCCGATCAGCATCCCGCTGCCCGTCGTCTTCCCCCGCACCTTGCTCGCAAAAAACATTCCTCCGTCGCGCACCGTCTCAACCGCGCTGAGCACGAACTCGATCGGCTCGGTCTTGTCGACGTAGCCGCTCACGCCGAGCACCATCAGCTCGGCCGGCAGCCGCTCGCTGGGGTGCGCCGTGATCACCAAAATCTTCGTGTCCGGCAGCGCCTTGCGCACCTCGCGGGCCACCTCGATGCCGTTGATATCGGGCAAGACGAGGTCGACCACCAGCAGGTCCGGCTTCTCCCGCAGGCAGAATTCAAGCCCCGGCCGGCCCAACCCATACTCCCCGATGACCTGGAGATCCTTCACTTTGCCGAGCGTCAGGAGGATGAGCTGACGAAACATGGTCTCGTCTTCGATCAGAACGGCACGGAGTTTTCGCATGGATAAGGGGGATAGGAAAAGTTGGCTAAGCGTTTCTACGTAGAAGGCAATCGCACATTTATTGCGGGCAGGAAAGCAGGCGTCGCAGCGCGCGGAAATCCTCCGGCAGAAAAACCCCGCGGTCCGCGGCAAACTCGGCTGGATCCGATCGCCAAGCCGCGCGCAGCCAAGCCTCGTGCTCGGCGGGACCGAAGGCCAGCCAGTGCGGGCAGTCCACGCAGTGCGTGCCGCTGATCCGCCGGCGCGCTTGCCCCGCCAGCTGCCGCCGGCAGGAACCGTCCGGTCCCACCTCGCGGTACGACTCGCGGCACACGTCGAGGCGGGGATAAGTGATCGCCTTAACCAGCTGGACCACCGCGTCAGCGAGGCCAGCGTCCGCCGCGGGCCCCGTAACCTGTGCTGCCAACGCCGCAGGTTCCCCTTGGGGCGAGTCGGCGCGGACGAGCGCGCCAAGGCGCGCTGCGACCGCGCGGAGGACGGCGGGATCCGCCCGCGGACGGTCCTGTTGCCGCTGGAACCGGTCCAGCAGCCCCACCACCAGATCCTCGAATTCCGGCGCCGGTACGGGCACGCTGCGAGACCGGGGCCGCCCCGTCCGCCTGTCAAGACTGCGGCCGCCGCATCCGCCAACCCCAGCTGCACGAACCACCCTTGTGCTCTACCGCCTCCAGCGCCGCCAATTCATTCCCGGTTCGCCGACCGCCATCTGGGACTTCTTCGCCACTCCGCGGAACCTCGACCGGCTCACGTCCCCGCAGCTGCGTTTCCGAATCGTGGGCGAGGTGGCCCCGCGGATGTACGCGGGGCAGCTGATCGAGTACCGCGTGGGCATCGTGCCCGGCCTCGAGACCCGCTGGCTGACCGAGATTACCCACGTCCGCGAGGGCGAGTACTTTGTGGACGAGCAGCGGTGCGGACCCTACCGTTTGTGGCACCACCAGCACCGGTTCACTCCGGTCGCGGGCGGCGTCGAAATGACGGATCTGGTCACCTACGACCCCGGCTGGGGCTGGCTGGGCGGGCTGGGGCACGCGGTGTGGATCGGCGGGAAGCTGCGCACGATCTTCGCTCTCCGAGCGGAGAAGGTGCGTGAGGCCTTCCCCGGCGCGGGCGCGGCGGAGATCCTCTAAGCCGGACTCATGCAGTTGATCAGGTCGCATCGAGGTGATCTGACGGCACCTTTCAGTGGCTCTCTCTCGTCGCCATACCCTCCGAGTATGCCTCGGTCGTTCGCCTCTGAAATGTGCTCGCCATCTCACCCCGCTGCTCCGCCTCCAACTGCATGAGTCCGGCTAAGCCTGGCCCGGGCCGCGGTTTTTTGCTGCGCCCCGGCGCGGCATCGGGCACCGAGACGGGATGGCGTTCAAGCACTGGCCCCTCGTTCGCGACCTGCGCTTCGCCCAGAAATGTGGCCGCTACCTTCGCGGGGCACGCCGGCGCCGGCCAGACCTCGACTGGGCCGAGTTCCGCCGCGTCGCACGGCACTTTACCCGGGACGATATGGGCAGCTTCCCCGAACGCGGCTACCTGTACCAGTTGGCGGCCGACGCTCCGCCAGACGCCCAAGTCGTAGAGGTCGGCTCCTGGATGGGCGCCTCGACCTGCTTCCTCGCCGCTGGCCTGCGTGGACCGAGGGCCAAGATCTTTGCGGTTGATAATTTTCAGGGCCTCTCCACCTGCGGCGAGGACGCCGCCTGGTACCAGCGGCACTTCCGTCGCCTCGGCGCGGACAGCACCCTCGCGATCTTCCGCGCCAATGCGGCCGCGCTCGGCTTTGCGGCGCGGATGGAACCGGTCGTAAGCGACTCGCTCGCCGCGGCCCAGACCCTCGCGGACCGGCGCGGCACGATCGATCTCGTATTCATCGACGGGGATCATTCCCACGCAGCGTGTGCGGCGGACATCGCGGCCTGGACGCCGTTCGTGAAACCGGGCGGCGTGATCGCGTTCCACGATTTCGGGAGCCGGGCGGACGGCGTGACCCAAGCGATCTTCGAAGCGACGCGAGCCGGTCGATTCCGGGAGATCGTCGGCGTGGCAGGCACGATTATCGCGTTCCGCGTATAGCCGGCCGCTTGCGCCGCCGCGCGGGTCGGATTGCGTTCCCAATGCCTAAGATGCGCCGCAAGTCCGACCTGCCGTCGAAGGATTGCGCCGTGTGCGGCCGCCCATTCGTCTGGCGGCGCAAGTGGGCGAAAGTTTGGGACGAGGTCCGCTACTGTTCCGATGCCTGCCGCGCCCGACGCTCCGCCGCCCCGCGGGCGACCGCGGCTTAGCCGCCGCCGAGCGGGCGGTGCCAGAGGGAGAACCCATCGGGCGCGTCCCCCGCGGCCGCGAAGCGGCATCGACGCAACAGCGCCTCGGACCGCCCGTTCCCCGGCCTTACCCGCGCCCGTAGGCCTGTAAATCCGGCGGTGGACGCGAGCGCCACGAGGGCCTCCACCATCGGCGTGCCCAGCCCGCGGTGTCCCGCGCCGCACCAGTAGCCAATCTCCGGCTCCACGGCGGCCGACTGGAGGTCGCACGCCGCCGCGGGAAGGCCGCTCTCGTCGAGAGCTACGAACGCGAAATGCCCGCCCCCGCGCCAGCCCGCCGCCCCCCACTCTAGCCATCCGCGGGCGTCGTCCGGCCCGTAGGGCCGGTCCCCGCAGCGCGCGGCGAACAGCCACCGGAAGAGCTCCGGCTCGTTGCAGAGGGCAACCAGTCGTTCCAGTACCGCAGGCGCAGGCGTCAGGGTGTCCAGCGGTACGAGCCGGTAGGTCCGACCCGTCCGGGGATGGTGGAGGAGTACGGGGCTGCGAACCGGTACGGGCATTGGAGGAGCCTGCGCGCGCGCCGCACCGGAGGCACGTTCGAACTGGGGGCCAGGGAGGACCCCGCTCGCGGCTCAGTCCAAGTGCGGACGGTACTCCGGCACGAGGCGCTTTAGCTCACCCTTGAGCTGGTTCGAATCTAGCTTGAAGAGGCGGTCCTCGAGGGCGCGCACCTCGTCCAACCGCACCGCCGCGCGGCTGGTGAAGCGCATAATCCGCGGGTGCGCGGTGGGCGTGTAGGCCTCGGAGTGGTGCTGCAGTTCCTCGAAGAGTTTCTCGCCCGGCTTGAGCCCGGAGAAGACGATCTCGATGTCCTCCCCCACCCGGAAACCGCTCAGCTCGATCATCTGCCGCGCAAGGTCGACGATCTTCACCGGCTGGCCCATATCGAGGACGAAGATCTCTCCTCCACGGCCGAGGACGAACGACTGTAAGACGAGCCCGACCGCTTCGGGGATCGTCATAAAATAGCGAGTGACCTCGGGATGCGTGACCGTCACCGGACCGCCCTTGGCGATCTGGCGCTTGAAGATGGGGATGACGCTGCCGGAGGAGCCGAGGACGTTGCCGAACCGGACCGCCATAAATTTGGTCGGGCCTTGGTGTTCGCGGGGCCGACGATCGAACGGCGCCCGGCTAGGCGAACTGGCGGCGGCCGCGGCGGGAGAGGCTGGCGGATTCGTCAGGGCCGGCTCGGCGGTGACCGCAAGGGCCATTAGCTGGAGTTCCGCGAGCCGCTTGGTCGCGCCCATCACATTGGTCGGGTTGATCGCCTTGTCGGTGGAGATCAGGACGAAGCCTTCGACCCCGTGTTCGGCCGCCAATTCGGCGAGCCGGCGCGTGCCCACGGCGTTGTTGCGGATCGCCTCGGCGGGCTGCCGTTCCATCAGGTAGACGTGCTTGTGGGCCGCCGCGTGGAAGATCACCTGGGGCCGGTAACGCGCGAAGATGTACTCCATCCGGTCCCGATCGAGAACGTCCGCGACGAGCGGCACGATCACCCCGCCAAGGCCCGCCTCGTTCAACTCCTGCTCGATGAGGAAGAGCGCCGCCTCGGACTGTTCTACCAGCAGCAGACGGGCGGGATTGACCGCCGCGATCTGCCGGCAGAGCTCGCTCCCGATGCTGCCGCCCGCCCCGGTCACCATTACCACCCGCTTGGCGAGCGACAGGCGGATGCCCTCCGAATCGAGCTCCACCGCCTGACGGCCCAGCAGGTCCTGCACCTCCACGGGGCGGATGCGGCTGGTGAGCACGCGGCCGGAAGCCAGTTCCTCGATCGAGGGCAAGGTCTCGACCTTGAGCCCCTGCTGCGCGAAGAGCTTAACGACCTCCTGCACGCGCCGGGCGGGCGCGGAGGGCATCGCGATGATGGCCTTGGCGAGCGTCGCCGCACCGTTGATGCGCCCGATGTCCTCGGGGCGGCCAACGACGGGCACGCCGTGCACCAGCTTGCCGTGCTTGGTGCGGTCGTCGTCGAAAAACATCACCGGCTCGAAGCCGCGGTGGGGGGCGCCGATGAACTCCTTGGCTAGGGAGGCGCCGGCATCCCCGGCCCCGACGATCGCGATGCGCTGGATCTGGGGCTGGAGGCCGCGGGCGGCACGGGCGGCCCCGCTGGTGCGCTCCCGAAAGAGCCGGGCGGCGAGCCGGCCCGCGCAGAGCGCGCCGAAGCAGAGCAGGAAATCGATCAACAGCACCCCGCGAGGAACGGAGAGCGGCTTATACATCAGCAGCCGAGGGAGGAGCAGCACCACGCTCGCCCCGCCCATCGCCCACGCCAGCCGAAATAGGTCCGGCAGGCTGAAATAAGTCATCAGCGTGCCGAACTGCCGCGCCAGATACAGCGCGAACAGCTTCACCAGCACAATCATCCCAATCAGGCGCAGTCGCTCCACCTCCAGCTCGCCCGCAACCTGGAAGTCGAAGCGTACCTCGTAAGCCAGGTAAAAACTGACCGCGATGATCCCTGCGTAAATCAACAGCAGCACGGCCGTGCGCTGCCACTGGCTGACTTCACGCAGCGCGGCCGGATCCGGCTTCGCCACGGGAGCGGCCGAAAGCGGGGGAGGACTCATAGCACTTGCCGGCCCGGCCGCCCGAAAGCGGAAGCCACAAGATCAGAACTGCCACCAAGATGCATCACTCCCATTTGGGTAGGGTTAACCGTTGCCTTGGCAAGCCTCGGCTGGCCAAAAACTAGCGCCGCCGGGGAGCCGGCCGCCAATCCGCGGTCACGACGGAGGAGAAGCCGCCCCGCGCCTTCCAGTCGGCCACAATCGTTAGGGAACGCGGCTTCAGCCGGGCACCGAGATCGTCGCAGATGCGGTTGGTGGCCGCCTCGAAGAAAATACCTTCATTCCGGTAGGCGTGGAAGTAGAGCTTGAGCGACTTGAGCTCGACGCACGTCTTGTCCGGCACGTAGCGGACCGTGATGGCGGCGAAATCTGGATGGCCCGTCATCGGGCACACCGAGGTGAACTCGTGGTGGGTGTGCTCGATCAGGTAATCGCGCCCCGGCGCGGGATTCGGGAAGGTTTCGAGGATCTTCGGGTCAGCCATACTGCCGCTGAGGCAACAGAAGCCCGACCGGGAGGCAAAGGCGAAGTGCGGCGGGGGCGACGCCGCTTTTCCCTTCGACAACCGGCCGACGGACCGCTGAGCGTTCCGTCACCCCGATGGCCGCCTTCCGGAACCCGCTCCTGCTCCTGCTGCTCGCCGCCGGCCTCGCCGTAGCGGGCGCCGGCTGCCGCGGCCGCGAGTCAGGCCGCGTGATCAAGCTGGCGCACGGTCTCGACGTCACCCACAGCGTGCACCGGGGAATGGTGCGGCTGGGCGAGCTGCTGGCGGCCAAGTCCGGCGGTCGGCTGCGGGTGGAGGTCTACGCCAACGGACAACTGGGCAGCGAACGCGAGTGCCTTGAGCTAGTGCAGCTGGGCGGCCTCGGGATGACCAAGGTGTCGTCCAGCGTCCTCGAGGGCTTCGCGCCGGAGTTCAAGGTGTTCGGCCTACCCTATCTGTTCCGCGACGCCGCCCACCGCCAGGCGGTTTTCGACGGCCCGATCGGCCGGGAGATCCTCGCGGCGCCAGAGGACAAGTTCTTGCGCGGCGTGTGCTATTATGACGCGGGGAGCCGGAGCTTTTATACTAAGAAGCCGGTCCGGATCCCGGCCGACCTGCGCGGCCTCAAGATCCGCGTGCAGGAAAGTCCGATGGCCTTCGCGTTGATCCGGGCCTTTGGCGCCTCGGCCACGCCCATCGCCTTCGGCGAGTTGTACACGGCGCTCCAGCAGGGGGTCGTTGACGGGGCGGAGAACAACCCGCCCTCGTTCCACCTCGCCCGCCACTATGAGGTGTGCCGGTTCTACACCCTGAACGAGCACACCTCGGTGCCCGACGTGCTGGTGGTCGGGACCGACCTCTGGAATCGGCTCACCTCCGAGGAGCGCCGCTGGCTCCAGGAGGCGGCGGAGGAGTCGGCCGTCTACCAGCGCGGGCTGTGGGCAGAGTCCGAGGCGGCCTCCCTGGCCGCGGTGCAGGCCGCCGGAGTCGAGGTGATCCGGCCGGACCGAGCCGCCTTCTACACCGCGGCGGCCGCGCTGCGGGAGTCCGTGCGCGACGATCGGGTGATCGGGCCCCTCGCCCGACGGATCGGGGAGGTGCGGCCGTGAAGGCGGTGCGCGGTACGTTGGACCGAATTTTGGGCACCGGCCTTGCCGTGCTGATGGCGGCGATGGTCCTCAACGTGCTCTGGCAGGTCTGCACGCGTTTCGTCCTGCGCACGCCCTCGAGCTTTACCGAGGAGATCGCCCGGTACCTGATGATCTGGGTGGGGATGTTCGGGGCCGCCTACGCCACCGGCCGCAAGGCGCACCTCGCGCTCGATCTGCTCACCGGTCGCCTGCAGGGCAGTGCGCGGCGGACCTCGGAATGCTTCATCCACACGGTGGTGCTGAGCTTCGCGGCGCTGGTGATGGTCGGGGGCGGCGGGCGGCTGGTCTGGGTGCAGCTTTCCCTCGGGCAGAAGTCGGCGGCGCTCCAGCTGAACGTGGGCCTCATTTACCTTGCGGTCCCCCTCGCCGGGGCCGCGATCGTCCTCTACAGCCTCGGGGCGCTGCTGGATCTCCGCCGCGGCCCGGAGGCGAACGCGGGCCAGGCCTCTTCCGGCCTCAACTGAGATGAACGAAGCGCTCGTCCTCGCCCTCGTCTTCGCGGTGCTCCTGTTCGCAGGGGTGCCGATCTCGTTCGCTATCGGCTCGGCGGCGGTGGCCGCGCTGGCCCTCGCCCTCGACCCAACGCCGGCGGCCACCGTGGTGGCGCAGCGACTCGCCACCGGCCTCGACAGCTTCGCACTCTTGGCGATCCCGTTCTTCATCCTCTCCGGCCAACTGATGAACCGCGGCGGTATCGCCCGGCGGCTGGTGGACCTCGCCAAGCTCGCGGTGGGCCGCCTGCCCGGCGGCCTCGCCTACGTGAACATCCTCGGGAGCACGCTCTTCGGCGCGATCTCGGGCTCCGCCGTCGCGGCGGCGGCGGCCATCGGGGGCACGATGACCCCGCTGATGCGCCGCGAGGGGTACGACCGGGACTTCGCGGCGGCGGTGAACATCTCCGCGGCACCCATCGGCCTGCTGATCCCTCCGAGCAATATTATGGTCGTGTACTCCCTCGCCAGCGGTGGGGTCTCGATCGCCGCCCTGTTCCTCGCCGGGTACGTGCCGGGCCTGCTCCTCGGCTTCGCGCTAATGGCCACCGTGGCGCTCCTCGCCCGCGGGCGTAATTACCCCGCCGGCGAGAAGGTCGCGGCCGCCGAGGCCGGCGGGATCGTGTTTCGCGCCCTCCCCAGCCTGCTCCTAATCGTGCTGGTGATGGGCGGCATCATCCTCGGCTGGTTCACCCCCACCGAGGCTAGCGCCATCGCGGTCGCCTACACCTTCGTCCTGTCGGTCCTCATCTACCGCGAGGTACCGTGGCGCGAGCTGCCCGCGATCTTGACCGACTCCGCGCTCACCACCGCCGTGGTGCTGCTGCTCATCGGCACCTCGATGGGGATGTCTTGGGTGATGTCCCTCGCCAACATCCCGCAGGCCGTCACCGCCGGGCTCCTCGCGATCACCGAGGACAAGGTGCTGCTGCTGCTGATCCTGAACGTGCTGCTGCTCGTCGTCGGGATCTTTATGGATATGACCCCGGCGGTGCTGATCTTCACCCCGATTTTACTGCCGGTGGTGCAGAAGCTCGGGATGTCGCCGCTGCACTTCGGGCTGATGCTGATCTTCAACCTGTGCATCGGCCTCTGCACGCCGCCGGTGGGCAACTGCCTCTTCGTCGGCTGCGGCGTGGCTCAGACCACCATCGCCCGCGTCTGGCGGCCCCTGCTCCCCTTCTTCACGGCGATGGTGCTCGTCCTGCTGCTCGTAACCTTCTGGCCCGCGCTTACGCTCGCCCTCCCGCGCGCCCTCGGGTTCTGACGCGCGCTCCGCGAAACGGTGCCGTGGGTGGCAGCGGACCGGTCAGCCCTGAACCTCGCCCATCCGCTCCGCGTCGAGCTCGTAGAGTCCGGTCATATAGCCGTTCTCGAACATCGCGCCGACCTTCAGCTGGCCGTAAAAGGAGACCGGGACGTCCATCAGCGGCGCTACGCCCTGCTTCATCTTCACGATCACCCACTCGTTCATATTCGGCACGGTGCCGAAGCAGCAGGCGAGGGTGTTGCGCATCAGCAGGAACTCCACCACGAGACCCTTCTCCATCTTCACCGGCACCATATAGCCGGTGACGACGGCCTTTTTGCCGTGCCACGACTTCACGATCGGCGGGATCTGCTCCTCACCCGTCGGCGGCTTCACGTTCGGATCGGCGGCCGGGTCGAACGCCGGCGGCGTGAAGACGTAGGAGGAGAGCTGGTCGAAACCCAGCTTCAGGTAGCCATTCTCCGCGGGCGGCTGGGCGGTGACCGCCGGGGCGGGGTAAGGGGCGGGCAGGTTCGGGTTCGCGAAAGCGTCCGGACCAGCCGGTTCCGCGGCCCAGGCGGCGGAGGTCAGCGCGGCGGCGGTCAGGAGCGAGAGGAGGAGGCGCGACGGGGCTTGCATCGGGATTAGGATGAGAATGCGGGCCAGGCGGGTTGCGTCAAAGGGCTTTCCCTCAGGAAACCGGCGCGATCGTCTCCGCCACCGGCGTGCGGTAGGCCTTTACCGCGGGCACGATCCCGCCGAGGGCGCAGAGCGCGGTCATCGCGAGCGGACAGAGCACGAGCACTTGGTGGAAGGCCCACGGGGTGAGGACCACGCCCGTCTGGGCGCGGATGAGGCCGGCGACGCCCGCGTAGAGCGCGAAGTGCGCGGCTAGGCCAGCCAGCGCACCCAAGGCGCCGATCACCGTGGCTTCCGCCACCACCGCGCCGAACACCGTCCGGCGGCGCGCCCCGAGGGCCCGCAAAATTGCGAGGTCCCGCTGCCGCGCGCTCATCGAGTTGTAGATGCTGGCCAGCACCGACCCCGCCGCCACCAGCGCCACGAGGTAGGCCACGAGCTCCAGCACGCGGTCGAACCACGAGATTTTGCCGAAGAGCTCCGCCATAATCGCGCCGACGGGGAAGGCGAAAGTCAGCCGGTTGCCCTGCTTGTTGTAGAGCATATCCAGCATAAAGCCGGCGGTCGGGGTCCGCAGCTGGAGGAGCACGGCGCTCACGTCGGTCGCCGCCTTCGGGTCGTGGCCCGCCATCGTCTGGATGCCGCGCAGGGGCAGCCAGATCACACGGTCCGCCGGGGTGTTGGTGGGCGCGAGGATGCCGGTGACGGTGAACTCCTCTGCGTGCTCGGCCTTGGGGTCGAAGTTGAGGCCGTGGAAGGGGCGGAAGACCGAGCCCACCCGCAGCCCTAGGCGCTGCGCCGCGAAGCTGCCCGCCACCGCCTCGCGCTGGTCCGCCGCGAACAGCCGGCCGCCAGCCTCGATCGCATACTTGCGCCCCGGCGCGTACTCCACGCCCGTGAACAGGTCGGGCACCGTGCCCACGAGGCGGAAGCCGCGCAGGTTGTCGCCCACCGCGATCGGGATCGCCGTCTTGACCATCGGATGCCGCCGGATCGCCTCGGCGTCGGCCGCCGCCACGTTCCCCGGCGACGCCTCTAGGTGGAAGATGGCGTTCAGCACCAGCTGCAGCTTGGAGCCGCGGGCGCCGAGGACGGCGTCGAAGCCGGCCGACGTCTGCGTGAACGCGGCCTGGGACTCGACCTTGACCCGCCAGACGGTCATCAGCAGCCCCGCCGCGAGGGCGATACCGCCGGCGGTGATCAGCGTCGACAGCGCGTGCTGGCGTAGCGACCGGTAGACGATCAGGGGCTGGGTCATCGCCGAGCCTCCCCGACCGCTTGGTTGAGCTCCGCGAAATCCCGCCGCAACGCGAACTGACCCAAGACTCCCTCGTCGTGGCTGACGAGGAGCAGAGCCGCCGCCTGCTCCCGGCAGACCTCACGGATCAGCGCGAGGGCCTCCCCGGCGTGCCGGGTGTCGAGGTTGCCGGTGGGCTCGTCGGCGAGCACCAGCCGGGGGCGGTTCGCAAGCGCCCGCGCCACCGCGACGCGCTGCTGTTGCCCAGTGGAGAGTTGCCGCGGGAAATGTTCCAACCGGTGGCCGAGGCCCACCCGCTCGAGTACCGCGCGCGCGTGCGCCCGGTCCGCGCCGCGGGGGCCAAAGGACATCCCCAGGAGCACGTTTTCCAGGACGGTGAAGCCCTGGAGGAGATTGAAGGTCTGGAAGATGTAACCGAGCTTCTCGGCGCGCAGGCGATCGCGCGCCGGCTCACCCAGCGCGGTCATCCCGACGCCGTCGATGCGCACCTCACCAGCGTCCGCGGCGAGGATGCCCGCGATCAGGTGCAGGAAGGTGGTCTTGCCCGAGCCGCTCTCGCCCCGGAGCGCGAGTTGCTCCCCCGCGGCCAGGTCGAACTCCGCCACCGAGACGACCGGGACCCGCGCCCCGTCGGGACCGGAAAACGATTTGCTGAGCTGCCGCACTGCAAGCATCGGGACGACTGAAGGCACCCGCGCCTGGACCGCAAAGCGAATCGAAACCCCGCGCCCGCATTCCAGTCGTGCCTTTGCCTCGGGGCCCGCTTGGAGTGGTGCTCCCGACGATGTGTTACCTCTGCGGCCTGCCCCAGCACGACGCCTTCCCGCTCTCGAACGCCGCGCGGGCGGAGCGGGCCGCGCTCCGACGCCGGGCGCAACGCGTGCGCGCGTCGGCCACGGGGCCGGTCACAGGGCCAGCCAGCGGCGGACGTTCGCGGAAGTCACCGCAGCGAGCTCCTCGAGGCTGACCCCGAAGACCTCCGCCGCCGCATACGCCGCGGTGTGGTGCAGGAACGCTGGCTCGTTCGGCTGACCGCGCAGCGGCACCGGGGTCAGGTAGGGCGCGTCGGTCTCGAGCATCAGCCCCGCGAGGCCCTGCGCGCGGGCGCCGGCCCGCACGTCGGCCGCGCTCTTGTAGGTGAGGATGCCGGTGAACGAGCCGCGCCCGCCGCGCCGCGTCAGTTCCACCATCTCCGCGGCGCCCTCGGTGAAGCAGTGAAACACCACCCGCGCCCAGTCTACCCCGCTGGCGTCCACGGCCGCCACGCACTCGCGGAACGCCCCCCGCGAGTGCACCACGACCGGGCACCCGAGCCGGCGCGCGATCTCCAACTGCGCGGCGAAGGCCGCCTCCTGCCACGCAAACACCCGGGCCGCCTCCTCCGCCTCGCGCGGCAGGTGGAAGCGGTCGAGGCCACACTCCCCCAGCGCCACCGGGGTCGGGCCTGTCCGCCACCGCTCCTCGAGTTTTCCCACTTGGTCGGGCCAGCGCTCGTCGACCGAGCACGGGTGCAGGCCGACGGTGTGGCGCACGGAACCGTCGGGCGCCGCCGCTTCGAGCTCGGCGTAAAGGTCCCAGTCGTCCGTGGAGGTGCCGACGGTCACGACTTGGTTCACCCCCGCCGCGCGCGCGCGCGCCAGGACCGGCGCCAACTCACCGCGGCGCGCGAAGGACTCGAGGTGGGTGTGGGAATCGATCAGCACGACGATCCACCCAGATACAGGGACCCGTAACGCGCGCGGAGATAGTCCACCAGGTGCCGCGGCGAGAGCTCCTCGCCCGTGACGGCCCGCACCAGTTCCAGCGCGGAGTGACGTCGCCCGGCGGCGTGGATGTGCTCGCGGAGCCAGCCCAGCAGCCAGCCGAAGTCACCGCGCGCGAACTCCTCCTCGATCCCCGGCCGCAGCGCGCGCACGCGGCTCCAGAG
>NEUZ01000050.1 GCA_002304435.1 Opitutia bacterium Tous-C8FEB | reverse complement strand
CGGAGGCGGAGCCGGGGTTGGGGGCAAATCATCATAAACGGACGAAGGGGGGGACGGCGAGTGGCCGGCCGCCGGGCAGTTGGTCGCGCGGGCCCGCGGTTGTCAAAGTCGGGGCGCGTGGCTCCGGGTGTTTTTTTTCACCCGTCCCCGGCCAAACCTTTTCCTTGCTAGGGCCGGCGGCCGGGATTTCGCTCCGGGTCATTTTTCCCGATGAAAGTCCTCGTCGCCGACAAGATCTCACCCAAGGGAGTCGCCTTTCTGCGCCAGCAGCCGGGCTTTGAGGTCGTCGAGGCCTATGGCTCGTCCCCGGAGAAGGTGCTTGAGCTGGTGCGCGACGTGCACGCCATCGCTGTGCGCTCCGAGACCCGGATCTCGGCGGAGGTTTTCCGCGCCGCGCCCCTGCTCAAGGTGGTCGGCCGCGCTGGGGTGGGGGTCGACAACGTGGACGTGGAGGCCGCGACCAACCACGGCGTGGTCGTGATGAACACGCCCGCGGGCAACACCATCGCCACGGCCGAGCTCACCTTCACCCACCTCCTGTGCGGCGCCCGCCCCGTAGCCCAAGCCTGCGCTTCGATGCGGGCCGGCCAGTGGGACCGCAAGTCGTTCTCCGGCATCGAGCTCTTCCGCAAGACCCTCGGCATCGTCGGCCTCGGCCGCATCGGCGGCGAGGTCGCCAAGCGCGCTCAGGCGTTCGGGATGCGGGTGCTCGCCTACGACCCCTACCTCGCGCCCAGCCGCGCCAAGGCGATGCAGGTCGAGGGCGTCACGCTCGACGAGGTCCTCCGGCAGGCTGACTACATCACGGTCCATATGCCGCTGACCGAGGACACGCGGTATATGATCGACGAGGCGGCGTTCGCCCGCTGCAAGCGCGGGCTGCGTATCTTTAACTGCGCCCGCGGCGGGATCATCAAGGAAGCTGCCCTCATCGCCGCGCTGAAGTCCGGCCAGGTCGCCGCCGCCGGGCTCGATGTCTTCGAAGACGAGCCCCTCGCTAAGGACAGCGAACTGCGCTCGCTCCCGAATGTCGTCCTCACCCCTCACCTCGGCGCCTCCACCGCGGAGGCCCAGGAATCGGTGGGCATCGAGATCGCCGAGCAGATCGCCGACGTGCTCCGCGGCGGCGTGATCCGCAACGCCGTCAACGTCCCCTCGATCGACGCGGCCACGCTCCAAGTGCTCGCCCCCTACCTCGATCTCGGCGCCAAGCTGGGCACGCTCGTCCAGCAGATCGCCCCGCCCCAGATCGCCCAGCTCCGCATCACCTACTGGGGCAAGCTGGTCCAGCACGACACCAACGGGGTCACCCGCGCCATCGAGCGCGGCTTCCTGCGCCGCATCAGCGGCGAGGAGGTCAACTTCGTGAACGCCCCCGTCCTCCTCCAGCGCCTCGGCATCCGCGCCGAGGTGACGCAGTCCGCTGACGAGGCCGACTACAGCGAACTGATTCAGGTGGAGGCGGTCACGCCCGAGGGCCAGGTGCACTCCGCCTCGGGTACGTTGATCGGCAAGGCCAACTTGCCGCGCATCGTCGGGATCAACGGCCGCGAGGTCGAGGTCGCCGCCGAGGGCAAGCTGCTGGTGCTGGAGAACGTCGATCAGCCCGGGATGGTGGGGACGATCGGCTCCATCCTCGGCCGAGCCAACGTTAACATCGCCGATATGTCCTTGTCGCGCCTCACCCCTGGCGGGACTGCCTATATGGTGGTGCGGGTCGACACCGAGCCGGGCGAGGACTCCCGGCGTGAGATCAAGGGGCACGCCGCCATTCGGATGGCGAAGTTCGTGCAGCTTTAAGCGCCCGTTCTCGCGATGAGCCCCGTTCCCTTCCTCGCCGCCGGAGCCGGCTACCTGCTGGGCGCGCTGCCGTTCGCCTACGTGGTCGCGCGCGCGAAGGGGGTGGACATCTTCAAGGTGGGCAGCGGTAACGCGGGTGCGACTAACGTGCGGCGGGTGCTCGGCCCCGGGCCGGGGGCGCTGGTGCTGTTCCTCGACGCCGCCAAGGGCGCGCTCGCCGCGGGGTTGTTCCCGCTGCTGCACTGGTTGGGCCCGGAGCATTGCCCGTTTGACGCCGGGTCCTTGGAAATGCTGAGCACCATTTGCCTCGTCGGGGCGCTCCTCGGCCACAGCTTCTCGTGCTTTACCGGCTTCCGCGGCGGTAAGTCGGTCGCCACCGCCGCCGGTGGATTCGCCGTCCTGTTCCCCGCGGGCGCCGGGTGCGCGCTCGTTGTCTTCGGGCTGACCCTCGCGCTCTTCCGCTACGTCGCCCTCTCCTCGATGCTTGGGGCCGTCGCCCTCGCCACCGCCTCCGTCGTGCTGGGCCGTTCCGCCCTCCTGATCGGCGTCGCTTGCGGCGCCGCCGGCTTCGTCATCCTCCGCCACCGCTCCAATATCTCCCGGCTGCTCGCCGGTACGGAGCTGCGAGTGGGCTCCGGGCCCAAGAATTAATCCGGCGATGAGCTCCCTCCCTGTCCTTTCTCTCGGTCTCTGCGGTTTCGGCACGGTTGGCCAAGGCGTCTGGCAGCACCTAGAGGCCAATCGAGCCCTCCTCCGCGCCCGCCTCGGAGTCGAGCTGCGCGTCACCCGCGTCGCCGTGCGCGATGCCCGGCGGAAGCGCGACGTCCGCCTCCCGCGCGGCGTGCTCGGCACGGACCCGCTCGCGATCGCGCGCGATCCCGCGGTTCCCGTGGTCTGCGAGCTGATGGGCGGCACCGGTCTCGCCCGCGAGGTCACGCTCGCCGCCCTGCGCCTGGGTAAGGTGGTTGTCTCCGCGAACAAGGCCCTAATCTGCGAGCACGGTTCCGAGATTCTCGCCACCGCCCGCCGCCACGGCGGCCATTTCCTCTTCGAGGCCTCGGTCGCCGGCGGCATCCCGATCATCAAGGCCCTCCGCGAGGGCCTCGTCGCCAACCGCTTCCCGCGGATTTACGGGATCCTTAACGGCACCTGTAACTACATCCTTACCCGGATGAAGGAGCAGGGCGCCCCCTACGCCGAGGTCCTCGCCGACGCGAAACGGCTCGGTTACGCCGAGGCCGACGAGTCGCTCGACGTCGATGGTTGGGACACCGCCCACAAGGCCGCGGTGCTCGCTTGGCTCGCCCACGGGATCTGGGTCCGCACGGACCAGATGATCGTCGAAGGGATCTCGCGGCTCACGCCGGCCGACCTGCGTAACGCCGCCACGCTAGGCTTCGGGATCAAGCTGCTCGCCGTCATCACGCGCGACTTCCGACGCGACGAGCTCTGCGTCCGCGTCCACCCCACGCTGCTCCCCGCCGGCGACGTCATCGCCAACGTCAACGGGGTCTTCAACGCGGTTTCCGTCACCGGAGACGTCGTGGGCACGACCCTCTACAGCGGCCGCGGCGCGGGCCGTGACGCCACCGCCAGCGCGGTCATCAGCGACCTCGCCGACGCCGCCTCTCTCCTGCGCCACGGCAAGGGCGCCTACCTGCCCGGCGAGGAGCCCGCCGCCTCCAGTCGCTGCCGCCTCGCCCCGCCGGAACGCATCCGCAGCCGGTATTACGTGCGCCTCACCGTCCGCGACCAGCCGGGCGTCCTCGCTCGCGTCGCCTCCGCGATGGCCCGCCACCGCGTCAGCATCGCCACCGTCATCCAAGGCCCGGCTGACCGCCCGCGCGCCGCGTCTCTGGTGCTCACGACGCACGAGAGCGACGAGCGCGCGATCGGGCGCACGCTCCGCCGGCTGCGCGCCCTCTCCGCTGTCCTCGAGGATCCGGTGCTGCTCCGCATCGGTGACTTCGGCCCCTGACCCTTCCCCGTATGGCTCGCATCGTCCAGAAGTACGGCGGCACCTCCGTGGGTGACGTCGATCGCATTAAGAACGTCGCCGGCCGGATCAAGGCCGCCCGTGATGCCGGCAACGAGCTGGTGGTCGTGGTCTCCGCCCGCGCCGGCGTCACCAACGAGCTCCTCGCTCGCGCCAAGGCCCTCTGCCCGTTGCCGAGCGAGCGCGAACTCGACCAGCTCCTCGCCATCGGCGAGCAGGAGACCATCGCCCTCACCGCGATGGCGCTCCACGGCATCGGCGTCCGCGCCGTCAGCTACACTGGCGCGCAGGCCGGCATCTTCACCGACAAGGTCCACACCAAGGCCAAGATCCGCACGATCAACGCTGCCCCGCTGGAGAAGGACCTCTCCGACGGTAACGTCATCATCGTCGCCGGCTTCCAGGGCATCAACGACGACGGCCAGGTCACCACCCTCGGCCGCGGTGGCTCCGATCTCACCGCCATCGCCCTCGCCGCCGCCATCCAGGCCGACAAGTGCGAGATCTACACGGATGTCGACGGGGTCTACACCGCCGACCCCCGCGTGGTCCCCGCCGCTCGCAAGCTGCCGGAGATCAGCTACGACGAGATGCTCGAGCTGGCCTCGCTCGGCTCCAAGGTGATGCAGACCCGCTCGGTCGAGTTTGCCGCCAAGTACGGCGTCGTCTTCGAGGTCCGCTCCTCCTTTAACCAAAACCCAGGTACCATCGTGAAACAGGAAGTCGCCTATATGGAGAAGGTCGTCGTCCGCGGCGTCGCCGTCGACAAGGACCAGGCCAAGGTCGTCGTCAGCAGCATCGCCGACAAGCCCGGCACCGCCGCCCGCGTCTTCCGCGCGCTGGCGGAGGCCAGTATCAACGTGGATATGATCGTGCAGAACGTCGGCCGCGGCGGGCTGGCGAACCTGTCGTTCACCGTCCCGCTCTCGGAGAAGGACCGCGCCGTCGCCGCCCTCGCGCCCGCCCTCCGCGAGACCGGCGGGGAGGTCTCCTTCGACGAGCGCATCGCCAAGCTCTCGGTGGTCGGGGTCGGGATGCGTACCCACAGCGGGGTCGCCGCCACGCTCTTCGACGCGCTCGCTCGCGCCGGAATCAACCTCGAGCTGATCAGCACTTCGGAGATCAAGATCTCGGTCATCATCGCCAAGGACCGCGCCGACGAAGCCGCTCGCGCCGCCCATACCGCCTTCGGCCTCGACGCCGGCGCCTGAGGGACCGTCCGATGCGGTTCCTGAGCACCCGCGGGCAGACCCCGCCGCTCGGCTTCAGCGACGCCGTCGCCACCGGCCTCGCGCCCGATGGCGGGCTCTACCTGCCCGAGTCGCTGCCGGACCTCTCTGGCGACCTGCCGCGCCTCGCCGCGCTCGACTACCCCGGGCTCTGCGCGGACTTCCTCGCCCGGTTCGCGACCGACATCCCGGCCGACACGCTCCGCGCGCTCGTCGCCGCGAGCTACCCCCGCTTCACGCATCCGGACATCGCGCCCCTCCGCACGCTGCGGTCCGGGCTGCACGTGCTGGAGCTCTTCCACGGGCCGACCCTCGCCTTCAAGGACTTCGCGCTCCAGTTGCTCGGCGAGCTCTACGGCCACCAGTGTCGCGTCCGCGGTGAGGCGATCAACGTCCTCGGCGCCACTTCTGGCGACACCGGTGCCGCGGCCATCCACGGCCTGCTCGGGCGCCCTGGCACCGCCATTTTCATCCTGTATCCGTTCGGCCGCGTTTCCCCGCTGCAGGAGCGCCAGATGGCGTGCACCGGCGCGGCCAACGTCCACGCCCTCGCGATCGACGGCACCTTCGACGACGCCCAGGCCGCCTTGAAGGAGATCTTCGCGGATCAAGACTTCCGCGTGCGGCACCGCCTCTCGGCGGTGAACTCGATCAACCTCGCGCGCATCCTCGCTCAGTGCGTCTACTACCTCTGGGCTTGGCTGCGCCTGCCGCCGGCCGAGCGCGCCACGGCCGAGTTCGTCGTCCCCACAGGCAACTTCGGCAACGTGTTCGCTGGCTGGCTGCTCCGCCGGATGGGCGTGCCCCTCGCTGGGTTCCGCGTCGCCACCAACCAGAACGACATCCTGCATCGGCTCTTCACCACCGGTGAGTACCGGCTCGGCGCCGTCCAGCCCAGCCTCGCCCCGTCGATGGACATCCAGGTCGCCTCCAATTTCGAGCGCCTCTTGTACTATCAGGTCGACCAGAATCCGGCCCGCGTCTGCGACGTAATGGCCGCCTTCCGTCGCGACGGTGCCGTGCGTATTCCCGGGTTTCGTGCCGACGGCTTCCGCGCCTCCCGCGCCCCCGATGCTGAGATCCCCGGGCTCATCGCCCGGGTCCACCGCGAGTTTGGCTATGTCGTCGACCCGCATACCGCCTGCGGCTTCCAGGACCTCGCCACCGATCGGCCCAGCGTCGTCCTCGCCACGGCTAGCCCGGCGAAGTTCCCGGACACGCTCCGCGCCGCCATCGGCCTCGAGCCTACCCACCCGAGCCTGGAGGCGCTGAAGTCGCGCCCGATCGTTCGCCACCGGTTGCCCGCCGACGCGGGCGCGATCCGCGATTACGTCCGCGCCCACGCGGTCCGCTGAATCCCGGAAACGGGTTGCCATCCCGCGCGCCGGGCGTTGCGTCTTTCCCAATGTCCGCCGTCGCCGCCGCGCCCGCCCCCCGTCTCCGCCAGCCCGATCCGGGCGGCCATTTCGGCCGCTATGGCGGTGTCTTTGTTCCGGAGACGCTGATGACCGCGCTGCAGGACCTCGGCGTCGCCTACGCGGTGGCCCGCGAGGACCCGGCCTTCCAGCGTGAGCTCCGCCATCACCTCAAGGAATTCGCCGGTCGCCCCACCGAACTCTACTTCGCGGAGCGCCTGACCGCCCACTGCGGCGGCGCGAAGATCTACCTCAAGCGCGAAGACCTCCTCCACACCGGCGCCCACAAGATCAACAACGCCCTTGGCCAGGCCCTCCTTGCCCTCCGGATGGGCAAGCAGCGCATCATCGCTGAGACCGGCGCCGGCCAGCACGGCGTCGCCACCGCCGCGGTCTGCGCGAAGTTCGGCCTCGCCTGCGTCGTCTACATGGGCGCCGTCGATATGGAGCGCCAGGCCCTCAACGTCTTCCGGATGCGCCTGATGGGCGCCGAAGTCCGTGGCGTCGAAGCCGGCCAGAAGACCCTCAAGGAGGCGATTAACGAGGCGATGCGGGACTGGGTGACCAACGTGCGCGGCACGCACTACATTCTTGGCTCCGCCCTCGGCTCGCACCCGTATCCGATGATGGTGCGAGATTTCCACCGGGTGATTGGCCAGGAGACGCGCGAACAGATCCTAGCCCGCGAAGGCCGGCTGCCGGACGAGATGATCGCCTGCGTCGGCGGCGGCTCCAACGCGATGGGCTTCTTCTTCGAGTTCCTCGACGAACCGGGCGTCCGCTTGGTCGGAGTCGAGGCCGGGGGCCGCGGCATTCGCCGCGGCGACCACGCGGCCCGCTTCGAGGGCGGCAAGCTCGGCGTCCTCCAAGGCTGCAAGACTTTCATCCTGCAGAACGACGACGGCCAGATCGAGCTGACCCACTCGGTTAGCGCCGGGCTCGACTACGCCGCGATCGGGCCTGAGCACGCGTTCTACCGTGAACAGGGCCGCATCGAGTTCGCCCACGCGGGGGACGACGAGGTGCTCGAGGTCTTCCAGCTGTGCTCGCGACTCGAGGGTATCATCC
Organism: Opitutia bacterium Tous-C8FEB; assembly: GCA_002304435.1. Taxonomy (GTDB): domain Bacteria; phylum Verrucomicrobiota; class Verrucomicrobiia; order Opitutales; family Opitutaceae; genus ER46. Next base: position 10,226 of record NEUZ01000050.1, on the reverse strand, counting down.
CCGCGCTTGAGAGCACCCACGCGCTGGTCCACGGCCTCAAGCGCGCCCGCGCGATGCGCCGCGACGAGGTGCTGGTCATCAACCTCTCCGGCCGCGGCGACAAGGACGTCCAGCAGGTGCAGGCCCTCCTCGGCCGCCGCTGATTCCCGATGCGCAGCATGACCGGCTACGGGCGGGCCACCGCCGCGCTCGAGGGGCGCACGCTCACCGTGCAGGTCAGCTCCGTGAACCGCCGCAGCCTCGATCTTACGGTCGGCCTGCCCGAGGCGTGGACTGCGCTCGAGCCGGTGGTCGGGGAATTGGTGCGTGGCGTGGCCGCCCGCGGCAAGGTGCACGTCGACGTCGAGGTCACGGGGGATGCCGCAGGGGAGGGGGCAGCCTGGGACGACGAGGCCGCCGGCGCCGCCCTGGACCGCCTGCAGGCCTTCGCGCTGCGGGAGAGCGTGGAGTTCCGGCCCTCGGCCGAGCTGCTCTGGTCGATCCTCAACGCCCAGCGGCGCGCCCGCAGCTTGCCCGCGGCGGAGGTAGCCGAGCCGGTCGTGCGGGAGGCGCTGGGCGAGGCCTTGCGGGGGTTCGCGGCGATGCGCGCCCGCGAGGGCGAGGCCCTGCTGGTCGACTTCATCCAACGCGGCGAGATCCTCCACCGCCAACTGGAGATTATCGCCGCCCGTGCGCCCGAGGTCCCGTTGTTGTACCGCGGCCAACTCCACCGCCGCCTCCGCGAGGCCGGGCTCGACCTCGATCTCGACGACGAGCGCGTGCTGCGCGAGATCGCGCTCTTCGCTGACCGCTGCGACATCGCCGAGGAACTCACCCGCCTACGGAGCCATTTCGAGCAGTTTGCCGGATTGCTCCGCGCCGAGGGCGAGGTCGGCCGCCGCGCGGAATTCCTGCTGCAGGAGATTGGCCGCGAGGTGAACACGATCGGGAGCAAGGCCAATGACCTCACCATCTCCCGCGCCGTCCTCGAGCTGAAAAACGAGCTCGAGCGCATCCGCGAGCAGATGGCCAACGTGGAATAGGCCCGGCGGGTTTCCCCGGTCCCCCCGGGGAAAAGAGTCGACGCCCGGCGGAAGCGGGTTCAGTTCCGTCCCACCCATGAGCGTCACCTTCTATCAGATCCTGCATCTAGTTTCTCTCTTCGTGCTGACCGGCTACACGTTCTACGCTTTCGCTGCCCCGCCCGAAACCCGCAAGCGGGTGCTGATGATCACCGGCATCGCCACCTTCCTGATGCTGGTCGGCGGCTTCGGCCTGCAGGCCAAGCTTAAGGTTGGCTGGCCCGGTTGGCTCTTTGTTAAGCTTGCCTGCTGGCTCGCCCTCTCCGCCCTCGCGGGTCTCGGCTACCGCCGCCGCGGCGCCGCTGGCGCCCTCGCGGTCGCCGCGATTGCGATTGTTTTCGTGGCGGTGCTGATGGTCTACACCCGCCCCTTCTGAACCCCGGCCGGGCCGGTCCCGCCCACGCGGGACCGGCGCAGGCCGTCAGCTCCAGCGCAGGTCGACGCGCGAGAGCGGCATCTGCCGCACGCGCTTGCCCGTCGCGGCGAAGATCGCATTGCACACCGCCGGCGCCACCGGCGGGATCGCCGGCTCGCCGATGCCCGTGGTCGGGTGGTCGGTGGACAGGAAGTGCGTCTCGATTTTCGCCGGCGACTCCGTGATGCGAATCAGGGGGTAGTCGTGGAAGTTCCCCTGCACTACCCGGCCCCGCTCGATGTTGAGCTCCTGGGTCAGCAGGGTGCCGAGGCCGTCGACGACGGAGCCCTCTACTTGGTTCTCGGCGCCGCTCAGGTTCACGATCTGGCGGCCGACGTCTCCGCCGGTCACAAAACGGTCGACCTTCAGCTGGCCGTCCTTGGAGACGGTGACCTCGGCGACCTGGGCGAAGTAGCCCTGGTGGCTGAAGTGGAAGGCGATGCCGGCGCCGGAGCCGCGGGCGAATTTCCGCTTCCCCCAGCCGGCCTTCTCCGCGGTGAACTTCAGGATGTTGCGCATCCGGGCGACGCTGTAGCCGCCGCCCTGCTTGCCCTTGCCGCCCCCGCCGCTCCCCGCCGGCATCTCGTCGCGGGTGCCCAGTAGCTCGAGGCGGAACTCCAGCGGATCGCGGCCCGCCGCATGGGCGAGTTCGTCGATGAAGGAGTGGAAGACCCAGGAGAACACGCAGCTGCCCGGGGCGCGCCAAGGGCCCATCGGCCATCCGGTGTCGAACATCGTCTGCTCGGCGAGGAAGTTCGGGATCCAGCGCCCGGGGAACTCGTCGGGACTGAGCGAGCCGCCGCTGCCCGGCTGGCCGCCCTCACCGAAGGTGAAGAAGTGGTTCTTCCACGCCGTCACCCGGCCCTGCGCGTCGAGGCCACCCTGCAGGAAATGCAGGCCGCCCGGGCGATACTGGTCGTGCCGGAGGTCATCCTCACGCGACCAAGTGAGCTTTACCGGCGCCGGCACGCGCTGCGCGATCGCCGCGGCCTCCACGAGGTAATCCGCCCCGATCCGACGGCCGAAGCCGCCTCCCGCCCGGGTCAGGTGCAGGGTGATCTTGTCCGCCGGGATGTTGAGGACGCGCGTCACCATCGCGACGCCGTTGGCGGGCACCTGCGTGGGGGACCATACCTCCAGCCGGCCGTCGCGGAAGTGCGCGGTGGTGTTCTGCGGCTCCAGGTTGGCGTGGGAGATGAACGGGTAGACGTACTCCGCGGACACCTTCTTGGCGGCGCCGGCGAGGGCCTGGGCGACATCGCCGTCGCGGCGCAGCGTGCGCTGCCCGGGCCCGGCGGCCTTGGCGCGGGCCTCGGCGACAAAGGTGTCCCAGCTCTCGCTGGCCACCTTGCCCTCGTCCCACGTGACCTTGAGCTGACGTCGGGCGCTGAGGGCCGCCCAAGTGGAATCGGCGATGATGGCGACGCCTGGGTTGAGCTCCTTCACCTTGCCATTGCCCTCGAGGATGAAGGCGTCCTTCACGCCGGGGAGCGTCTTGATGAAGTCGAGGTTGGCGCTGACGACTTTGCCGCCAAAGGCGGGGCACTTCTCGTAGACCGCGTTCAGCATCCCAGGCACGCGGAGGTCGAGGCCGAAGAGGGGCTGACCGGTTACGATGCGGGGCGTGTCGACCTGCGCGATGCGTTTACCGAGCAGCTTGAAGTCCTTGGGTTCCTTCAGACGGACCGCCTCCTTGGCCGGCACCTCGAGGGTGGCGGCGGTGGCGGCGAGGGCGCCGTAGCCGAGTTTCTTCCCGGAGCTGTGCACGACGGTGCCTTCGACCGCGCGGCACTCGGCGGCGGGGACCTTCCAAGTGCGGGCCGCGGCCTCGACGAGCATCGTGCGCACAGTGGCGCCGAGCAGGTGGAACTGGTCGTAGTTGTTGGGCGTCGAGCGGCTGCCGCCCGCGCTCTGGCCACCGTAGAGCTTTTCGTCGAAGTCACCCTGCTCGATCGTGACGGATGACCACGGTACCTCGAGCTGCTCCGCGATGATCATCGGGAGGGAGGTCTTCACGCCCTGGCCCATTTCCGGCTGCTTGGAAACGATCGTGACGGCGCCGGACGAGGCGATGCGGATGAAGGCGTTGGGCCGGAATTCACCGCCCGCCGGGGCGGCGCCGCCGCGGGCTGAGCGGATCTGGAAGGCGAGGGCGAACCCGCCGCCGGCTAGGCCGGTGAGCTTGAGGAAGTCGCGCCGGTTCACGGCGCGCGGGGCGGTCGTGGCGCTCATCGGGCGGCCTCCTTCCCGCCGGCCGTGAGTTCGGCCGCGCGCTTGATGCCCTGTCGGATGCGGGTGTAGGTGCCGCACCGGCAGATGTTACCCGCGAGGGCACCGTCGATGTCTTCGTCGGTTGGCTTCGGGTTGTCCCGCAGCAGTGCCGCCGCGGTCATCAGCTGGCCCGGCTGGCAGTAGCCGCACTGGGCGACATCGAGCTCCGTCCAAGCCTGCTGCAGGGGGTGGAGCTTCCCCGCCGCGGGCGCGAGGCCCTCGATGGTGGTGACCTTCATCCGGCCCACCGTGGAGACAGGAGTCATACAGGCGCGCGTGGGCACGCCGTTGAGGTGGACGGTGCAGGCGCCGCACTGGCCGATGCCGCAGCCGAACTTGGTGCCGGTGAGCTCGAGGTTGTCGCGCAGCACCCAGAGCAGCGGGGTGTCGGGCGCGACGTCCACGGTCCGGTTCGCGCCGTTGACGGAGAGGGAGTACTTCATAGGGGAGGGGAGCTGGGGAAAGGGATCCCGGGTGGCGGGCGTGGTCAAGCGCCGGCGGGCTCAAAACGTGTAGGTGGCGCGGGCGGTCCAGCCGTGGCGCACGCGGGGGAGCATCCAGCGCACGACCTGTCCCGGGGCGACGGCCGAGAAAGGCAGCGCCTCCTCCTGGCGGAAGAGGTTTTCAATGTTGAGCTGGAGGTCCAGCACGTGGCCGCGGCGGATTCGTAGTTGGCGGCCCAGCATCGCGTTCCAGACCAGGGCGCCGCGGCCGAGGATGGGTGCGTTGCCGTTGGTGGCGTCAAAGCCGACCACCGGCGCCCCACGGTGGTTGGCGCCCAGGCCGGCGCGCGCGCTCCGCAACCAAGCCGGGGCCCCTTCGCCGAACCGGTAGCTCGTGAACGCATTGAAGGACTCGCCTGTGAACGCGAGCGGCGGCTTGCCGTCGCCGCGGTCAACCAGATCCAGCAGCGACTGCACGTAGTCGTAGGCGTCGTTCAGCGTCGCGGGCTGCAGCACGAAGTCGCGTCCCGGAGTGTTGTCGCGCGCGCGGACGAACGTCGCCACGGTCGCGCGGGTGCTGTCGAGGGGCGTCGCGTTACCGTCCCACGCTGCGCGGTTGTCTGCCAGCAGGGCCCGCATACTTGGGGCCAGGTCGGTGAACACCAGCCGCGGGCGGGAGTAGTTGACCGACACGCTCCAGCCCGGTGCGAGCCGCCCCGTGACCTCGAACTCGGTGCCGCGGCCGTCCGCGGTGACGGTTTCGCGGTACTTGGACTGCCCGACTTGGGTGAGGCCAAGGCGGCGAATCGTCTCGGGCAGCGGGCGGTTGAGCCGCAGGAGGGTGGTGAGGATATCGTTCACCACGGGCACGCCCTGGCCGCGGACGGAGTTGCTGGTGACGTCGTGGAACTGGTCGTAGCCGCGGTTTCGATAGGTGCTGGCGCTCGCGTAGAGGCGCCCGCCGAGCAGGTTCAGGCGCACCGCGTAGTCGCGGCCTTGGCCGCGGCTCGGCACGAGCAGGCGGTCGTAGATATCGGTGAAGTTGCTCTGGGGGAAGGCGCTCTGCGACTGGTTGTAGGCGAGGGCGAGCCAGGGCAGCGGGGTGACCACTGCGCCGGCGGTCCGGGTCGCACCCGTGTAGGCGGCGATGGTCGCGGGGTCGAACTGGTAGGGGCGGACGAGCCAGAGGTTGGTGGAGTTGGGGACCCGCTCGCCGCCGAGCGAGGCGTTGTTGTTTTCGATCCGCTCGCGGCGGTAGCCGGCGGTGAGGACGAGGCGGTCGCGACTAAACCGGCTCTGCGCGGCGAGCATCAGGCTGCGGCTGACGGTCTGGTTCCAGGGGTAGGAATTATTCCAGAGGAAGCGGGCCTGCATCCCTGGGCCTTCGGGGATGGGGTTCGCCCAAGGGTCGAGGGCGCCGCGCTGACCGCCGGGGCGGGAGAAATCGAGGTAAGTGCGACGCAGGATGATATTGGTCGCGGAATCGATCGGCTGCGCGTTGCCCGGCGCGGCGTTGTACTCCGCGACCACGCCGTTGCCGAACACGTTGTCGTTGTGCTGCCACGAGGCGGCCGCGCTGTGGCGGCCGAGCCACGCGTGGCGGCGGGTGAGGTCCACCTCGGTCCCGAGCGTGGCGCGGAACGACTCGCTGCGCTGGTCGAAGAGTTGCTGCACCGTCTGGCTCTGCACGTAGGGCAGGCCGACAAAGGGGTTGGCGCGGGCGATATCGGGCAGGAGCGTGCCCGGGTTGCGGCCGGCGGCCACGACGGAGTCCCCGTCGGCGAAGTACGCGCCCGGCAACACCGGGTTGGGATCGCCGATGGCATTGGCCGAGGGCTGGGTGAAGCCGCGGGTGTAACGGGTGCGGTTGTAGCCGAGCTCGAGGTTGAAGGGCCCGAGGCGCTGGTCGACGAAGAGGGACCAGAGAGTGTACTGGTAGTTCGCGTCGCGGCCCGGGCCGGATAGGTAGGCATTCGCCGGGAGCACGCGGCCGTAGAACGGATCGTCGACCGTGCCCCCCGCAGGCGCGGCGCCGCCGCTAACCGTTTCCCAGAAACCCGTCGGCTGGGTTCCGGTGAGGTCGGGCCGCATATCCGCGCCTGTGGTCGAGACGCGGAAGGGCCGGTCGCGCACCTGGGGCGCGAAGATCACCTGCAGGGTGTTGGTCGAGCGTAGCAGCCCCGGCGCGGGATTCGTGCCCGGCAGTAGTGGGTTGCCTGCCAGTGGCGCGCCGCCCAGCACCCAGCGGGAATAGCCGAAGTCGGCGTGGGGGAAGTTGCCGCCCATCACTTGGTCGCGCCGCAGATGTTCCACCGCCGCGCGGACCTGGGTCGAGGGCTGCGGCTGCCACGTGCCGGCCAAGGCGAGGCCTTTTTGCCGCAGGCCCTCGAACTCGAACCAACCTTTGCGCTCCTCCCAAACCGCGTTGGTGCGTAGCGCGAGCCGGTCCCGCCGCAGCGGGAAGGCGAGGTCCACCTCGCTCCGGCGCTTCGCGTCGTTCCCCACCGTCAGCGTTGCCGTCTGCCGCCGTGCGTTCAGCACCGCCCGCTTCGAGGTCAGGTTCAGCGCGCCGCCGGGCCGGCCGGCCCCGAAGAGGATCGAGTTTGGGCCGCGGCTCACGTCCGCCCGGTCCACGTTGAACCGGTCCGAGGCCAGAATCCCGCGGCCCTCCACCATATTCGGCAGGTAATCGCGCGAGATCACCGACTCCGTGAAGCCGCGCACCGTCGCGCGCACGTCGAACGCCTGCTGCACCCCGCCGCCCGGGTCGCTGCGCTCGTGCTCCGTGTTCAGCGAATACTTGAGCATATCCATCACGTTCTCGGCCCCGATGTCGTCCAAGAATTCCTTGGTCAGCACTGACACCGCCGCTGGGGTGTGGAGGAGACTCGAGTTCATCCGGGTGCCCGAGAGCGTGTTCGCCGCGCGGTACCCCTCATCGCCCTCCGTCGAAACGATGAAAGGGGAGAGGTTCACCACCTCGCCTGCGGCCGTGGGGGGAGTAGCCGGGGTGGCGCCGGGCACCGCGGCAACGGCGGCGAGGCAGGCGAGCAGGAGGAGCGCGGCGGACCGCGGGCAGGGGCAGGCGAGGGGCATAGGGGGTGGGCGCCGGGTGGCGGGGAACGAGCGCGGTAAGCCAACCGCGGCCGCTCTGATCGGTCAAGCGGCCGCCCTGCGCGGGTTTGACGCGGGAGGTGCCGAGACGTTTGGCTTCTATCGCCCCGCCCCGATGCCCTATTCCCGTCGCCGCTTCACTCTCGGTGCGCTCGCCTGGTTCGCCGCCGGCCGCGCGGCCGCCGCGCCGCTGGCGGGGTGGACCGGCGCGATTGCCGCGGCTAATTTGCGCGGCTTTCGGCGAGACCCGGGGACGGCTTCCGGCACGGTGCGCCTCGTTGGCTTGCCCGCCCCGGGCCCAGACTCGCCCCCGGCCCTAAATTATGTCTGGGCCACGTTTCCGGCGCCGCCGGGCGGTTGGGACCTCTCCCGCCGCACCGTGCTCGGAGCGACGGTGACGAACCGCGGGGCGGAGCCAGCGGAAATTCTGTTGTGGGCGGTCGGTTCGAGCAGCTGGGACGCGGTGCCGGCCGCCGCCCGCTTGGCCCCGGGCGAGAGCTGCGTGCTAGAGTGCCCCCTGCGCGAGACGTTCCCGGACGGTACGCCCAAGCTCGATCCCGGCCGCGTGGCGGCGCTGGAGCTAATCCTGCGGGGCCGTCCGCGCGGCCAAGTGGCCCTTGAGCTCAGCGCGGTGCACGCCGCTGGGGAAGCGCCGGCCTGGGTCGCGCCCTTGGGTCGCGTCGCGGTGCCGGAGGTGTCGGACGAGGCGCCGGCGCCGGGGCGGCGGGTGCGGGTGCGGCTCGCCGGCGAGCGCCAGCCGGGGCTGTACGCCGTGCTCCACCTGCCTGTCGACTGGACGCCGGGCCGCCCCTGGCCGCTGCTGGTGGAGTACCCCGGCAATCTGTTCCACGTGCCCGGCTGCCGCTCTCCCGGGCTGCCCGAGCAGGGCGTGATCGGGGCCGGGATGACGCTGGGCCGCGGGTCGATCTGTCTGGGCCTGCCGTTCGTCGACCGGCGCTGGGGCCGGATCGCGGAGAGCGGCTGGGGTAATCCCGACGAGACCGTGGCCTACGCGCTCGCGATGCTGGCGCAGGTGCGGGACGACTGGGGGGCGGATCCCGCGAACACGGTCCTCACGGGGTTTTCGCGCGGTGCGCTGGCGTGCGGCTACATCGGCCTGCGCGACGACCGGCTGGCGGCGTGGTGGAAGGGTTTCCACGCCTGCCAACACTACGACGGCGACGGCTGGAACGGCGCGACCTGGGCGGGGGCGATGGAGCGGGCCCGGCGATTCCGCGGGCGCTCGGTGTTCCACACCGACAATGCGGCGGCCAAGTTCCAGCCGCTGATGGACGCGATGGGGGTGCCGGCGACCTTCGTGCAATCGGGTCTCGGCGCGCACGCCACGGCGATGTTCCTCGATGACCGCGCGTCGACCCGCCAGCTGCGTGCTTGGTACCGGGATTTGGTGGGGTGATTCGCTCTCTTCAGTCGAGGCTGCGGCGGGCGCAGCGCGCTGCGCCTCTAGCCGGCGGACTTGGGTCTGGTGTAGATGACATGAAGCCGGGGCGCGCCGCCCCGGTCACGCGGAGCCCCGGCTACTTCCGAGCTCCCCGCGCGAGCACCCAGTCCACGACCCGTTCATCCGCGGGTTCGCGCCAGACGAGGCTGAGGAACTCGGCGGGCAGGATCCCGCGCTCGCGGAAGAAGCGGCGGTCGCCGCCGCAGCAGAACATCAGGGACGGCGGCAGCTCCCCGCGCAGCTTCGCGCGCGCCTTCGGGATGAGCCGCGGCAGCCACGCCACGCCGCGGACCGCGTCCGCCTTCGCCGGCAGCGTGTCCGCGTCGATCACGCGGCCCGAGGGCTGGCCGCCCTGTGCGTTCCAGAAGTAGTCGCGGCGCACCAGCTCGATCGCCAGCGCCAGCTCGGGCCCGGGTTCGCCGGACGCGGTGAAGTCCTCCGCGTAATCGAGCAGGTTCTGGGCGGACAGGCCGTTGGCCGCCAGCCAGGCCTCGTCCGCGGGCGGGAGCAGGCCGGCGGCGGTGCGGTGGCCCGCGGTGTAGCGTTGCGCGGCGAGGTCGTGGAGCGCGCGGAAGCGGGCGGGAAAGGCGAAGTGGTCCATCGGAGAAAGACGGTCGTCCCGGCGGCGGCTCAGAGCACCACGAGGTCGTTGCGGTGGACGACCTCGAGGCGGCGGCGCCCCGGGTAGAGGCGGGCGAGCTCGTCGCCCTGCCGGCCGGCGAGGCCCCCGATTTCCTCGCGGCTGAACCCCGCCTTGCCGCGGGCGAACACGAGCCCGTCCGGCCCGGCGATGTTCACGATGTCCCCGGCCGCGAATTCGCCCTCGGCGCCGGTTACCCCCACCGCGAGCAGGCTGCTGCCGCGTTCGCGGAGGGCGGGGATAGCGCGGGCGTTGACGCGGAGCGTGCCGCCGGGGCGCTGGAAGTGGGCGAGCCAGCGTTTTCGGGCCTCCAGCGGAAGGCCGCTGGGGACGAAGAACGTGCCGGGCCCTTGGCCGGAGAGCAGGCGGGCGAGGATGCGCGGCTCGGCGCCGCTGGCGATGAATACCCCGCAGCCGGCGCGGGTGGCGAGGCGAGCGGCGGAGATTTTGGAGACCATCCCGCCGACGGCCGTCTCGCTCGTCGTGCCGCCGGCCATCGCCTCGATCTCGGGCGTGATGCGCTCCACCACGGGCACGATTTGCCCGGTGCCGCGTAGGTCGATCAGGCCGGGGGCGGTGGAAAGGATGACGAGGTGGTCGGCTTGGATCAGGCTGGCGACCAGGGCGGAGAGGGTGTCGTTGTCCCCGAACTTAATCTCGGCGGCGCTGACGGTGTCGTTCTCGTTGATCACCGGGATGGTCCCGTAGGCGATCAGCTGGCGGAGGGTGGCTTGGACCCCGAGGAAGCGGGCGCGGGCGCGGAGGTCCTCGTGGGTGAGCAGGACCTGGGCGGCCGTGAGCCCGTGGGGGTCGAGCCCGG
>NEUZ01000005.1 GCA_002304435.1 Opitutia bacterium Tous-C8FEB | reverse complement strand
CGGGTGGCGCGGGCGGCGGGATCGGCCAGCAGCCGGGTCGCGGCGGCGGCGAGCGCGGCTGGCGTGGCGACCGTCTCAGCGGCGCCGGCGGCGAGCAGTTCCCCGGCGACCGTGCGGAAGTTGCTCATCCCGGGACCGAGCAGGAGGGTTTTGCCGAGGGCCGCGGCCTCCACCGGGCTCTGGCCCTCCGTGTGCGGCGGGAGGCTTTTACCCACGAAGACGACGTCCGCGAGGTGCGTCAGGAGGGCCAGTTCGCCCGTGGTGTCGGCGACCGCCACTTCGACCGGGGCCGGGGCGGGCCCGTGGGTGCGGAAGTGGCTGCGCACCCCGGCGGCCGCGAGGGTCTGTTGCACCTCCGCCCGGCGCTCGGCGTGGCGGGGCACCAGGAGCAATTGGGCCTCCAGACCTTGGGCGCGGGCGTGGCGCCAGGCCGCGAGGAGTGCCGCTTCCTCTCCGGGCCAAGTCGAGGCGCCGAGCAGTAATGGTCCCGCGCCCAGGCCCAGTTCCCCGCGCAACCGTGCCTGTTCCGCGGGCGGGCAGGGGCGGGGCGTGACGTCGAGCTTGAGGTTGCCGGTGAGGCTGACCCGGTCCTCGCCAACGCCGAGGCGCACGAGGCGCGTGGCGTCGAGGGCCGAAGCGGCGAGGAACCGGGTGTGGCGTCCGAGCACCAGCGGCGCCAGCCCGGGCACGCGGCTGAGCCGGCGGAAGGAGCGGTCGCTGAGGCGCGCGTTGACGCAGACGACGGGCACGCCGCGGCGTTCGGCCTGGTGGACGTGTTCGGGCCACCGTTCGCCCTCGGCGAGCACCACCAGCTGGGGGCGCAGCGCGCGCCACGCGGCGGCCGAGCAGGGCCAGGCGTCGAGGGGGAAATAGGCGAGGGTGGAGGCGAGCGTACCGTAGCGTTCCGCGGCGAGGCGCCGGCCGGTGCTGGTGGTGGTCGTGAGCACGATCTCGGCTCCGGCCGCGTGGAGGCCCCGGAGCACCGGTCCGAGGGCGAGCAGTTCGCCGACGCTGACCGCTTGGACCCAGACGCGGGTGCGGCCGGGCGTGGGCGGGGGGAGGGGGGCGAGCCAACCGAGGCGCTGGGAGAATCCGGCGCCGTAGCCGCCGCGGCGGATCATCCGGAGGCCGTACCGGGGGGCGAGGGCGACCAGCGCCGGCGTGAACAGAGCCCGGTAGAGCCAGAGCAGCGGGGACGTCACGGGCGCGGGGCGGCCGGGGGCGGGCGCCCCGCGCGCAGCAGCCGGAGGTTGAGCAGCGGGAGGAGCCCGAGCAGGCCGAGGACGGTGCCGCCGAGGACCGCGTAGCCGGCGACGTCGTGCACCGTGCCCTCGATCGCAGCGTGGCCGTAGCGGTAGGCCCAAGCGGTGAGGAAGAGGCTGCGGCCGAGGTTGGTCACGAAGGCTAGTAGCAGGGCGGCCACGACGAGCGCGACCTTCTTCCAGGCCTGCTGGACGAAGACCGCGGAGAGGAACGAACCCGCGAAGAGGCAGGCGGTGAGGGAGCGGATGCCGGAGCAGGCATCCTCGACGCCGACCAGGTTGGGCTGACCGTTGACCGGGGGCAGGGCGAGCACGTTGCCGCGCTGCTCAATGGGCAGGCCGAGCGCGTCGAAGACGAACGCCACCACGGCGACCACGCGCCGGAGCAGGAGCAGGTTGAGCTGGGATTCTACGGCCGAGACCATCGGAGCGGAGACGAGCCAGATCAGCACGGGGAAGAGGAAGAGGCTGGCGAGGCGCAGGCGGGCGTCCGTGGTGAGGCCGGCCCGGGTGGGGGCGGGGCTGGCCGGGGCGTTGAGCACCAGCAGGGCGGCGGTGATCCCGGCCATCCCGAGGGTGATGGCGAGCGTGCCCGGTTGGGAGGTGCCGGCGCCGGCCCGATAGAAGGAGCCGAGCAGGAAAAACGCCGCGCCTAGCAGCAGGGCGGCGCCGGTGACGGTGGCGAGGAACCATCCCTGCCAACCGGCGGCGCGGGGGCTGTCCGGCGCGGCGCAGGCAGCCGCGGCGGCGCGGATGCGGGGCCAGCGGTCGTGCACCACAAAAGCGACAAAGAGCGGGACGAGCCAGCCGAAGGAGTAGTCCTGCTTCACGCGCCACCAGTGAGACTGGTCCCAGGCGGTGAAGAGCATAAAGCCACCGGCGAGCAGCAGGGCGAGCCCGAGGGAACCCGGAAGGTCGGAGCGGAGTTTCATCCAGCCGGCGCGCATTCGGGCGGAGGGAAACCGGCTTCTTCCGGGAAGCGAGCGCGATTTTACGCTTGTCCGGCGGGACGCGGGTCGATGCGCTGATCCGTTCCGTCGTCCGACCACGGACGCCATTTCCCGCAGTTTGATCCAGATTGTGCTTGCCGGCGGTTTCGCCGCCGGTAGCGTTTTCCTCTTTTCGTCCCTTTTCCCTCGTAAGAATTCCCTCCGCGTATGCCGACCATCAACCAACTCGTGCGCAAAGGCCGCCGCCAGGTGACCTCCAAGTCGAAGTCCCCGGCCCTGGCGGGCAACCCCTTCCGCCGCGGCGTTTGCGTCCAGGTGATGACCCGCACCCCGAAGAAGCCGAATTCGGCCATCCGTAAGGTCGCCAAGGTCCGCCTCACGAACGGCAACGAAGTGATCTCCTACATCCCGGACGAGGGCCACAACTTGCAGGAGCACTCGATCGTGCTCGTCCGCGGCGGCCGCGTGAAGGATCTTCCCGGCGTCCGTTACCACATTGTCCGCGGCACCCTCGACGCCACCGGCGTCGAGAAGCGCCGCCGTTCCCGCTCCAAGTACGGCGTTAAGCGCCCGAAGGCCGCCAAGTAATCCCTTCCGTCCCCCGCCACTCCCGCCATGTCCCGCCGTCACCGCGCAGAGAAGCGTCAGGTTCAGCCCGATCTCCGCTACCAGAGCCCCCTGGTCGCGCACCTCGTCAATGTGATTATGAAGGGGGGCAAGAAGAACATTGCCCAGCGCATCGTTTATGGAGCCTTTGAGAAGGTCTCCGAGAAGCTGCAGAAGGGCGACCCGGTCGACCTCCTGCTGGGCGCGCTCGAGAACGCCCGTCCTCGCCTTGAGGTGAAGAGCCGCCGCGTCGGTGGCGCCACCTACCAGGTGCCGATCGAGATTTCCTTTGAGCGCCAGGAGTCGCTCGCCCTCCGCTGGATCGTCGCCGCCGCTGGCGCCCGCAAGGGCATCCCGATGCGCGATGCCCTCGCGGCCGAGATTGTCGACGCCTACAACAACACGGGCTCCGTGGTGAAGAAGAAGGAAGACACGCACAAGATGGCCCAGGCGAACCGCGCCTTCGCCCACCTGCGCTGGTAACCTCTCGCCGTACCCGACCATGGCTTCCGCCGCCCCCGTCATCACCATCGTCACCGACAAGGCGAAGATCTCCCCGGTCAACGCCAAGGACCGCCCGTTCCCGCTGGAGTGGACCCGGAACATCGGCATCGCGGCTCATATCGACGCCGGGAAGACGACGACCACCGAGCGCATCCTGTTTTACTCGGGCGCCGTCCACAAGATGGGTGAGGTCCACGAGGGCTCGACGGTGACCGATTGGATGGAGCAGGAGCGCGAGCGCGGGATCACGATCACCGCCGCCGCCATTTCCTGCGCCTGGAATGCCTCCTGCGGCCCGTGGAAGGGGATTAAGCAGCGGATCAACATTATCGACACCCCGGGACACGTGGACTTCACCGCTGAGGTGGAGCGCTCCCTGCGCGTGCTCGACGGTGCCGTCGCCGTCTTCTGTGCGGTCGCTGGCGTCCAGCCCCAGTCCGAGACGGTCTGGCGGCAGGCCAACAAGTACAAGGTTCCCCGGATCGCGTTCATCAACAAGATGGACCGCACTGGCGCCGACTTTTTCCGCGCGATTAGCGAGATGCGCGAGAAGCTGAAGGCCAACGCCCACCCGCTGTTCATTCCCATCGGCAAGGAGGAGAACTTCTCCGGCCTCGTCGATCTCGTCCAGAATATCGCCTACGTCTTCGACGACACCACCGATCCGCTCGGGATGAACCCGATCACTTCGGAGGTGCCCGAGGCCTACCGCGCCCAGGCGAAGGAGTACCGCGATAAGCTGATCGAGGCCGTCTCTGATTTCGACGATGTGATCGCCGAAAAGTACCTGAGCGGTGAAGAAGTGACGGTGGATGAGCTGATGCTGGGCATCCGCAAAGCCACCATTTCCCTTCAGTTCACCGGCGTGGTCCCCGGTTCTGCCTTCAAGAAGAAGGGCGTGCAGCGCCTGCTCGACTGCGTCGTCAATTATCTCCCCAGCCCGATCGATGTTCCCCCGATGAAGGGCGTGAACTCGGATGGCACCGAGGTGGAGGCCGTGGTGGACGACAAGGGCAAGATGGCGGGCCTAGCGTTCAAGCTCTGGACCGATCCGTTCGTCGGCAAGCTCGTGTTTTTCCGGGTCTACACCGGCCAGCTCCGCAAGGGGATGACCGTGTACAATCCCCGCACCCGCCGGTCCGAGCGCGTGTCCCGCCTCGTGCTGATGCGGGCGATCGAACGCGAAGAAATCGACGTGGCCTACGCCGGCGACATCTGCGCGGTGGTGGGCGTGAAGGATGTCATCACGGGTGATACCTTCGCGGACGAGGACCTCGACATTCGCTTGGAGCCGCCGTCCTTCCCCGAGCCCGTGATCTCGATGTCCATCGAGCCGAACTCGAAGGGCGACCAAGAGAAGATGGGTACGGCCCTCCAGCGCTTGGTGGCCGAGGACCCGACGCTGCGCGTGAAGACCGATCCGGACACCGGCCAGATCATTCTGGCGGGGATGGGCGAGCTGCACCTCGACATCATCCGTGACCGGATGAAGCGTGAGTTCAAGGTCGAGGCGACCGCCGGGAAGCCGCAGATCGCGTACCGCGAGACCGTGGTCCGCGCCGCGGACGGCGAGGGCAAGTTCATCCGCCAGTCGGGTGGCAAGGGCCAGTACGGCCACGTGATCGTCAAGCTGGAGCCCAATCAAAAGGGCAAGGGCGTTGAGGTCGTCAACGAGGTCGTCGGTGGCACGATTCCCAAGGAGTTCATCAAGCCGGCGACGGACGGCATCCTCGAGGGTGCCAACAATGGCGTGGTCGCGGGTTATCCCGTGGTCGACATCATCGTCCGCATCACCGACGGCTCCTTCCACGAGGTTGATTCCTCCGAACTCGCGTTCAAGATGGCGGGCATCTTCGCCCTCAAGGACGCGATGAAGAAGGCGAACCCGATTCTGCTGGAGCCGATTATGGGCGTCGAGGTGACCACCCCCGAGGAGTACCAAGGCGACCTGATGGGTGACATCAATCGCCGCCGCGGTCAGATCCAAGGGATGGAGAACAAGGCGGGCGCCTGCATCATCAACGCGCACGTTCCCTTGGAAACGCTCTTCGGCTACGTCACCGACATCCGCTCGCTCTCCAAGGGTCGTGCCTCGGCTTCCATCACGCCGTCGCACTTCGAGCAGGTGCCCGGTTCCCTCCTCACCAAGATCGTCGAGTCGTCCGTCCGGGCTCCCGCCCGCACGTAACCCCCAGTCCCTCTTCCGCCATGAAAGGCCAGCGCATCCGCATCAAACTCCAGGGTTTCGACTATCGCGTCATCGACCAGTCGGCCCAGGACATCGTCGAGACGGCCAAGCGGTCGGGCGCCCGGGTTTCCGGCCCGATCCCGCTGCCCACGCGCATCGAGAAGCTCTCGGTCAACCGCTCCCCGCACGTCGACAAGAAGTCGATGGAGCAGTTCGAGACTCGCACGCACAAGCGGCTCATCGATATCATCGAGCCGACGGCGCAGACGGTGGACGAGCTCAAGAAGCTCAACCTTCCGTCGGGCGTGGACATCACCATCAACGTCTGAGCCGCCCGGCCTTCACCCTCCACCCTGCTTTTTCCCTCCGCCCGGATTCGTCTCTCTACAGTTAGCAGACGCCGATGTTCCCCCCGGGGAACCTCCCGGCCCCGCTAAAGTAGGTCCGTCCAACGGAACCTAATCCACCTACCGCTTAGCCCAATGATCTCCGAAATTCTAGGTAAGAAACTCGGGATGACCCAGGTTTACGACGCACAGAATGTGCTCGTGCCGGTCACCGTGGTCGAGGCCGGCCCCTGCGCCGTGGTCCAAGTCAAGACCGCCGCCCGCGATGGCTACCACGCCGTGCAGCTCGGGTTCGCCCGTCAGAAGGAAAAGAACAGCTCCGCTGGCGAGCTCGGCCACGCGAAGCAGGCCGGGCTGGACGCCGCCCCCCGGGTGCTGGCCGAAGTCCGCCTCGACGCGGAAGCCAAGCTGAAGGTGGGTGACGTCGTCACCGCCGCGGCCTTCACGGAGGGCCAGCTGGTCGACGTGATCGGCGTGACCAAGGGCAAGGGCTTCCAAGGCGTGGTCAAGCGCTGGCGGGTAGCCGGTGGTCCGGCCACCCACGGTTCGATGTTCCACCGCCGCATTGGCTCGATCGGTATGCGCCAGACGCCCGGCCGTTCGTGGAAGAACCAGGCGATGCCCGGTCATATGGGCTCGGAGCGCCGTACGGTGCAGAACCTGCGCGTGGTGCGGGTGATCGCCGAGCGTAATCTGATCCTCGTGAAGGGCGCCATTCCAGGCGCCAATGGCGACGACGTGTTGGTGCGTTCGGCCATCAAGGGCCAGCGCGCGGTGGTCGCTCCGGCGGCCGCCCCGGCTCCCGCGAAGGACGCGAAGCCGGCCAAGGAAGCCAAGGCTGCAGCCAAGAAGTAAAGGAGAACCCTGAGATGAAACTCGTAGTCTTTAGTTCCGACGGCAAGACCAGCAGCGAGCGCGATTTCGCGACCGTGCCGACCTTTGAGGGCGATAAGGGCCTCCAGGCGGTCAAGGAGGTCATCGTCGCGATCAACGCGAATAACCGCCAAGGCACGCACTCGACCAAGACCCGGGGCGAGGTCCGCGGTGGCGGCAAGAAGCCGTGGCGCCAGAAGGGCACCGGGCGCGCCCGCGCCGGCTCCATCCGCTCCCCGCTGTGGGTTGGCGGTGGCGTCGTCTTCGGCCCCAAGCCCCGCGACTATTCCAAGAAGGTGAACGCACGCGTCCGTCGACTCGCCTTCAGCCGCGCGCTCTTCGACCGCTGCACCGCGGGCGAACTCGCGGTCATCGAGGCCTTCCAAGCCGGCGTCGCCAAGACCAAGGCGATGAACGAGGTCGTCACCCGCATCGCCCCCAAGGGCCGGGTGCTGCTCGTGGATGCCGGTTTCGACGCGGTGACCTCCCGCGCCTCGCGCAATCTGGAGCGCGTGTCGCTCCAAGACGCGGCCCAGCTCAACACCCTGGATCTCGCCCAGTACGCGAAGATCATCGTCAGCACGAAGGCGCTCGAGGCGATCCTGGCCCGCGCCAATGGAGGAAAGAACTAATGCAAGCCGACAAGATCCTCAAACTCGTCCGCCTCACGGAGAAGTCGAACCAGCTCTCCTCGAAGCTGGGCCAGTATACGTTCGAGGTGTACGGTCACGCCACCAAGGACCAGATCGCGGTCGCGGTGGAGGAGACCTTTAAGGTCACCGTGCGCCGGGTGAACACCCAGAACTACCGCGGCAAGAACAAGCGCAGCCGCCAGGGCCGGCCCAGCGTCGGTTCCGACTACAAGAAGGCGATCGTGACCCTCAAGGCCGGCGACAAGATCGAATTGGTCTGAGCCCGCGCCCTCCTCTGGAGATCCCCCCATGCCTATCCATTCCTTTCGTCCGCTGACGCCCGCCGGCCGCTTCACGGCCCTGAATAAGACCTCGGGCCAGCTCTCCCGCAAGCGCCCCGAGCGCGGCCTCACCGAGTCAAAGCACAAGTCCGGCGGCCGTAACGTCTACGGGCGCGTGACCTCCCGCCATCGCGGCGGCGGTCACAAGCAGCTGTACCGGATCGTTGACTTCAAGCGTTCCCGGCTCGACCAGCCGGCCCGGGTCCAGGCCCTCGAGTACGATCCGAACCGCTCGGCCAACCTCGCCCTGATCTCCTATAACGATGGCGTGAAGGCCTACATTTTGGCTCCGAAGGGGCTCAAGGTTGGCGACACGATCATCACCTCCAACAAGGCCACGACCAACGACTACACGGTCGGCAACAATTTCCCCCTCGCGATCATCCCGCCGTCGACGCGCCTGCATTGCGTCGAGCTCGTGCCGGGTCGCGGCGCGCAGATCGCCCGCAGCGCTGGGGCCAGCTTGGAGCTGGTGGCGATCGAGGACGGGCAGGCGACGCTCAAGATGCCCTCGGGCGAGCTCCGCTACGTTAACGCCAAGTGCCGCGCCACGATTGGCGAGGTGGGCAACGGCGACCATAACCAGCAGTCCCTCGGCAAGGCTGGCCGCTCCCGCTGGCTCGGCATCCGCCCGACGGTCCGCGGTATGGCGATGAATCCGGTCGATCACCCCAACGGTGGTGGCCAAGGCAAGTCCAAGGGCGGTGGCGGCCGTCAGCAGCTGGTTTCCCCCTGGGGCCAGCTGGCGAAGGGTTTCCCGACCCGGCGCCGCTCCAAGCCGTCGAACGCCCAGATCATCGTCCACCACAACGGCCGCAAGCCGCGCGGTCAGAAGTAATCCAGCCCCCCTCGCACCATGGCACGTTCCATCAAGAAGGGCTTCTTTGTCGACTACCACCTGCTCGAGAAGATCGAGAAGGCGGTCAAGGCCGGTAATAAGAAGCCGATCCAGACCTGGTCCCGCCGGTCGACCATCACCCCCGACTTCGTCGGTCAAACGTTCAGCGTGCACAACGGCAAGGCCTTCGTCGCGGTGTACGTCACCGAGAATATGGTCGGGCACAAGCTCGGGGAGTTCGCCCCGACTCGCGTGTTCAAGTCGCACGGCGGAATGACCCGCAAGGAAATCTAATCCCGCGATGCGTCGTCTGCTTCCTCTCTTCCTGGCGGGTCTGCTCCCGGTCGCGGCTCACGCGGCCGCGGCGGCACCCCGTGCTGGCACCGTGCTGGCGGTGGAGGCGGGGAGCGTCGCGGACCTCGTGGTCCTCGATGCCGGGTTCGAGGGTGGCCTGCGGCAGGGAATGCTCTGCCGCTTGGTCCGCGATGGGCGCGAGATCGGCGAGGTCATCCTCGTCGCGCTGCGCCCCGCGGTCAGTGCCGCCCTCATCACCCGTCTGGCGGGGGACCAAGCGGTCCGCCCCGGGGACGTCGCCCTCCTAAAGCTCCTTAAATCCTAACCTAGATCCGACCAACCAAAGGGTAAGGCGCCTCGCGCCGTTATCGCCGGCGGCTCCGCCGGAATCCTCAAGCTACCATGGAAGTTCAAGCCCTTACTCGCTACGCGCGCATGTCGCCCAAAAAGATGCGCGAAGTCGCCCGCACCATCCAAGGCCGTCCGGCCACGGAGGCGGTCGAGTTCCTGAGTCTCGTGCCGCGCAAGTCCGCGCGCCTGATCGCGAAGACGCTCAAGAGCGCGATCGCGAACGCCGAGAACAACCGGAATCTTTCCGCCGACAGTCTGACCGTGCGCAGCGCCGTGATCGAGAACGGTCCCGTGCTGAAGCGCTTCAAGGCGGGGGCGCGCGGCACCGCGATGCCCCGGCGCAAGAAGATGTCCCACATCCGCATCATCCTCTCGGACGGCACCGACAACGCCTAATACCCTTTTCCCATGGGCCAAAAGACAAATCCCGTTGGTTTTCGCCTCGCCGTCCGCCGCAACTGGCAGTCCCGCTGGTACGCGGGCAAGAAGGATTTCGGCCGGTTGCTGGCCGAGGATCAACTGATCCGCTCCAAGCTGATGGAGAAGCTGAAGCAGGCTTCCGTGCCGCGCATCTTCATTGAACGCGCCTCGAACCGGGTGCGGGTTAAGATCTACACCGCCCGGCCTGGCATCGTCATCGGCCGCAAGGGTCAGGAGATCGAGAAGATCAAGGAGGAGCTGGCCAAGCTGACGGGCAAGGAGATCCTGCTGGACATCCAGGAGGTCAAGAAGCCCGAGATCGAAGCCGCGCTGGTGGCCGAGAACGTGGCTCTGCAGCTGGAGCGCCGCATCGCCTTCCGCCGCGCGATGAAGAAGGCCGTGGAGATGGCGATGGCCTTGGGCGCCGAGGGCATCCGGATCCAGTGCTCGGGCCGCCTCGGTGGGGCGGATATTGCCCGCCGGGAGTGGCAGCGCAAGGGCCGCGTGCCCCTGCATACCCTCCGCGAGAACATCGATTACGGCTTCGCCGAGGCCCTCACCGTCTATGGCAAGATCGGCGTCAAGTGCTGGATCTGCAAGCAGGAGTCCGACAACTCCTGAGCCGTCCGCCCAACCACTTAACCGGAGAATTCTCCTATGGCTCTCGCCCCCGCCCGCACCAAGTACCGCAAGTCGCAGAAGGGATCCCGCGCCGGCAATGCCAAGCGCGGCAATACCCTCGCCTTCGGTGAGTTCGGTCTCCAGTCTCTCACCCGCGGCCCGATGACCGGGCAGCAGATCGAAGCCGCTCGCGTCACGATCTCGCGCCACCTGAAGCGCAAGGGTAAGCTCTGGATCCGCGTCTTCCCGCACAAGCCGGTGACCAAGAAGCCTGCCGAGGTCCGCATGGGCCAAGGCAAGGGTCCAGTCGAATACTACGTCGCGGTGATCAAGCCCGGCGCGGTGCTCTTCGAGCTCGCTGGTGTGCCTCTGACGATCGCCCGTGAGGCGTTTCGTCTGGCGGACGCCAAGCTGCCGTTCCACTGCCGTTTCATCTCGCGCGAGGCCACTCAGGCCTAAGCCCCCAACCCGTTCCGCCGTTATGACTTCCAAGGAAATCCGCGAACTCGCGCCCGCCGAGATCTCGACCAAGCTCCGCGACATCCGCGGCCAGCTGCTCCAGCTCCGCCTGCGCAAGCAGACCGGCCAAGTCGAGAAGACCCACGAGCTGCGCGCCCTCCGCAAGGACATCGCCCGCCTCGAGACCATCCTCAACCAGAAGAAGGCCCAGGCGCCGAAGGCTGCCTGAGACGCCCATCCGCCCCCCCGCCATGTCCTCTCCCGTTCCCGCCGCGCGTAGCACGCGCAAGACCCAGGTCGGCTTCGTTTCGAGCCGCTCGGGCGACAAGTCCATCAAGGTCACCGTCGCCTACAAGACCCCCCATCCTCTCTACCACAAGGTCGTCAACCGCCAGACCGTCCTCCACGTCCACGACGAGGCGAACGAGACCCGCGTGGGCGACAAGGTGGAGGTGATGGAGACCCGTCCCCTCAGCCGGCTGAAGCGCTGGCGCGTCGTCGCCGTGATCCAGAAGGTCGTCACGGCCGAGGGTGCCGCGATCAGTGAGGCGGATGTTGCCGCTGCCGTGCCCACCAAGACCACCAAGCCCGCCGAGGCCGCCCCCGCCGCCTCGACGAAGGGCTGAACCCGCCCCGTCCCGAAGGAAGAGCTATGATCCAACTGCGTTCCATTCTCGAGGTCGCCGACAATACCGGCGCCCGCAAGGCCGCCCTCATCCAACGGATGGGGCAGAACACCCCCTATGCCCACGTCGGGGACGTCGTCACCGTGCACATCAAGGAGAGCACGACCGACGCCACGGTGAAGAAGGGTGAGGTCGCGAAGGCGGTCGTCGTCCGCACCAAGGCCCCGATCCGCCGGGCGGACGGGAGCTACCTGCGGTTCGACAGCAACGCGATCGTCATCATCGACGCGACCAACAACCCCAAGGGCACCCGCATCTTCGGCCCCGTCGCCCGCGAGCTGCGCGCGCGGAACTTTATGAAGATCATCTCGCTCGCCCCGGAGGTCCTCTAACATGCAGAAGTTCCACGTCAAACGCGGCGACCAGGTGGTCGTCATCGCTGGCTCCCAGAAGGGCAAGACCGGCAAGGTGCTCGAGATCCTCGCCGTCAAAGAGCGGGCGCGGGTCGAGGGTCTGGCGATGATCAAGCGCCACCTCAAGAAGTCTCAGGAGCATCCGCAGGGTTCCATCACGGAACGTGAGGGCTCGATCCATATCAGCAACCTGATGCTGCAGAAGGACTTTGAAGCCAGCCGCCGCCGTAAGCCGGCTGCCGCGACCGCCTGATCGCCGAGACGGCGCTTGCCATCCCCGGTTCTGCCCCGCGATTCTCCGCCCTTTTCCCTCCTCCCTTCGCAATCCTTTCGTCCGGGGTCGGTAATCCCGGACACCTCCCATGAGCTACGTTCCTAGTCTGAAGAAGCTTTACGTCGAGCAGGTGATCCCCGAGCTCACCCGCACCCGGGGCTACAAAAACCGGCACCAAGTGCCGCGTCTGGTGAAGATCGCGATCAACACCGGCATTGATGCCGATGCCGACAAGAACCAGATCGCGGACATCCAGCGCGACATCGCCCAGATCGCCGGCCAGAAGCCGGTGCTCGCTCGCTCGCGCAAGGCGATCGCCAATTTCAAGCTGAAGCAGGGTCAGGTCGTGGGCTGCCACGTGACGCTGCGCGGCGACGCGATGTGGGAGTTCCTCTGTCGCCTGCTGGCGGTGGCGCTGCCGACGATCCGCGACTTCCGCGGCGTTCCCAGCAAGTTCGACGGCCAGGGCAATTACAACCTTGGCATCACGGACCACTCCATTTTCCCGGAGATCACGGTGGAGAACGTCAAGAAGCACATCGGGCTAGACCTTACTCTGGTGACCACAGCCCAGACCGACGACGAGGGTCGCGAACTCCTGCGGCTGCTCGGGATGCCGTTCCGCCGCGTGGAATCCGCCGCCAAGGCCGCCTAATTCGATCCTTTCCGTTATGCCGAAGACCTCCGCCCTCCAGCGCAACCAGAAGCGCATCCGCCTCGTCGCCAAGTTCGCCGCGAAGCGTGCTGAACTGAAGGCTGCCCTGATCAACCCCGCCACGACCGACGATGAGTTCTTCGCGGCGCAGAAGAAGCTGCAGAAGCTGCCCCGCAACTCGTCCTCCGTGCGGGTCCGCAACCGCTGCTCTCTCAGCGGTCGCCCCCGCGCCTACATCCGCAAGTTTGGCGTGTCCCGTATCCAATTCCGTGAACTCGCCCTCGCCGGTAAGATTCCCGGGGTGACCAAGTCCTCTTGGTGATTTCCTTTTTGGCCGGCGGGGGTGTGGACCTTCGGGTCCCCCGGATATGACCCGCCGACCGCCTCCCGACCTCCATCCATCATGACCGATCCGATCAGCGACTTCCTCACCCGGCTCCGGAACGCCTCCAAGGCGCGTCTGGAGGACTGCGTGATCCCGCATTCCAAGCTCAAGGAGAACATCCTGGGCATCCTCAAGGCCGAGGGCTATGTGGCCGACTTCAGCAAGGGCACCGACGCCCAAGGCCACCCGACGCTGGTGGCGAAGATGAAGTACGTGGCTGGCGCCCCCGCAATCACCGGTCTGACCCGAGTGTCCACGCCGGGTCGCCGCCTCTATTACGCCTACACCGAGGTTCCCCGGGTCTTGAACGGCCTTGGGATCGCGATCGTGTCCACCTCCAAGGGCGTGTTGAAGGACGCTGACTGCCGTCGCCAGAAGGCCGGCGGGGAGCTCCTCTGCAACGTCTGGTAAGCCGCTGCTGACCTAATCCTATCTATGAGCCGCATCGGCAAACAACCCGTTTCCATCCCCGACAAGGTCAAGGTCTCCGTCAATAGCGGGACCGTGCTCGTCGAGGGCCCCAAGGGCAAGGTGCAGAAAGCCTTCGCCTCCGCCGTCCAAGTGACGGTGGCCGACAAGACGATCACCTTCGCCCCGACTGACGAGACCCGCTTCGCCCGGGCAATGTTCGGCACCGCGCGTTCCGTGGTGGCTGGAATGGTCAAGGGCGTGACCGAAGGGTACGTCAAGGAACTCGAGATTCAGGGGGTCGGCTTCAAGGCCAACCTCAAGGGGAACCAGCTGGATCTCGCGTTGGGCTACTCGCACCCGATCCTGATGACGATCCCGGAGGGGATCAAGGTGACCGTGACCGATCAGACGAAGCTGAAGGTCGAGGGCGCGGACAAGCAACTGGTGGGGGCGGTGACGGCGGAGATCCGCAGTTACTACCCGCCGGAGCCGTACAAGGGCAAGGGTGTCCGCATCGTCGGCGAGCGGGTGCGTCGTAAGGAAGGTAAGACCGTGGCCTAAGGCCGGGAGAATCCAGAATGAAAACTATCAACAAAGCCCGCCTGCTGCAGAACCGTCGCTGGCGCATCCGCAAGAAGGTGAATGGGACGGCAGCCCGTCCGCGTCTCGCGGTTCGTTTCACTTCGAAGCACGTGTACGCCCAGGCGATCAACGACGAGGCCGGCGCCACGCTGGTCTTCCTGTCGAGCCTCGATTCCACGCTGCGCGAGCAGAAGCTGAAGGCCAATCTGGCGGGCGCGAAGGCGCTGGGCCAGGCCTTCGCCGCCAAGGCCAAGGCGGCGGGGATCACCGCGGTGGTCTTCGACCGCAGCGGCGCCCCCTATCACGGCAAGGTCAAGACGTTCGCCGAGGCCGCCCGCGAGGGTGGGCTCCAATTCTAAGCACCGCATGAGCACCGAAAATTCTTCCGAGACTGTTGTGACCCCGGCGGCGGCCGCTCCGGCGCCCGCGCCCGCGCCTGCGCCCGAGCGCCCGGCGCGTGAGGGTCGTGGGGGTGGCGGTGGCTTCCGTGGCCCCGGTGGCGGGCGCGGTCCCCGCCGCGATGGCGGCCGTCGCGACTCGCGGGACAAGCCCCAAGAGGGCGACGGTCCCTCGATGATCGAGAAGGTCGTCTTCATTAACCGCTGCGCCAAGGTCGTAAAGGGCGGTCGCCGCTTCTCCTTCGCGGCGCTCGCCGTAGTCGGCGATGGCAAGGGCCGCGTTGGCATCGGCTACGGCAAGGCCAACGAGGTTCCGGACGCGATCAAGAAGGGCACCGCCAACGCCCACAAGCACCTCGTGAACGTGAAGCTCAAGGGAGACACGATCCCGCACGATGTGTTTGGCCAGTACGACGGCGGTAAGGTGCTCCTGCGCCCGGCCTCCCCCGGCACCGGCCTGATCGCCGGTGGCGGTGTCCGCGCTGTCCTCGAGGCGGCGGGGGTGAAGAACATCCTCACCAAGTCGATGGGCTCCTCCAATCATATCGCGGTGGTCCACGCGACCCTCGATGGCCTGCGCAAGCTCCGCCTCGCCGCGGACGTCGCCCAGGTCCGTCAGACCGCCTGAGGCGTTCTCGCTCCCTCCCTGTACCTTTATTATCCGAGTCGCCCCGGCCCTGTACTGCCGGGGCGGCGCCCTGAGGAAATCCTATGAAGCTCCACGAACTGAAGAACGTCCCCGGTGCGGTGCACCGCAAGAAGCGCGTTGGCTGCGGCGAAGGCGGCGGTCACGGCAAGACTAGCACCAAGGGTGGCAAGGGTCAGACCGCCCGTTCCGGCGGCAGTATCCGCCCTGGCTTTGAGGGCGGCCAGATGCCCCTTTACCGCAAACTTCCGCACCGCGGTTTCAACAACTATAACCACCGGGTGGAGATCGCCGTGGTGAACATTGGCGCCCTCGCGGGCCTCGATGCGGCGGTGACCGAGGTCGACGCCGGGGTGCTCGCGACCCACGGCCTGATCCGGGCGGGCGAGAAGTCCGTCAAGGTTCTGGGCGACGGCGAGCTGAGCCGCGCTCTGAAGGTCACGGCGGCCCGGTTCTCCGGCTCGGCCAAGGCCAAGATTGAAAAGGCCGGTGGCCAGGCCATCGTGGCCTGATTCACTGTACCGTTCCTCTTCCCGTTCCCTCCGTCCCGGCCCCCAAGGTCGCGGCGGGGTGGGGCGGCTCCCAGCGCCCTCCCTCGCAATCCTCCCCGCTGTGTTTTCCGCCTTCACGAATTCCCTGAAGATCCCGGAGCTGCGCTCGCGCATCTTCTACACCCTGTCGCTGCTCTTTGTCTCGCGGGTCGCTTC
The DNA here is from genome assembly GCA_002304435.1 of Opitutia bacterium Tous-C8FEB. GTDB lineage: Bacteria > Verrucomicrobiota > Verrucomicrobiia > Opitutales > Opitutaceae > ER46. The sequence continues at coordinate 29,529 of NEUZ01000005.1, read as the reverse complement.
GATCATCCCGCTGCCGGGCATCGATCCGGCGCCCCTGCAGAAGTTCTTTTCCGAGCAGGCCGCCACGGGCGCGGGCAACCTCATCGGGTTGTACAATATGTTCACCGGTGGCGCCCTGACCAAGGGGGCGATTGCCGCGCTGGGCATTATGCCGTACATCAGCGCTTCCATCATCTTCCAGCTGATGACCGCCGTTGTCCCGGCGCTCAGTCGCCTGCAGCAGGAGGGTGATGTCGGTCGGCAGAAGCTGACCCAGTACACCCGCTACGCAACGGTGTTGATCTGTCTGATCCAGGGGACGCTGCTGATCCTCGCGCTCAACAACCCCGGGCAGTTGTTCCCGGGCTACGACGTCTCCACCTACGGCCCGATCGTGATCATCAGCAAGTGGAGCTTCATCCTTACGTCGGTCATCTTTATGACCGCGGGCACGATGCTTTTGATGTGGCTAGGCGAGCAGATCACCCAGCGGGGCATCGGCAACGGCGTTTCCCTGCTGATCACGGTGGGCATTTTGGCGGACATTCCTGGCGCCGCCCAGCAGACCTACAGCCTCTTCTTTAAGCCGGTGGGCACCGGCACGAGCCTCGGCGTGCCGCAGGCCGTAGTGATGCTGACCCTGTTCATCGTGGTCACGATGGGGATCATCGCGGTGGTGCAGGCCCAGCGGAAGATTCCGGTACAGTATGCCAAGCGGGTGGTCGGCAATAAGGTGATGGGCGGGCAGAGCTCGTTTCTGCCCCTCAAGGTCAACTATTCGGGCGTGATGCCCGTCATCTTCGCCAGCGCCATTTTGCTCTTCCCCCAGCAGATCTTCTCGTGGATTGGCGCGACCTATAACCTGAAGTTCCTGACGGAGTTCTCGCAGAACCTGCTGCGTGGCCACTGGACTTACTACGCGCTCTACACGACCCTGATCCTGTTTTTCAGCTATTTCTGGGTCTCGGTGATGTTCAAGCCGATCCAGATTGCGGACGACCTGAAGAAGTACGGTGGCTACGTCCCGGGCGTGCGCCCGGGTGAGCCGACGGCGCAGTTTTTGGATTTCATTATGACGCGCCTGACCTTGGCTGGCGCGATCTTCCTGACGGTGATTGCGATTATGCCGGACGTGCTGCTCTTCGAGCTGAACGTGCCGACGCGCATCGCGTACTTCTTCGGCGGCACGGGGATGCTGATCACGGTCGGCGTGATCCTCGACACGATGCGCCAGATCGAGACCTTCCTCCTGCAGCGTCACTACGACGGCTTCCTGAAGAAGGGTCGGATCCGGGCGCGCAGCGCGAGCCCGCAGCAAGCTTCGGCTGGCGAGGCCCTCAGCCATGAGGCGGTGATGAAGCTGGCCCTGCCGATGCTCGGCCTGCTCGTTCTCGGCACCGCGATCTGGGCCTACAAGGCCTTTTTGAAATAAGACCTTTACTTCCTTGGCCGAGGCTGGCATCCCCAACCACTCGGTGGGTTTCAGCCCTACCGCTCAGGCCAAGGTCGTTCTCCTCGGTTCGTCCGGGGAGGAAGGGTCCCTTTCCTTTTTTCGTTCTTTGAATCTTGAGCACGTCTCTCCCGCTCTCCTGAAGGGGCGGGGGATTTCGCCCCTTTCGGCCTCTCCGGGCTGGAAGGATGAAGTGGCCTTGCTGGCGCTGATGCGCCGGTGGTTCTTCGCGCGCAAACCTGATGCGGGCTTTGTCCTCACGGACTTCCCGGCTACGCTGCTCCAAGCCAAGGTGTTCGACGAATGGTTAGAAACCCGCGGGGAAGCGCTCAGCGCCGTCCTTGCCGGACCTGGCGCCCCTGAGGCGCTGGTCGAACACTATGGGACGCTCGGTCTCCTCCCGGAGGCCGCCGTCCCCGCGCAATCGTGACGATCCCGCTCAAGAACGCCGAGGGGATCGCCCGGATGCGTGCCGCGTGCGCCATCGCCGCCACCGTGCTTGAGGAACTCAAGCCGCTGGTCCGGCCGGGCGTCGCGACGCAGGACTTGGAAGAAGCGGGCCGGTCAGCGATCGCCCGTCTGGGCGCCCGCAGCGCCTGCTATGGTTATCAACACGGATCCCGGCGTTATCCGGCGCACACTTGCATCTCGGTCAACGAGGAGGTGGTGCACGGTATACCGTCCTTGCGGCGGGTGTTGCGCGACGGGGATATCGTTTCGCTGGATATTGTAGTCTGGCACGAGGGTTACGTCGGGGACAACGCCTGCACCGTACCGGTGGGGCTGATCTCCCCGGAGCGCGCCCGGTTGCTGCAGGTCAGCCGCGAGGCCCTTGACCGCGGCATCCAGCAGGCGCGGGTGGGCCAGCGCATCGGCGACATTTCGGCGGCGATCCAACAGCACGTAGAGGCCGCGGGCTTCAACGTGGTGCGGGAAATGGTCGGTCACGGGGTGGGCGTGCGGATGCACGAGCCTCCGGAGATCCCGAACTTCGGCCGCCGGGGCACCGGCGACCGGATCCGTCCTGGGATGACTTTGGCGATCGAGCCGATGGTCAACGCCGGCGGGTACCGCACCAAAACCCTCGACGACGGCTGGACGGTCGTGACCTCCGATGGTTCTGCTTCCGCTCACTTTGAGCATACCGTGCTGACGACCGATGCGGGCCCCGAGATTCTTACCGTCCCTCGGCTTCCCGGCGTCTAGACCGCCTTCAAGATTCACCTCCCTTTTCCTTCCACTGTTTCCACCTAACCCATCCGTTCCTCATCATGCCTCGTCTCCTCGGCGTTGAAATTCCCGCGAAGAAGAAAGTCGCGTACTCCCTGCGTTACATCAACGGGATCGGGCCCACGCGGGCCGATCAGCTCGTCAAGGAAGCAGGCCTGAACCCCGATATGCGGGCGCAGGACCTGACCGAGGAGCAGCTGAACAAGATCCTGCACCTTATCACCGACCACAAGTGGGTGCTGGAGGGCGACCTTCGTCGTGAGATCGCGGCGAACCTGAAGCGCCTGCAGGCGATCAATTGCTACCGGGGCATCCGCCACCGGCGCAGCCTCCCGGTGCGCGGTCAGCGTACCAGCACCAACGCTCGTACCCGCAAGGGCCCGCGCAAGACCGTTGGCGTCACGAAAGCCAAGGAAGCTTAATCCCTTATCGTCATGGCCGAAGAAAAGTCCGCTCCCAAGAAAGAGAAGCCCGCCAAGCCCGCCGCCGAAGGCGCGCCGGCTACCGCCCCCGCCGAGAAGAAGGCGAAGGCCCCGAAGGCCGCCGCTGATAAGGCGGCGAAGCCTGGTACCGAGGGCGCCGCCCCGGCCGAGGCCGGTGCGCCCGCCGAGGCCGCCGCGCCCGCCAAGGCCGTGGAGATGATCCACGGCGTGGCCCGCCAGCCGACCGCCGAGGAACTCCTCAAGGAGGAGCTGGGTGCCATTAAGGTCCGCAAGGCTAAGGGTTCGAAGAACGTCATTTCCGGCGTCGCGAACGTCCTCGCCTCCTTCAACAACACGATCGTCTCGATCACCGACCAGAAGGGCGCCGTGATCGCGTGGTCCTCCGCCGGCAAGTGCAACTTCCGCGGCTCCCGCAAGTCGACCGCGTACGCCGCCCAGGTGGTGGCCCAAGACGCCGCGCGCAACGCGATGTCCCACGGTCTCAAGGATGTCGTGATCCGCGTGTCCGGTCCCGGCCTCGGCCGCGATTCGGCCATCCGCGCGCTCCAGGCCATCGGCTTGGAGATCACCTCCATCGTCGACGTGACGCCCATCCCGCACAACGGGTGCCGTCCCCGCAAGCGCCGCCGCGTCTAAGCCCGCGCGCCTCCTCCACAACCCTTCGCACCAGGATTTACCATGGCTCGTTACACCGGCCCCACCACCCGCATCAGCCGCCGCTTTGGCCAGCACCTGCTCGGCTCCGGCAAGGCGCTCGAGCGCCGCGGCTATCCGCCCGGCCAGCACGGCCCGAAGCTGCGCCGGAAAGTCTCCGAATACGCCGTCGGCCTCAATGAGAAGCAGAAGCTCCGTTACATCTACGGCCTGCTGGAGCGCCAGTTCCGCCGCGTCTTCGAGATCGCGAAGCGCGAGCGCGGCGTCACTGGCGAGCGCTTCCTGCAGCTCCTCGAGACCCGCCTGGACAGCACGGTCTACCTGCTCGGTCTCGCCAAGAGCCGCGCGGCCGCCCGCCAGTTCGTCAACCACGGCCATATCCGCGTGAACGGCCACAAGGTCGACATCGCGAGCTACAATGTTCAGGCCGGCGATGAGATCGAGGTGAAGAACACCCCGGCCTCCCGCCAGCTGGCCACCCGCTGCCTCGAAGAGAGCCGCATCCGGAATGTTCCGGGCTGGCTCACGATGAATCCCGAGGCCTTTAAGGCCACCGTCGTCCGCCTCCCTACCCGCGAGGAGATGACGCAGGAAGTCAACGAGCAGCTGATCGTCGAGTTCTACTCGCGGTTCTAAGCGCGGCCTCCGGTCCCACCCACGTTTCTTCACCTGCAGAACTCCCCCGCCATGCCAAAACGCCTCGGAAAGTTCGAACTCCCCAGCAAGCTCACCAAGGTCGAGGAGGGCGCTACGCCCACCTATGCGAAGTTCATCGCGGAGCCCTTTGAGGCCGGCTACGGCCACACCATCGGGAACTCCCTTCGGCGGGTGCTGCTCAGCTCCATTGAGGGCGCCGCCATCTCCTCCATCAAGATCGACGGCGTGAACCACGAGTTCCAGTCCATCGACGGGGTCGTCGAGGACGTCACCGACATCGTCCTTAACCTAAAGAAGATCCTCATCGTCTCGCAGAAGCGCGAGCCGATCTCCTTGCTCATCCGTGCCACCAAGGCCGGGGCGGTCACCGCGGCGGACATTCAGTCCGACGCCAACATCAAGGTGATGAACCCGGAGCAGGTGATCTGCACGCTCGACCACAAGCGGACTTTCGAGGCCGAGATCGAGATCAAGACCGGCCGCGGTTATTTCCCCGGCGAAGCCAACAAGAAGGAGGACCAGGCGATCGGTGTGATCCCGATCGACTCGCTGTTCTCCCCGGTGCGCTTGGTTAAGTATGCCGTCGAGGCCACCCGCGTCGGTCAGATCACCGATTACGACAAGCTGATCCTGGAGGTCTGGACCGACGGCCGCATCACGCCGGACGACGCCCTCAAGCAGTCGGCCTCGATCCTGAAGCATCACTTGGACGTCTTCGACCGGGTGAGCGAGGAGCAGTACGAGTTCGAGAACCAGCACTCCGAGGTCAGCGAGGAGCAGAATAAGCTCCGCAAGCTGCTCAATATGTCGGTGAACGAGATCGAGCTATCGGTCCGCGCCGCCAACTGCCTGAACAACGCGAACATCACCACGGTCGGCGAGCTCGCGATGAAGACGGAGCAGGAGATGCTCAAGTACCGTAACTTCGGCAAGAAGTCGCTCAACGAGATCAAGGAGAAGCTCGAGGCGCTCGGGCTCTCGCTCGGAATGAAGTTCGACGAGCGCCTCCTCGAGGCGAAGAAGGAAGCCTGATCCCTCCCGCTCTCCGGCCGAACCTCGTCGGTCCGGCCGGAGAGCACCCCTTTCCCCGCCTGCGCGCCGTCCGTCGCCGCCCTACGCTGCGGCCGGATTGCCGATCGGAGGCGGGTTAAACCCAACCCACCATGCGTCATAATAAGCACCACGCCTCCCTGGGCGTCACCCGCGAGCATCGCCGGGCGATGCTCTCCAACCTCGCCGCCTCGCTCATCGAGCACGGGCGGATCGAGACCACGCTGACCAAGGCCAAGGCCCTGCGTCCCTTCATCGAGAAGGCCGTTACCAAGGCCAAGCGCGCCGCGGCCAAGGCCGAGAAGAAGGATGCGATCCATCTGCGCCGTCTCGCCCTCGCGGACATCCGCAACGAGACCGCGGTGACCAAGCTCTTCAACGAGCTGCACCAGCAGTTCGCGCAGCGGGCGGGCGGCTACACCCGCATTTACAAGCTCGGCCAGCGCCGCATCAGCGATGCCGCGGAGATGGCTTTGATCGAGTTCGTGAAAGCGGACGATCCGGGCTACAAGAAGTCCTCCGGTCGCCGTGCCGCGAAGGGCAAGGGCAAGGCCAAGGCGAGCGCGCCGGCCGAGACCGCCGCCCCCGCCGCGGACGCCCCGGCTCCGGCCGCGGGCGAGACGAAGGCCTGAGTCGAGCTCACGTTGGTTTCCCGGGCGCCGGACCGTGTGGTCCGGCGCCTTTTTTTGGTTCGCGCGGGGGCGAGGGCAGCGGTAGCGCTGGCAGATGTTTCCCCTCTCCACCGGAATGGCCGTGCTCGCGGGTCTGAGCCTCGGCGTCCTTGGGGTGCTATGGGTGTTTTACGAGCGCTGGGAGCGGCGGGGAGGGTCCGCGGCCCGGCCTGCGGCGCACCACTGCGTGCGGTGCGATGCGGTTTACGGGGCGCCCCGGGCCGGGGGGGGCACGCGGTGCCCGCGCTGCGGGCATCCGAACCCGCCGCTGCGGTTCTGAAGCGGGGCGGTGAGTCGTGTTTCGGCTTGCGGTGCCGCGACCGCCGCGCGAATTTCCCCATTCCCGAAAGGGCGCGGTAGCCAAGTGGTAAGGCCGAGGTCTGCAAAACCTCTATGCGCCGGTTCAATTCCGGCCCGCGCCTCCAATTTCCCGAACCCGCCGAGCGGGTTCGCGGTCCTCCCCGGCCGGGGCCGCGGCGGCGGTCAGAAGTCCGCGCTGACGGTGAGGCGGTAGTTGCGGGGCTCGTTGAGGTAGACCCGGAGGTAGCCGTTCTCCCGGGCGTTCAGGCGACCGATCCCGACCAGGTAGCTGTTGAACGCATTGCGTACGTTCAGCTGCACGTTCATCGGGAGCCGCCGACCGGGGACGAGGAAGCGGTAGCCGGCGAAGGCGTCCGCGAAGAGGGTGGGGGTGCCCCAGATCTGGCGGCCGTCAATTTGGGAGATGCGCGTGAGGTTGCGGCTCTGGAAGCGGCCGGCGCCGCCGACGAAGGCCCCCTTCAGCCGGCCCTCGGCGAAGCGGTAGCGCGCGGTCAGGTTGGCCTTGTAGGGGCGCGTGCCGAAGCCGCTGTTCTGGAGCGCGGCCATACTGTCGATGTTCTCGTACGCGGTCGCCAACTGCTGGTTCACCGTCGCGAGCAGGGAGGCATCCCCCGCCGCGGCGGCGCGCCAGCGCGGTTCCCACTCGGCAAAGTAGCCATAGACCTCGGCGAAGAAATTCTCGCGCCGCCGCTTGGAGTAGGAGACCCCGAGGCGGAGGGTGAGCGCCTTGGTCGGGTTGGCGATGAATTCCGCCTCCCAGCCCTTGGTGACCGCGTCGATGGTGGCCGCGTTGTAGAACTTCAGCTCGGAATCGAACTGGGCCTGCGTGATGCGCCCCGCGGCGAGGAGGGCGTTGTAGATGTTGACCATCGCCGTGCCCCCGAGGGAGGTCGAGGTGTTGACGGACAGGCCGTCGGGGATGATCGCCGCGTCCTTGGTCTGGCGGGTCTCGTAGGCGCCGAGGCGGAAGAAGAGGCGGTCGTCGCCGAGCACATCGAGCATCAGGCCGAAGTCCTGACCGAGCCCCTCGGTGGGCGGGGGCGTCTTGCCGGTGGGTAGGACCGTGCGGTCGAGGCGCGGCGTACCGCTGTTGCGCGATTCATTGTAGAAGACGGACACCCGTGGGAGCACGTGCAGCACGGCGCCGGCGGTGAAGGTGGTGGGGCGGTATTTGTTCACCGCGATGACGCCGTTGAAGTCCCACTCGTTGAGGGCGAAGCGGCGCGAGGTGTAGCGCGGGTCGCGGGGGTCGGTGATGCGTGCTTGGTCGTAGGTCTGGAACTCGATCGGGTCGACGCGGTACCCGAGGGTGGTGACGAGGCGCTCCCGCAGCCAGAAGCTCTGCGCGGCGAACATCAGCGAGCGCGCCTCCTGGATGGTGTGGGAGTTCGAGCGGGTGCGGGACGCGAAGTGCGAGCGGTAGGTGTTCGCGCCGAGGGTGAACTCCGGGATGGTCTGGGTGGGGTCGCCGGCGAAGTAGGTCTCGAAGCGGCCCTCGGTGACGTAGCGGCGCCGCCAAGGCTGGTTGGCGGCGGCCTCGGGGTTGGCGGCATTGGAGATGGCGAGGTTGTCCTGGTTGACCAAGATCTCGTTCTGCCAGCGGCGGACGCGGTCCTGGCGGGTGAACTCGGCGAGGCCGGCGAGGCGGTGGCGGCCGAACCAGCGGCCGAAGTCGGGCTCCCAGGCGGCGCTCAGGCGATAGATTTCGTTGCGGTCTTTGAACGGATCGCGGCTCCAGTTGTCCTCCAAGTAGAGTTGGCGCACGCGCGGGTTAGGCACGACCGTGAGCGCGGAGGTGGGAATATTGGGGTTGGGGTCGCCGGTGAGGAAGAGGTTGGGGTTCACGTTCCCGCGCGTGAGGATGCGGTTCACGTTGTGGAAATAGGCGAACTCCGCGACGACGGTGCGGGAGAAGCGCTGCTCCACCTTGAGCTGCCACTCGTTGAAGTTCTGCGTGCGGACGCCGCCCGGGCCGGTGAGGTTGTAGGCATAGCCCATCAGCGTGGGGGAAACGAGGGTGTTGCTCGGGGCGCGCTGGCTGAACAGTTCCGAGCGGAGATTGTAGACCGCGTTGTCCTGCCCGACGAAGGTGTAGCGGTTCCCGGTGCCGAAGGCCGTGGTGGTGGGGATGGCGGCGCCGTCGGCGACGGGCCGGCCGGCGTCGAGCCAAGAGGTGACGGAATTGGCGGCGTTCCAAGGCAGGGAGGTGTTGTTGGCGGAGTCGCCGCCTTGGTAGCTGCCACGGATCGCGGTCCGCGCCCACGGCTGATAGCTGAAGGCGGCGGTAAGGCGGCGCTGTTCATTGAAGTCCCATTGGCGCCAGCCCTTGGCGTCCTGGTAGAGGCCGAGCAGGCGGAGACCGAGTTGGCCGCGGATGAGCACTTGGTTGTGGTCCACTTCGTGCCGGAAGTAGTCCCAGGAGCCTACGACCGTCTTGGCGCTCGTGGCGTTGCGGCGGAGTTGGGCGAACTTGCTGGAGAGCGCGACCGTGCCGCCGGGGGCGCCGAGGCCGAAGAGGATGGAGTTGGGGCCGCTCGCGATCTCGGCGCGCTCGATGTTGTACAAGTCCACGGGGACGGCGGACTGGGCGTAGTTGACCGAGGAGGATCCGGCGACGCCGCGAACCCGGAAGCGGAAGTCATTGCCGGTGGAATCGCGGCCGGGCGGGTTGTTGAAGCCATTCGAGGAGTCCTCGACCTCGCGTTCGACGTTGGTGGCGTAGGCCAGCATCGACTCGAGGTCGGTGGCGCCGATGTCGGAGAGAAACTCCTTGGTGAAGGGCGAGACCGCGGCGGGGGTGTCCTTCAGCTTGGCGTTGAGGCGCGAGCCGCTGGTCGTGTTGGCCGCCTGGTAGCCGGAGTCCTCTTCGGGGCGGACCTCAAAGGGGGAGAGGGCGATGGGTGCCTCGCTGGTGCCCGTGGTAGGGGAACGCGCCGCGGAAGAGGCCGGGGCCGGAGCCGTCTGGGCGTCGGCGGAGGCCGCTAGGAGCGCGAGGACAAGGGAAGCGAGGACGGTGGGGAGGAGTTGGGTGTGGGGCACGGTTCCGCAGGGTGAGGGGCGAAGGCTATCCGCCCGAGGATTCGCCCGGCAATCCGCAATCCTTGGCGAACCCGGCAGCAATTGGTCAAGGGAGCCCTCAAAGCCGGCCAAATCTCAATCTCACACGTTTGAGATTGACGACTTGGAGGGGGGCTGGCGGCCTCCTGCCGCTGTGACGCCCACGATCACCCAAAAGGACATCGCCTCCCGGCTGGGGGTGTCGGTGACGTTGGTCTCGCGGGTCTTGGGGGGGAAGGCGGAGGAGATCGGGGCGGCGGCGACGACGGTGGCGTCGATTCGCCGGACGGCGGCGGACCTGGGGTACGTGCCCAATGCGACGGCGCGTATTTTGCGGGGAGTGTCGAGCCGGACGCTGGGGGTGGTGGTGTACGACTTCGAGGACCCGTTTTTGGGCGCGCTGATTGGTGCGTTGCAGCGGCTGGCGCACCGGGAGGACCACACGTTGGTGCTGACGGGGTTCGAGCAGCGGCGGGAGGATCCGGACGCGCTGCGCCCGCTGGCCAAGCACGGCATCAGCGGGCTGATCATCGTGGGCAGCGGCGGGCGGGAGAACTGGCTGGAGGCTTTTCTGGCCCGGGGGCTGCCGGTGGCGCGCATTGGGACGAGTCCGGGGGCCACGCACGCGACGGTGGCCGTGGATAGCGCGCGGGGCATCGCGGCGCTGCTGAGGCACCTGAGCAGTCGCGGGATCCGGCGGGTGGGGTTCATCGCCGATGCCCTGCCGGCGCACCGAGAGCGGCGGCGCGTGTTCGAGGAGCAGGCGGCGGCGCTGGGCTTCGGGTCGCGGCCGGAGTGGGGCGTCACGCGGTCCGAGTCGGGGGCGGCGGCGGGTTTGCAGGCCACCCGTGAGTTGCTGGGCCGCGGCGGTGAGCGGCCGCAGGCCCTGCTGGCCGCGGGTGACGCGATCGCGATCGGCGTGTTGCGCGCCTTGCAGGAGAGCGGGCTCGCGGTGCCTGAGGCGATGGCGGTGACTGGGTTCGATGACCTGCCGCTGGCGGAAGCGCTGACTCCGGCTTTGACCACCATCCGTCAGCCGGTGGCGGAGCTGGCGCGGACCGCCTTCGCGTGGGTGGCGGGGGCCGGCCCGGCTCGCGCCGGGACCGCGCCGCAGGTCTTGCTGCCGGGAGAACTCGTGGTGCGGGAATCCGCCTGAAACCGCTTCCCGCTCGCTTCCCGCGTCCTTCCGCCCCGTGCTTCCCCTTTCGTTATGCCGCCCAAACCCGCCCTCGACGTCTTGATCATCGGCGGGGGGATGATCACCTACGATCTGATCCTCCCCTCGGTTTACCACCTGCAGCGCCTCGGCGCGGTCTCCCGGATCCGGGTGTGTGCGCAGAGTTCGGCGCGCATCCGGGCGCTGAAGGAGGGCGCGGATTTGCAGGCGGCGTTCCCGGGCCAGGATTTCGAGGCGTACCCGGATGTGCGGGCGCCGGAGACCGAGCGGCAGCCGGACCTGTATCGGCGGCTGCTGGCGGAGGCGCGGCCGCGGCAGGCGGTGATTATCGCGACGCCGGACCAGCTGCACTTCGAGATGGTGATGGAGGCGCTGCGGTGCGAGCAGCACGTGCTGTGCGTGAAGCCCCTAGTTTTACAGCACGCGCAGGCAGTGGAGATTGAGCGCGAGGCGCGGGCGCGGGGCCTGTTCGTGGGCGTCGAGTACCATAAGCGGCTCGACACGCGTGCGCTGATGGCGCGGCGGCAGTATGGGCTGGGGCACTTCGGGGAGTTCCGCATCGGCGAGGCCCGGATGATCGAGCCCTACTATTACCGGCGCTCCAATTTCCAGAACTGGTTCACGACCGACCAGACCGATCCGTTTGTGTATGTGGGCTGCCACTACTTCGACCTCGTGCAGTTTATCACCGGACTGCGCCCCGTGGGCGTCTCCGTAAGCGGGGTGAAGGGCCGGTTCCCCAACGGCAACGAGGGCTATATGTGGGCCAATGGGCGCGTTCGTTACGAGAACGGGGCGATCCTGTCCGTGATCGACGGCCTCGGCTACCCGGATGATGCGGCGGGCAGCAATGACCAGGGCCTGCTGATGTACTGCGAGGGCAAGGATCGGGGCGGGATGATCCAGCACAACGACCAGGACCGCGGCGTGCGCCACTCGTACCTGGACAACATCGGCTGCGGCGGCTCGCGCTACAATTACTGCAGCCCGGACTTCTATCGGTTGGTGCCGTGGACTGGGCCGGGGTATCGTCCCGCGGGGTACGGGTTCGAGTCTGTGGCCGCCCATTTGGAGGCGATGCGGCGGCTGGAAGGGGAGACCGCCGGCCTCGACGCCGTAGCGGCGCTGGAACGCCGGCGCGCGATCATGCAGGAGATTGACCGGGCGGGCCTGTTGGCGACGCCCGCGAATTCCGCCGACAACGAGCTGGTGGTGGAGGCGGCGCGCCTTTCCATCCTCGCGGACGGCGACTGGTGCGACATTGTGCACGGCGAGCATCCGCACGTGCGCCTCCGGAGCTAATCATCATGGCCGAATACAACCTCACCCCCGTTTCCGTCCCGCCCGTGCAGACGCGCTGGCGGACCATCCAGACCGCGCTGCCGGTGCCGGAGTCGCTGCCCCTCTTCGAGGAGTTGCGCCGGAGCGAGCCGCGGTCGATGTCCGGCCAGCCGCCCGTCGTCTGGCACCACGCGGAGGGCGCGACCATCGCCGACCGCTGGGGCAACCGCTGGATTGACTGGTCCTCGGGCGTGCTCGTGACCAATGCAGGCCACGGCCATCCGCGGATCGTGGCGGCGCTCAAGGAGGCGGTGGAGCGGCCGCTACTGGCGACGTACGTCTTCCCGCACGAGGGGCGGGCGCGGCTGACCGGGATGCTGAGCGCCCTCGCGCCGCAGCTGGAGCGGGCGACTGTCTTCCTGCTTTCGACGGGCAGCGAGGCGACCGAGAACTGCATCAAGCTGGCCAAGACCTACGCGCTGGAGAAGCACGGCCCGGGCAAGTCGATTATGGTCACGTTCCAGAACGCCTTCCACGGGCGGACGATGGGCGCCCAGCTGGCGGGCGGGATGGCCAAGGGCAAGCGCTGGCTCGGCTCGTGTTGCCCGCAGTTCGTCCAGGTCCCGTTTCCTGATGGCTACAAGAATCCGGACACCTCCTTCGATCTGTTCCTCTCCAGTTTGGCGCAGCGCGGGGTGACGCCGGACCGGATCGCGGGCGTGATGACCGAGAGCTACCAGGGCGTCGGCCCGGATTTCCTGCCCGTCGAGTACGCGCGCAAGCTGGAGGCCTGGTGCCGCCAGCACGACATCGTCCTGGTGATGGACGAGGTGCAGGCGGGCTTCGGCCGTACCGGTAAGATGTTCTGCTTTGAGCACTACGGCGTAACCCCAGACCTCATTGCCTGCGGCAAGGGGATCTCCTCCTCGCTGCCCTTGGCGGCGGTGATTGGGCGCCGCGACATTATGGACCTGTATGCGCCGGGTTCGATGACCTCGACCCATTCGGCCTCGCCCCTCGCGGTGACGGCGGCGATCGCCAACCTGCAGGTGATTGAGGACGAGCGGTTGGTGGAGCGGGCCGCTCGGTTGGGCGCGTGGTTCAACCCGGAGCTGCACCGCATCCAGCGCAAGTATCCGGCGGTGCTGGGCTGCTGCACGGGACAGGGCCTGGTAGCGGGCATTCAGGTGGTTAAGCCGGGCACGCGTACGCCGGACCCGGACTTGGCGACGCGGATCAACGTGGGGTGTATGCATCGCGGGCTGCTGATGTTCGCGCCGGTGGGCGTGGGTGGCGAGTGCGTGAAGATTTCGCCCCCGCTGAGCATCGACGAGGATTGCCTGCGCGAGTCGGTCGCCGTGTTTGAGGAAGCGGTCGACTCGGTCTGCCGCGGCCTTTGATGGGATCCGCTCCCCGCCGGTCGGTCCGGCGGGGAAGGATGGCGGGGCGCGTCACATCCGGGTGACAGGGCAAAAGGCGACTGGCCAGTTGGCCCCGCTCTTGCTATGGTTTTGCCCGTACCCTCCGCCAGCTCGGTGGGGGACGTTTCATCGACACCCATGAAGAAAACCACTGCCAAGTCCAAGGTGTCGCCCGCCCCAGCGACGAAACCCGTGCCCGCCCCCGCCGCCAAGGCGCCGGCGAAGAAGGCTCCTCCGAAGCGCAAGGCCCCGGTGGCCAAGCCGGCTCCGGCGGCGGCCCTAGCGCCCGCCGCGAAGCCGGCCGTGACGCCGGCCTCCGTTCCCCCTCCCGCAGCTTCGCCGGTCCGCCCCGCGGCCGCGCTGGCGGCTCCTGCTCCCGTCCCGGCCCCCGTGCTGCCCGCGGCGCGGCGGCCGGTGGTCACTACCATCACGGCGCGCATCAACATTGGTTTCGGTAACGCTCTGCACCTGCGCGGCGAGGGACCGGGGCTAAGCTGGGATCGGGGCGTGCCGATGGAGTGCATCGCCGCGGACCTGTGGCGTCTGAACCTTGGGGAATCCGCCCGTGGGTACACGTTCAAGGTGCTGGTCAACGACCTCACCTGGAACAGCGGGCCCGACTACACGGTCGCGAGCGGCGGGGTGGTGAACCTCACCCCGGTGTTCCCCTAGTTCTGGACGTTCAGTCCGCCGAATCCGGGTTGAGCGCGAGCAGGCGCGCCTGGATCTGGAGCAGCGCCTCGTCCCGGTCGGCCAGAGCGGTCGCCGGGATGATCTCGCAGCGCATCCGCACGCGGGAGAACGGTAGGGGCACGCGGAAGCGGTCCCAGCTGCGCAGGCGCCACGCGGACGCGAATTCCGCCCCGACCAGCAGCAGCGGGGCGTGGGTGCGGCGCGCCACGATGAGGGCGCCCGGCTTGAACGCATAGAGGGGGCCGCGGGGGCCGTCGGGCGTGATCCCGACGTCGTGGCCCGCGCGCAGGGTGTCGACGAGGGCGGTGGCGGCTTCGCGCCCGAGGCGGCTGCTGGAGCCGCGGACCGTGCGCATTCCGACGAGATGGAAGAACGCGGAGAGCCAGGCCCCGTCTTGGCTGGCGCTGACGAGGGCGTAGGCGGGCCGGCCGGTGCGGAAGCGGCGGACGATTTCGGCGGCGAGGAAGAGCCGGTTGTGCCAGAGCACGATGGCAACCGGTTCGTCGCACTTGGTGTAGCGGGCGAAGTCCTCTGGGGTGACCTCGAACCGCAGGGAGCGCCCCCAGAGGCGGAGCAAGAGCCCAGCGGGCCACAGGAGCGCGCGCCGCCAGCCGGAGACCTCGTGCACTAGCGGCGGCGGGGGCGGGGTGGCGGGAGCGGTGGACGGAGCGTTCAGCGCCGGCGTTTTCGGAGAAACCTGGGCGGGCGCCAAGCCAAACCCTTGGCGGCGGTCCCGGCGGCATTGACGCCGGGGCGCGCTGGGACCAACTGGGCAGGGATGGTTCCCGCGCTACCGTCCTGTCCCCAATTGCCTGCCGCGCGGCCGGAACTGGATTGGCGGAGCCTGCACCGGCACCGGGAAGCCGGCCGAGGGGAGGTGTTTTACCGGGACTGCCTCGAGTACGGCCAGTTCCTGTGGCAACGCGGCCTCGCCGCGCGGGCCTTGTTGTGCCTCGACCGTGCATTTGGCGCGGACCTGCGGGGAGATGAACCCGTGCTGCGGGACTATCCGCTCCCGTATGCGGCGACGGCGTGGATGGTCGGGCGGGTGCCGCCGGGGGTGTTCATCGGCAACCCGCGGGTGCATTTCCAGCATTACGCGGACCGGATGAACGAGCCCCGGCGCGAGCAGCGGCGTTGGCGGGCGTGGGCGTGTTGGGCGCTGGTGCGCTGCGTGCGGCCCGACTGGCCGGGGGATCCGCGGCACGCGGTGGAGGAGCCGACGGGAGACGCGATCGCCGCCGGGCTGCGGGCCGTGGGTCACCCCGGCGAGGAAGCCTTGTGGCAAGGCTGCCTCGCCGGCGCGGGGCGGCGGCCGGCCTAACGGCCGAGCAGGCCCTCGAGGCCGGCGCGGGCGGCGGAGCCGGCCAGCACCTTCCAGAGCGAGTTGTTCACGCCCGCGAGGGTGCCGTTGACCGTGAAGGGTACGGCCATCGGGAAGTAGCCCTGGTCATCTTGCTCACCGGAGAGCACCCGCGCCTCGTTCAGCAGCCGGGCCATGAAGTCCTTGCCGGCCAGGCGGAACTCCAGCTCCAGCGGCCACGCGTCGAAGGGGGCGCCCTCGCGGTAGGTCATCGCGCCGCGGCCGGTGAGGCGCTTGGAGGGCGAAAGGAACTCGATGGTGGTCGCGCGGAAGTTCAGCGCGGCGTCCCGCTCCACCTTGAGGCTGAAGCGGTCGAACTGCATCTCCTCGAGTTCCCGGCCCAGTTGACTGAGCGCGAGGGTGTTGCCGGAGCCGGCGAGCGCACCCGCCACGCCGAGCAGGGTGGAGGCCGCGCTGACCGTCTGGCCTTTCTTGCCGAGGGCGCGGAGGACCCCCGGGCCGCCGGTGACCTCGAACTGCCCGTAGGCGCGCGCGAGGGTGTCGGGCACGGTCGCACCGCGGCCGGAGAGCTTGGCGGCGACCTTCACGGTGCTTTCGAGCAACGGCTTTTCCCCGGGATTGGCGGCCCGGAGTACCTCGCCGATCGCGAGCCCGGAGATGTCGACCTGGCCCGTCAGGGCGTAGGGTTGCGCCTGCCCCGGGGTGAAGGTGAGGGCGGCGCCCATATTGAACGGCTGGTCACGGAAGCTCCCCTGCAACGAATCCAGCGCGAAGCGCGAGGGCGTGAGGGTGGCGGTGCCCTTGAGCCCGCGGCCGGTGTAGTCGCGGCCATAAAGTACCCGCTTCAGGTCAACTTCGAGCCGACCCTGCAGGCCGCGCCAGGGCGGAGCGCGGTCGGGGGTGACGGCCGCGGGCGCGGGGGACTTCGCGGGCGCCGTGGTCTGGGGCCGGGAGCTGGAGGCGGCCGCGGGGCGGTTGCCCGTGGGCTTAGCGGCGGCGGGAGCGACCGTGGCGGCCGGCGTGCCGGACGATGCGGGTGCGAGGGCGGCAAAGGCCTGCAGGTCGTCGATCACCAGGTTGGTGCTTGTCGCCCGGAGGTTGAAGGTGCGGGGCTGATCCTTGGCGGCCGCGCTGACGGAGCCCTCCAGCGTGAGGTCGGACTTGCGGCCGGCAGCGGTGACTGTGAGCGGCAGTGCGAAGGTGGCCGAGCCGTCCGCCTTGGCCTGCGCGGTCAAGGAGAGTTCAGCATCGCCGAGGGCAGGTTGGCCGCGGACGCCAAGGCCTTTCGTGGTCAGGGAGAGCTTGGCCGCGAGGGCGTCGCCGACTTTGAAGGTGGTATCGAAGGTGGTGCGGATGCGGCCCTGGGCGACCGGCACGAGGGCGGTGAGGGCCGGCTGGCGGAAGAGGAGCGCCTCGGCCTGCACGGATCCTTTGACTTTGCCCGCCGGTTTGGGCCCTGGGGTGAGTTCCCCTTCGGCCTCGACCAGCAGCAGCGCTTCCTCGCCTTGGCGGGCCTCGAGCCGGCGGACGGTGAACCCGAGCGTCTGCCCGCGCCGCACGGCGGTGGCGTCTAGGCTGAGGTCCAGGTTGCTCACCTGCGGCTGCCCGCCGAGGGCGAGGTTGACCCCGCGGAGGCCGAGCGGGGAGGCGGTGTGCAGGGTGGCGGCCCCATCGTTCGCCCAAGTGAGGGTAAGGGCGGCGCCGCTCAGACTACCGGTGAGTAGGCTGTTGGGCACGTAGGCCCCGGCCCAAGCGAGGGGGATTTCGCCCAACTCGACGCGAAGAGCGGGGTTGGCGGCGTTTTCCGCGGAGAAGGTCCCCGCCCGGAGATCGCCGCGCACGGGTTGCAGCAGCGCCACCCGGGCCAGTGGGGCGCCGCCAGCGCGCGTCACCCCGGCCTCCGCGCGAGACACGGTCAGCGCATCCCCCTCGTGGCGGCCCTCGAGGTTCACCTTGGCCTCGATGGCGCCCGGATCGAAGGCGAGGAAGGGGCGCAACAGGGTCGCCACCTTCGCTTCGAGGTTGGCCTGGAACGTCGTCGCGGGCTTGCCGGTCAAGGGGCGTGTCTCCGTCCGGAGTTCCCCCTGCACCGCGTCGCCGGCGGGTAAGCGGGCGCTGAATTCCGCCAGCGAAGCGCGCAGTTGCTCGCGGGTGTAGTCGACCGTGGGGCGCGCCGAGATCGTCAGGCCCTCGACCAACGGGCGGCCGCCGGCCTCGCGGAGCACGAGGTTCTGGAGTACGACGGGCGCGGGGCTCTGCAGACGAATGCGGCTGCCGTCGGGTTCGGCGACGGCGGCGAGTTCCAGGGAGAGCGTGCCTTGCGCGATCTGGAGCGGCTGGACCAGCGGTTGGGCCCAGGCGAGCGGGACCGCGTCCAGCACGAGCCGGGCGGCCTCGGCCTGCGGGTTGGCGAGGGAGAGCTGGCGCTCCGCGAGGCGGTAGGTCGCGGGTTGGGTAAGTTGGAGGCGGGCGAAGCGGCGCCCGCCGGCCTCGCTGACGTCCACATCGAAGGCCTTCAGCTGCGCCGCGTGGTCCTGCAGCCCCACGTCGAAGGTGGCGGCCACCTGAATCGAACCGATGGCGGCGAGGGTGGGGGAGATCTGTCCGAGCCGCGAGACCGTGGCTTGGAGGCGCCCGGTCGTGGCGCCGGCCGTCCCGTCGGGACGCACGGAGAATTGGCCTTCGCCCGTGGCGGCGACCTCGGGCAAGCCGAAGCCGGCGAGCAGGGCCGCCAGTTGCTCGCTGCGCAGGGCCACGTCCCAGGTGCCGCTGAGGTCGGCTTGGGCTGGGGCGAAGCCGCCCTTGGCCTGCAGGAGGGTTTCCGCCTGCCCGCGACGGAGGAGGCCCAGCCGGATCGTGTAGGCTTCCTTGCCTTGGGGATCCCGGTTCGCCTGCGCGCTGAGCGTGACTTGGTCCGGCGGCAGCGCCGGACCGAGGGCGGCGAGGGTAGTCTCCAAACCCACCGCGGTCAGTGCCCGATCGGCGGCGAGCGTCAGGGTGGCGGTGCCAGTGGACCGAAGCCCGCGGAGGGCGGCGGCGGGGGTGGCGTCCGCGAAATCGAGGGTCCACTCGAGTCGGCCGTCGCCGCCGGTGGCCAGATTGGTGCCCTGGAGGTCGAACGTGGCGGTCTGGCCGTTCCCGAGGCTGGCCCGTCCCGCCACGCTCAGGCGGCCGACGCGCAGGTCAAACGGGAGGCGGGCCGGGTCGAGCAGGCCGGCGAAGGCCTTGGGGGGTGCGTCGGCCTTGCCGGAGGCCGGCGGGATGGCGGAACCGGGGGCCGTGACCGCCGGGACAGGCGGGTTGGCGGGGGCGGTGGCGTCGGCGGGCGCGGGAGTGCGTTCGACCACCACGTCCCGGACGGTAATTTCCTCGGCGTCCAAGCGGCGGGAGCCGAGCCAGGCGCCGAGGGAGTGCCGCGTCTCGAGGGAGCCGACCCGGACGACGAGGCCGGGTTGACGGAAGGTGACTCCCTCCAGGCGCGCCGCGCCCATCCCGGCGGCGACGCGTTCGACCGCGAGGGGTGAGCCCTCCAAAGCCCGGCGGGCCACCCAGGTTTGAACGGAGGGGAGCAGGGCAAGGGCGACGAGTCCGGCGGCGAGCAGGAGTCCGGCACCGAGGAGAAAGAGGACGAGCTTGAGCGGCTTCATCGGTAACCTGACACGAGTTCCCCAATCCGGTGGCAGCGACAAGTGAAATTCGGGCGATTTCGGCATTGAGCCCCGGCCGGGGGTCGCGGGGAATGCGGAGGCTGATCGCCCTTTCCCGGTGCCGGCCTTCCTCGACCTTATGTCTCCCGTCCGCGTTCGCTTCGCGCCCAGTCCGACCGGTTTCTTCCATATCGGGAGCGCCCGCACGGCCTTATTCAACTGGCTGTACGCCCGCCACACCGGCGGGACCTTCATTCTGCGCATCGAGGACACGGACAAGGAGCGCAATAGCGACGAGTACCTGAGGCTGATCTACGAGAGCCTCACCTGGCTAGGTTTGAACTGGGACGAAGGTCCGCGCTTCGGGGCCAGCGGTGGCGGGGATTGTGGTCCGTACCGGCAGAGCGAGCGGACGGAGATCTACCGCGAGTACGTCAATCGCCTGCGCGATCTCGGTCGGGCCTATGAGAAGGACGGTGCCGTGTGGTTCCGCTTGGAGGGCGAGCGGCGCGAGGTGTTTGATGAGCACCGCGGCAAGACCGTGACCAAGGTGGCGGCGGCGCCGGTGGTGATCGACGACCGGATCCGCGGCCGGGTGGAGCGGGTGGAGGACGAGGATTTCGTGATCGTGCGTTCGGACGGGAACCCAGTCTTTCACCTCGTGAACGTGGTCGACGACATCGCGATGCGGGTCACGCACGTGATCCGGGGTGAGGATCACCTTTCGAACACGAGCAAGCACGTGCACCTGTACCAAGGCTTTGGTGCGCCGCCGCCGGTGTTCGCCCACATTCCGCTCATTCTGAAGCAGAACGGCCCGGGCAAGATGTCGAAGCGAGACCAGGGCGCGCTGATTGAGGAGTACCAACGCCGCGGCTACCTGCCTGAGGCGTTGGTGAACTTTCTCTGCCTGCTGGGTTGGAACCCGGGCGACGACCGCGAGAAGCTGCCGCTGGCCGAGATCGTGCGGCTGTTCGACCTGCCGGGCGTGAACCAGAGCAACGCGCGCTTCGATGACCGGAAGCTGGCGCATATGAACCAGACTTACCTGCTTGAGCTGCCGGCGGACGCCTTCGTGGCGCGGGCGCGGGAGCAACACACGCGGGCGGGCGCTACGGGCGCGGCCGGGTTGGCTGCGGAGGCGGGGTACTTCCGCGAGGTGGCGTTGCTCTGCCAGCCGAAGCTCAAGGGACTGGAGGAGTTGCCGGCCTACGCGGCGCACTTCTTCACCGAGGAGTTCCCAATTGATGCCAAGGTGCGCGAGAAGGTGCTGGCCAAGGGCGACCCGCGCGCGCGGTTGGACGAGGTCCTCGCGGCCCTGCCGGGGCTCGACTTCGGCACCGACTTGGCGCTCGAGGAGGGCATCAAGGCCCTCGCCGCGCGGGGCGGTCTAGCCTTTGGCGACTACCAGGCGGTCGTGCGGCTGGCGGTCTCGGGCTCCAATGTGGGCCCCAGTCTGACCGGGATGATGCGCGTCCTGAGCCGCGAACGCGTCCGCGCCCGCCTAGAGCGCCTGCGGGCCGCGCTGTGATCCGGCGCGCCCCCGCGGGCGGCGCCGGCCAACGTTGGTTCAGAGGCAGGCCGTGATCCGCGCGAGCAGGTCCGGATAGGTGTTGAGCGCGGGGAAGCGGGGGAACTCGCGCACGACGTTCTCCGGGGCGTGGAAGAGGAACCCGTGGTCGGCTTGGCCGAGCATCGTGGTATCGTTGTACGAATCCCCGGCGGCGATCACCCGGTAGTTGAGCGACTGGAGGGCGGCGACGGCGCGGCGCTTCTGGTCGGGAAGGCGCAGCCGGTAGCCGGCGATGCGGTTGTTTTCCACCACTAGCCGGTGGCACCAGATCGTGGGCCAGCTCATCTGACGCAGGAACGGCTGGGCGAACTGCTCGAAGGTATCGGAGAGGATGATGACCTGCGTTTGGCCGCGGAGGGCCGTGAGAAAGTCGGCGGCTCCGGGCAGCAGGGGCAATCCGGCGATGACCTCTTGGATGCGCGGCAAGGTGATGCCGTGCCGGTCGAGGATGGCGATGCGTTCGCCCATCAGCTTGTCGTAGTCCGGCTCGTCGCGGGTGGTGCGGCGAAGGTCGGGGATACCGGTGGCCTCGGCCACGGCGATCCAGATCTCGGGCGTGAGGACGCCCTCCATATCGAGGGTGACGATCGATTGCTGCATTGCCGGGCGCTCAGGTGAGCCAGGGTTCAGCGGCCGCGCCCTCGGCGGGCGGCGCGAGGCGGGCGGCGGCGCGTTTGCTGGCGGCGAGGCGCTTTTCCATAAACGCGGCCATCTTCAGCTTGGCCTCCTCGAGCACATCCGCGGGCGCGTGGTGCGGGGTGCCAGCCCAGGCGGGGGGCTGCGGCTCGTATTCGAGAGCCAATTGAATCGCCTGGGCAGTGCGTTCATCGCAGGCGGCCCCTACCAGTTGGAAGGCGAAGTCGAGCCCGGCCGTCACCCCGGCCCCGGTGAGCCGGTTCCGGTCGAGGACCACGCGGGAATCCTCCGGCACCGCGCCGAATAGGCTGAGTTGGTCGCGCGAGGCCCAGTGCGAGGTGGCGCGGTAGCCCTGCAGCAGGCCGGCGGCACCGAGCAGGAGTGAGCCCGTGCAGACGGAGGTGATCCACTTGGCGCCCTCGGCCTGGCGGCGGAGGAAGTCGAGGGTCTCCTGATCGTCCATCAGGTCGACCTGCCCCGGCCCGCCCGGGACGCACAGGATGTCGAGCGGCGGGCAATCGGTGAACGTCGTGGTCGGGGTCAGCTGGAGGCCGCGGTCGCTCTCGACTGGATCCGGGTACTTCCAGATCAGGTGGAGCTTGGCGCCGGGGGCGCGGGCGAGCACCTCGTAGGGGCCGGTGAGGTCCAGCTGGGTGAGCTTCGGGAAGAGGAGAAAACCGACGTTCATCGCGGAGAGGTGGGTTTCAGGCGCGGGCCGGCCCCTTGGCCGTCCACGCATCCTTGAGGGTGACGGTGCGGTTGAACACGGGGCGCCCGGGGGCGCTGTCGCGGGAGTCAGGTACGAAGTAGCCGAGGCGTTCGAATTGGAAGCAATCGCCGGGCTGGGCCGCGGCGAGGGCGGGTTCGACCACCGCGGTGATCGTCTCGAGCGAACGCGGGTTCAGGTGCACCCGGAAGTCGTCGCTGGCGGCGGGCTCGGGGACGGTGAAGAGCCGGTCGTACAGGCGGACTTCGGTGGGCACGCCGTGGGTGGCGCTGACCCAGTGGAGCGTGCCCTTGACCTTGCGGTCGGCGTTGGGGTGGCCGGAGCGGGTGGTGAGGTCGGCGGTGCAGCGCAGCTCGGTGACTTGGCCGGAGGCGTCCTTGACCACCTCCTGGCAGCTGATGATGCAGGCGTACTTGAGGCGGACCTCGCCGCCGGGCTTGAGGCGGAAGAACTTGGGTGGCGGGACCTCGGCGAAGTCCTCGGCCTCGATGAACAGTTCGCGGGTGAGGGCGAGGGGGCGGGTCGTGGGCTCCGGGTCCTGCGGGTTGTTCGTGGCGGTGCAGGGGATTTCCTCCCCGGGGGCGAGGTTGGTGAGGACGATCTTCAGGGGGCGCAGGACGGCGAGGCGGCGGAGGGCGAGCGGGTTGAGCTCTTCGCGGATCGCGTGTTCGAAGAGGGCGATGTCGGTGAGGCTGTCGTATTTCGTCACCCCGACGAGGCTGGCGAGGCGGCGGATGGCGGCGGCGGGGATGCCGCGGCGGCGGGCGCCGGAGAGCGTGGGCATCCGGGGGTCATCCCAGCCGGCGACGAGCTTGTCCTCCACGAGCTGCAGCAGCCGGCGTTTGCTGAAGACAAAGTAGCTGATGTTCAGCTTAGCGAACTCGTACTGGTGCGGAAGGGGGCGGGGTAGGTCGAGGCTCTGGAGGATCCAATCGTAGAGCGGGCGGTGCACCTCGAACTCCAGGGTACAGATGCTGTGCGTGATGCCCTCGATGTAATCGCTCAGGCAGTGGGCGAAATCGTAGAGCGGGTAGATGCACCAGCGGTCTCCGGCGTGGTGGTGGGCGGTGTGGCGGATCCGGTAGAGCAGGGGGTCGCGCAGCCACACGTTGGGCGACGCCATATCGATGCGGGCGCGGAGGCTGCGGGCCCCGTTGGGGAACTCCCCGGCGCGCATCCGGGCGAACAGGTCGAGGTTCTCCGCCACGCTGCGGTTGCGGTAGGGCGAGTCGCGGCCGGGCTGGTCGGGGGAGCCCCGGTAGGCGTCCGTTTCCTCGGGGGAGAGGTCGCAGACGTAGGCCTTGCCGCGGCGGATCAGCTCGACGGCGTACGCGTGGAGGGCGTCGAAGTAATCGCTGGCGAAGAAGGCCTCGCGTTCGCCGGTCCCGGCGGGAGCGGCCGCGAGGTGATAGTCGGGGATGCCGGAGCTGGGGGTGGCGGCTAGGGTAGCGCCGCGGGGCTTCAGGCCGAGGCAGTGGTCGGCCCAGCCGGCGATCAGCCACTGGACGTCGCGGGAAATCGATTCGACGTACTCGATGTCCTCCTTGGCCGGGTTGGTGTCGTCGAAACGGAGGTGGCAGACCCCGCCGTACTCGCGGGCGATGCCAAAGTTGAGGCAGATCGACTTAGCGTGGCCGATGTGGAGGTAGCCGTTGGGTTCCGGGGGAAAGCGGGTAATGATCCGGGCGTGCCGGCCGGCCGCGACGTCAGCGGCGACGAGGTCGCGGATGAAGTCGGTGGGTGCGGCGGGGGCCCCGGAGGCGGGAGACTCGGCGGACATTGGGGGCGAGGCTGCGGGCCGGCGCCGGCCGAGGCAACGACGCAGTTGCGAGGGAACCGCGCGGCGGGCCGTTTCGTTGCTTGACGGTGGGCAGCGCGCCGCGCTTCATCGCCGAGCTTCGGCCCTGCGAATGTAGCACAATGGATAGTGTAGTGGCCTCCGAAGCCATTGATCCGGGTTCGACTCCCGGCATTCGCACCAGCCGCCGCGCCCCCGGAGGGGGCGGGCGGCCGTGAGGAGGCTCAACGCTTGAACATCGGATCCTGCGGGTTTCCGCCGCTCAGCAGGTAAGCCAGCAGGTCTTGGATCTCCTCGGGATTAAGGCTGTTGATCAGGCCAGCGGGCATCAGCGAGGTCGCATAGGGGCGGCGGGCGGTAATGTCGGTCGCCTTCACCCGCACCTTTTCGTCGGGCATAAAGGGATTGGCCATCACGAGCAGTTCCCCGTTCTCCTCGCCCACGACGCGGCCGATCAGCGGGTCGCCTTCGCGGCGCTCGATCTGCTCGGCGCCGAACTGATCGCTGATGACCTGAGAGGGTTCGAGGATGTTCTCAAGGAGGTCGCGGATCGAGTAGCGGCCGCCCGCGCCCGTGAGGTCGGGGCCGACGCCGCTGCCGCCCTCGTCCCCGAAGCGGTGGCAGAGGATGCAGGCGGTGGCGGTGTACATCGCCTTGCCGCGGGCGAAGTCGCGACCGGAGAGCTTGGCGGGCATCAGCCCGGCAGCCTCGGCGAGGCTGTAGGGGCGCCCCGGGCCTTGGGGAAGCACGGAGGGGGCGGCAAAGGAGGGCGGGGGCGGCTGCGAGAGCGTCTGGAGCGCGGCCCGCTCGGCCTTGTCGGGCACGTTGGCGAGGGACTCAGTGCGAATGTTCTGGATGAAGCCGCTGAAGCTGTTCCCGCCCTTCCACGTGGCGGTGCGCGGGAACCAGGAGAAGAACTCCGTGCGCAGGCGCGGGGTCCAGCCGGCGGTGGCGTGGCGCAGGGTGTAGGCGAGCGCGATCTGCTGGCGGTCCGGGCGGGTCGCCTTCACGCCGGTGACGGCGGCCGCGTAGCGGTCGTTGCGGGCGATGAGGGCCGCGCCGCCGATCTCCTCCCCGGTGACGGTCACGGGCTCTGAGACGCTGAGCAGCGGGACCGCCTTGGCGACGGCCTGGCGGGAATCGAGGAACACGAGTAGCGGCAGCAGTTCCCGGTTCACCAGCGGGTCGGCATGGGGGAAGATCGGATCGAGCTTGGCGGCGATGGTCGCGCAGACCTCGGCCGAGGGTTTACCCAGCCGGGTGAACACCAGTTGCCACGCGCGCAGGAGGGGGAGGCGGAGGCTGGGCTCTACGGTGCGGAGGTCGAGTCGGCCGAGGGCCGCGATCAGCCGCGGCTGCAGCGCCTTGTCGCCGGTGCGGGCGAGGCCGATCATCGCCTCGATCAGGGCCTGCGGCTGGAGTTCGGCGAGGGCGCGCTCGGCCCAGCGGGCGGACGGCTGGCGTTCCAGCACCACGCGGGCGGCGAAGCGCAGGTTGCGGTCGCGGCTGGCGAGGTGCGGCCAGGCGGTGTCAATCGCGGCGGCGGGGGCACCCTCGCGATGGAATTCCTCGAGGGCCCGGCGCGCCTTGGCCTCGGCCGTGGGCGGCAGGGCGCCGACCGGGGCGGTGCTCTCCGTCCCGGTGTAGGTCACGCGGTAGAGGGCGGACTGGGTGCGGCGGCCGCCGACCGCGAAGTACATCGCACCGTCGCCGGGGTGGATGATCACGTCGGTGAGCGGGAGGGGTTTGCCGGTGATGAACTCGGTGCGCTCGCCGCGGAAACCAGCTCCTTCGGGCTGGAGGTGGATCGCGTAGAGCGTGCCGTAGGTCCAATCAGCGGCGAAAAAGGCCCGCTGGTACTTGGCGGGGAACTTCGCGCCGGTGCCGAAGGCGACGCCGGTGGGGCTGCCCGGACCGATATCGACGACGGTCCCGAGGCTATCGGCGTAATATTCGGGCCAGCGGCCGGCACCGCTGCGCCAGCCGAAGTCGCCGCCGCTCACGGCGTGGTTGATGCGGGTGGGCATATACCACGGGGTGCCCTGGTCCCACTCCATATCGGAATCGAAGGTAAACAGTTCCCCGTTCTGATCGTAGGCGATGTCGAACTGGTTGCGGAAGCCGATCGAGAAGAGCTCGTAGACCTTCCCCTCGGGGTCGAAGCGTACGATGTGCGACCCGGGGGCCATCCGGCCGCGGGCGTGGCCGCGGGCGTCCCACATCCGGGGCAGGAGGTGATCTTCGTCCCAGGCCGTCGGGCGGGTTTTTTCCACCGTGGCAGGCAGGTCGGTAAAGTTGCCGAACGACGCCGTGATGGTCTGGCCATCCGGGGAGAGGACGAGCGAATGGGTGCCGTGCTCGCCGGTGCCCTTGAGTGGGCGGAGGTATTTCACCTCGTCATATTGGTCATCGCCGTTGGTGTCCCGCAGGCGCCAGAGCCCGGCGCGGGCGCGGTTCTCGTTAACCATCACATAGAGGCTGCCGAAGGCGTGGAGCAGGCCGTGGGCGCCCACCTCGAGCCGTTCGACGGGTCCGGCTTTCTCGGTCTTAGCCTTCTCGTTCTTACCCTTCCGCGGCTCCTCAGTCGGCGGGGCGGCCACGGCCACCCGGTTCAGGTCGATGTCCAGCTTCTCGACCCGCAGGCCCGTGCTGGTGCCGAGGGGCGGGAGGGTGATCCGGTAGATGCCGCCGTATTGGTCGGACGCGAGGAGGCGGCCCTTGGGGTCCGGGGTCAGCGAGACCCACGAGCCTTGGTCCGTGCGCGGGACACTGTAGAGCATCTCGACCTTGAACCCGGGCGGAACGTTGATCGCCGCGGGATCCGCCGGCGGCGGCAGCTCGGCCGGGTTGGGGCGGATCGGATTGGCTTTCTTCTGCTCCGCGGCCGGCAGGGCGGCGGCGGTCAGGGCGAGGAGGACGGGCAGCAGGCGCATGGAAGGGGGTGATGAGGCGAGACGATCGCGGCGGGGCCGCGGTGACGTCAGAATTTCTGGGTGTAGGTAAGGAAGAAGGCGCGGGGCTGGACGGGCACGTACTGGAGCATCGTGTCGCGGCCGGTTTCCGGGAGGGAACGGTAGCTCTGGCGGTCGCCGGGGTTCACGCCCCAGCCGCGCCACGTCATCACGCCCTCGCTATCGAGGACGTTGTTGATGTTCAGGTTCACCGAGCGGGTCCGCGAGATCGTGTAGCCGGCGGTGAGGTTGAACTGGTTGAAGCGGGGCAGGGTGATGACGTTGGCGATGTTGCCGGCGCGCTCGCCCATATGACGCCAGGAGACGTTGCCGAACCAGGAGCGCGTGCGGTAATCGAGCGTCGTGTTGAGGATGAAGTCCGGATTGTTGTCGGCCGGCTTACCGGAGAAATCGAGGTAGCTGTCGTCGTCGCGGCCGTTCACGCCGGCCACGAACACCTTCCAGATCGTGTTGGTGGACTTCTGCGTGGTGAAGACCGAGCGCAGGCGCAGGCGTTCGGTCAGGCGGTACTCGCCCTCCAGCTCGATGCCATAGGAGGTGACCATATTATAGATTGGATCGGGGTAGTAGAGGGTGGCGCCATCGGCCTCGGTGGCCTGCGGGTTGCTGTTGATGTTGGCGAGGCGGCTCCAGAAGGGCGTGACGGTGAGCGTGAGGTCCTTGCGCTTCCAGCGGTAGCCCAGTTCCCACTGCTCCACCGTCTGCGGCCGCGGCTTTAAGTTGTTCAGGCGGAAGACGGAGTTGTAGTTCCGGAAGAACCCGTAATCGGGGGCCTTCTCGCCGTCGGCGAAGCGGACGTAGAACGAGTTTTCGTTATCGATCACGTAGTTGGTCGCGACCGACCAGGAGAAGCTGCGCACATCCTTGTCGAAGAACCATTTCGCGGCCGCGTTGGGCACTTGGAAACGGTTATCGAACATCGTGTAAGGGTCGCCGTCGGCGCCGCCATAGGTCGGGTCCCAGTTGCCGCGCGGGTTCTGGGTGCCGGATTGGTTGAAGCCGACGACCCGGAACTTCTCGCCGCGGAAGCCCCAGTCGACGCCCCAGCGGTCCGTGATGTCCCATTTGTGGCCGAAGAAGTAGGCCAGTTGCCGGGCGATGGCTT
Source organism: Opitutia bacterium Tous-C8FEB (assembly GCA_002304435.1). Classification (GTDB taxonomy): domain Bacteria; phylum Verrucomicrobiota; class Verrucomicrobiia; order Opitutales; family Opitutaceae; genus ER46. The sequence continues at coordinate 1,663 of NEUZ01000005.1, read as the reverse complement.
CGTTGCGCACGTAACCCACGCCGAGCGCGGTGAAGCCCTCCGGGTTCGTGAGCTGCACGGTCCGGCCGTTCCAAGGGGTTACGGCGGCGAGGGTGGCGGCGGGGGTGCCGGCGGGCGCGGTGGCGGCGGTGGCCGGGATCCAGCGGATGCCGAGCGGCTGGGGCTGCTCGGTCAGCGGCGAGGCGGTGCGGCCGCCGCTCGATTGGCGGTCGGAGATGTCCGAATAGCCGAAGTAGCCACCGAAGGTGAACGACATCGAGCCCAGCTTCTTGGTGATGGAGAGCCGCTCCATCAGCTCGTCCATATGCTCGTTGGCGACGCGCCCATTGTTGGTCCAAAGCGCGTTGGGGACGATCTGCTGGTTCGGCAGGTTGGCGAAGCGCACCACTTGGCCGGCCTGGACCATCGCATTGGCGTTGACGGTGTAGGAGCCGTTCGAGGTCACCTCGCCGACGACGGAACCGGTCTGGCGGTCGTAGAACTGGTACAGCCCGGGCGGGACGCGGCCGTTGAGTGTCGCGCCGCCGCCGCTGAACTGAATGCCCATCGTGCTGAAGAAATTTGGCCAGTTGAGGGAGCGCGGCGTGACGCCCGAGCTGGAGTTCCAGTCGGCCCAGCTGCGGCTGGCCTTTATGTTGTGGTTCACGGACCAGCCGCCGCCGAAGTCGTGTTTCCATTCGACGCCGCCGTAACGCTGACGGGAGCGGACCGCGTCGGCGGAATCGAAGGTGGCGAAAGTAGCGTCGGACTCGCGCGGGTACTGGAATTTGGTCTTCGGGAACAGGTTGGTGCTGTAGCGGCTGAGGCCGGGGTATTGCTTCGGGTCCTGCGGGTCCCGGGCGAGCAGGTACTCGTACCAGTGGTTCCGGTCGTCGAGGTACTTGCCGTAGATCTTCACCGAGCCGCGGCCGTAGTCCTTGTAGAGGTTGCCGCGGAGGTTGAACCCGTGGTTCATCGGGTAGCCGTCGGGCGGGCGGTGGCCCTCGGCGTAGCGGTAGAAGCCGCCCACGCTGTAATTCCAGCCCTTGCGGCCCAGCGGGCCACCAACCACGCCTTCGACGCGGAGGTGCGGTGAACCGCGGCCCTCAAGGCCATAGCGGGTGCGCAGCTCGCCGCCAAACGTGGAGGAACCCACGCGGCTGATGTAATTGAAGGCGCCGCCGGGGGAATTGGAGGAAGTGATCGAGGCGCTGCCCCCGCGGACCGCCTCGACCCGCTGTAGCGTGCCATCGGGGCGGTTGAAGTAACTCGCGTTGTAGTTGCCGAAATTGACGTTCGTCAGCGGTAGGCCGTCCTCCTGCATCGACACATAGTACTGGCCGGTCGCGCCGTCGCTGCTGTCGGCCGAGATGCCGCGCGAGTAGACCATCCCGCGGATCTCGCCGAGGGACGAGTTCACGAAGACCCCGGCGACGTTAAGCAGGATATCGTCCGCGCTGATGGGCACTTGGTCGGCGATCACGGCCATATCCACGGCGGTGATTGCGGTGGTGGCCTTCTTGGCCTCGGTCGCGTTGAACACGCCGGTGACCACGAACTCCTCCAGCTTGACGGTCGAGGCGGGGGCAGCGGGAGCGGCCGGGGGCGCGGTTTGGGCGGACAGCGCGGCCGGAAGCAGGGCGGCGCAGGCGACACGGGTACGAACGAGGCGGGGCAGGGGCAT
>NEUZ01000049.1 GCA_002304435.1 Opitutia bacterium Tous-C8FEB | reverse complement strand
CGATTACGCCCAGATCCCGCTGATCTTCGAACACCGGGCGCTCCCCGCCAAGCCAGGGGTCAATTACCTCGACCAAGTCGGCGGCCTCCGCACCGGGGTGATCGCCACCTGCGAGGGCGGGACGGTCGCGGGGCTGGTCGGTGCCACCGCCTTCGACAAGGCGGGCAAGCAGATCCGTAAGTTCGCGGGCGACGGTGGCGCCACCCACGTGCAGAACTTCTTCGATGCGGTACGTTCCCGCCGCAGCCAGGACCTCGCCGCTCCGGTCGAGACGGGCCACCTCTCCGCCTCGCTCTGCCACTTCGGTAACATTTCCTACCGCGCCGGCGAATCCGCCCCGACGGCCGCGATCGATGCTACGCTGGGGGACTTTCCCGCCGCCGGCGCGATCCACCGGGAACTGCAGACGCACCTGCAGGTGCACGGGATCGACCTCGCCCGCCAGCCCTTCCGGCTCGGCCCCTGGCTCTCCCTCGATGCGATCGGCGACGGCATCACGGCGGTTTCCGGCCAGCAGGAAGGTGCGCTCGAATACGCCCGCTTCCTGCTCAAGGAAACGCAGCGCCCGCCCTACGCGATCCCGGAGAAGGTCTGAACCGCGCCCGGCTGCGGGCCGCTTTCAGGCAGGCTAAACCGCGCGCGCCGGGGCGTTCCCGTGCAGCGCGGCCATTACCGCCGCGTGCAGCGCCGGGGTGGCCGCCGCCACGGTCGAGTTGGCCGGATAGGCCGGTCCGCCCTGCCAGTCCGTGATCACCCCGCCCGCGCCCCGCAGGATCGGCACTAGCGCCGCGATATCCCAGGGGTTCATCACCGGGTCGAGCATCACATCTGCCCAGCCCCCCGCCACTAGGAGGTAGCCGTAGCAATCGCCCCAGGTCCGGACCAACCGGGCGCGCCTGATCAGCGGCTCATAGCCGGAACCCGGCTGGTAACGCTCGGGATTAAGGGGGTCGCTGGTCAGCACCGTCGCCGCTTCCAGTCCCGCCACCGCGCGGCAGCGCACGGGGCGATCGTTCAGGGTCGTGGTGTGGCCGTCTCCCAGCATCAGCTGGCCGAGGATGGGCTGGTGGATGCAGCCCAAGACTGGCCGCCCCTCGTGCAGGAGGGCAATCAAGGTGCCCCACAGCGGGACGCCGGTGATGAACGACTTGGTGCCATCAATGGGATCGAGCACCCAAGTGAAGTCCGCGCCTTCGTTCTCCGTCCCGAACTCTTCCCCGAGGATCCCGTGGCTGGGGAACACCTGGGCGATCCGCGCGCGCATCAATTGCTCCGCCCCGCGATCCGCGACCGTCACCGGCGAGGCGTCCGACTTGGTCTCGACCGCCAGTTCCGGGCGTCCCCAGTGGCCGCGGATGAATTCCCCGCTGGTGGCGGCGAGTTCCCGCATCAGGGCGCGGTGGGCGGTCAGATCCATCGTGCCCTTCAAACGCCGAACGCGGGCGATGGCACGCCTAAACCCCCGCTCTGAACGAAACGGGGTCAGCCTGTTGCATGTTGCAGGCCTTCTGCCGCGCCGGAGGGCGAGAAAGGGGATGGGGCCTCTGCAACATGCAACAGGCTGACCCCGTCGGGGCCCGGGTCCGGGCAAAAAAAGAGCCGGGCCCGCAGGCCCGGCTCGGAAAGGGGAGGGCGTGCCAGCTGGCGGCACGCCCTCGCGATCAGAACTTGTACTTGATCGAGCCGTAGATGTAGCGGCCGATCGGGTCGTACGAGCTGATGTCGTGGGACTGGTTGCCCTCGGAGCGGATGAGCGGCGGGAACTTGTTGAACACGTTGTTCATACCGATCGTCGCCTGCAGGCCCTTCAGCCAGCGGTTCGAGGAACCGGAGAAGGAGTGGCCCACGCGCAGGTCGAACGTGTGGTAGCTCTTCACGCGGTACTCGGTCGACCAGGCCAGATCGTCGATCTCGGGCACCCAGGTGTGGCCGATCGTGGCGTTCCAGCGGTTGTTCGCGGAGACCCAGTCGAGGTTCGAACGGGTCCGATAGCGGGGATAAGCCGCCGAGCCGGAAAAGCCGTCCTGGTAGCGGGCGACCGCACCGTTGGGCAGGCTCTGCACCGCGTACTCGCGGATGTAGGTGCCGGCCAGCGAGGCGTTGAAGTTGCCCAAGCCCTGCTGGGTCCACTTGTAGCTCGCCGCGAGGTCCATGCCGTCCTGCCAGTAGCCGGCGACATTGACGATCGCGTTGGAGATCCAGACCTCGTCAGAGGGCCGGTTCGTCATCTGGCCGGGCGAGGTGACCGCCGCGCCCGTGCCGAAGTAGGTCTCACCCGCGAGGCTGGTGCCGAAGCGGACGAGGCTGGCGTACGGGGAAGCGGGACCCTTCTGCTCGACGTCCGAGACGATCAGGCTCGAGCTGATCGAGGAGATCAGGTCGCGCTCGTCGATGTTGAACCAGTCGGCGGACACCGACAGGCCCTTGATGGCCTTGGGGGACCAGACGACGCCGGCGGACCAGTTGCGGGACTCCGAGGGGTTCAGGCCCGAGTTCGAGCCGGACTGGGAGCGGTACTGGCGGGAGCCGGAGGCAACGCCCAAGGAGGTGCCGCTGGTGTTGTAACGGGTGGTGTTGATCGAGGACGTGAAGCCCACGGAGACCGGCCCGAACAGGTCAAACAGGGTCGGGGCGCTGAAGGACTCCGAGTACGAACCGCGGATCGCGAGCTCGTCGTTGAAGGGCAGCCAGCGCAGGGAGTACTTCGGGACCGTCGGATCGGAGGTCTTGCTGTAGATGTCGTGGCGGACGGCCGCGGACAGCTCCAGGACGTGGAAGCCGGGCATCGAGTTGCCGCCGCCGAAGACCGGCACGCGCACCTCGGTGAAGAAGCCATCGGTGGTCGAGCGGGCCGAGAACGGCTGGCGCGGGGTCGCCTGCAGCCACTGGCCGGTCTGGTCGAAGCGGTCGTTCACGAAGCTGAGGGACTCCCAGCGGGTCTCGGCGCCGACGCCGATCTTGACGTCACCGGCAGGCAGCCGGAAGACGCTGCCGTTGAGGCGGAAGTCGAAGCTGTTCAGCTGGCTGTCGTAGTTGCGGAACTGGATGCCCACCATGCTCTCGATCACGCCCGGGTTCTGCCGGATCGCGAACGGGTTGTAGGCGCCGGAGTTCACCAGCTCGGTGTACTTCACGCCGTCGATCAGGTTCCGGTTGCGGTACGCGTGATCGGTGCGGTTGAAGTTGCCGGCCAACTCATAGCTCCACGTGTCGGTGATCTTGCCCTTGATGCCCGTCACACCGCGGATGCTGGTGGACTGGTTGGCGTAAATGCGGGGGAAGTTCACGAACCGGTTGCGGGCCGTGACCGTCACGTTGAACGGATTGTTCGGATTGGTGCCGACCACGTTGCCGGAGACCGGCTGGGCGTTCAGGACGGACTCGGTCTCGTTCAGCGAGTAGATGAAGTCGCCAAAGATCGAGGTCGTGTCGTTGAGCTTGTGCTCGAGGGCCGCGGTGAAGCTGCGGCGCTGGGCGCGGAGCAGCATCGTCGGATAGTTGGCCAGATCGAAGAACTGCGCCACCTGGTCCTGCGTCAGCGGGCCCTGGTAGATGCCCTGCGCCACGGCCTGCGCCGGGGTCAGGTCAAGGTTCTGCGGGGGAGCATTCCGGTTGCCGCCCAGGAAGTAGAAGTCCGTGGTGCCGGCGAGGTTGATCGAGCCCGCGAAGGACGGGGTGCGGAACTGGCCCTTGGCGAAGTCGCGCTCCTTCTGGATGAGCGGGTCGCTGCGCTTCCACTCGGTGGTGATGGTCAGGCTGGTCGGGCCGAAGCTCGCGCCCGCCACCCCGTAGTAGCTGCGGGTCGCCCACTTGCCGTCGTTGGGGCTCCAGCCGTAGGTGCCGCCGATCTCCGAACCAGCGTAGTTGGTCTTCAGGATGACGTTCACCACGCCCGAGACCGCGTCCGAACCGTAGGTCGCCGAGGCGCCGTCCGAGAGGATCTCGATGCGCTCGACCGCCGAGATCGGGATCACGCTCACGTCCACGAAGCTCGCGCCACCGCTGGCCAGCACCGGCGAGATGTTCGCCCGGCGGCCGTTGATCAGGACCAGCGTCGCCCGGTTGCGCAGGGAAACCTGCGAGCCACCGTTCGTGGAGCCCGAGGAAATGTTGCCGTTCTCGGAACCGATGTTGTTCGAGCCGAAGAACGCCGGCTGGGCCTTCTTCAGGACATCGAGCAGGTCGGTGCTCACGCCGGTCTTCTCAATCTCGGGGGCGCCCAAGACGGTCACGGGGATGGCGGGGGAGCCGGCCGCGATCGGGATCAGGGAGCCGGTCACAACGAACTTCTCCATCTTCTGGACGTCGTTGGTCGAGACCGTGGGCTGGGCGGCGAAGGCGACGCCCGCGACCAAGGCGGTAGCGAGGCCGAACCGCCCAAGGGAGGCGGCGGCGAGGTGCTGCGGTTTATTCATAGGGTGCTGGTTTGGTGTTCAATCCGACGCCCCACCGGGAGGCAGGACGCCAAAATTGAACCCGCCAGAACGTCACAAGTTCGTGACATTGCAACCTTCTATCCTGAAGAGGTAGTCAGGCAGGCAGCCTACGCCTTCTCGCCTTCGGCGGTTGCCTCCACCCGCCGACCCGGCTAGGGTATTTCCGCTATGATCGACGCGCTCAAAAAAACCCTGCTGGCCGGAGTCGGCGCAGCAGTCGTGTCCAAGGAAAAGGTCGAGGCCGTCCTAGGCGACCTCGTGCGTCAGGGCAAGGTGACCTCCGCGGAAGCCCAGGAAGTGGCGGAAAAGCTGGTGGCGGAGGGCCGCCGCGAGGCGGAAACGTTGAGCCACGAACTGGGCGAGAAGCTGAAGGGCGCCTTCGCCGGCATCGACCAGCGCGCCCAACAGCGGCTCGACGCCCTCGAAGCCCGCGTCGCCGCCCTCGAGCAGGCCGCGGCCGCCACCACCGCGCAAACAGCCGACACGGTCGCACCGCCGTCCCGGGACTAAACGGTGTTCGACGTCCTCCAGCACGCCGTCCGCGCCAAGGAGATCCTCACGGTCCTGGCTCGCCACGGCTTTGCCGACCTCATTAGCAAGCTAGAGCTTCCCTCGGGGCTCTGGCAGCGCCTTTTGCCCCATCCGGGCCCCGTCCGCACCCCGGGCGAGCGGCTCCGCCTAGCCGCGGAGGAACTGGGGCCGACGTTCGTCAAACTCGGCCAGCTGCTCTCGATGCGGCCGGACGTCGTGCCGCACGACATCTTGCTTGAATTGAGGAAGTTGCAGGATCGGGTGCAGCCTGTACCGGCGGCGGAAATGCTCCCGGTCCTGACGCACGCCTTCGGCCGCCCCCCGGCGGAGGTGTTCCTCGGTTGGCAAGATACCCCCGTCGCCACCGCCTCGCTGGCGCAGGTCTACCGCGCCCAACTTCCGACCGGGGAAACGGTGGCGATTAAGGTGCGGAAACCCCACCTGCAGCATCGCCTGACGGTCGATTTTGAGTTGGCGCGTTGGCTGGCAGGCAAAGTCCAGCTTCACGTGCCAGCGTGGCGCCATCTCGATTTGCCCGGGGTGGTCGCGGAGGCCCGTGAAGGGGTGATGCGGGAGCTGGATTTCCGCCACGAAGCCCGGCACCAGCGGTACTTTAACTCGTTGAACTCCAGCCCCGCGGAGGTCTACGCGCCCCGGGTGTTCGATGCCTTTTCCAGCGAGACGGTGCTCGTGATGGAGTGGGTCGACGGGACTCCGGTCGGCCAACTGCGCGGGGATGAATCGGTCGAGGATCGCCGGCGCTGGGCGCGGCGCGGGGCCGAGTCCCTGGTGCGGCAGGTCTTTCTGGCCGGGTTCTTCCACGCCGATCCCCACGCGGGCAACCTGTACATTGCAAAGGACGGCCGCCTTTGCTTCTTGGACTGGGGTTTGGCCGGACATTTGACGCGGCGGCTGCGGCACGCCTTGGCGGATTTCTGGGTCGCGGCGGTGGAGCAGGACAGTGAGCGGATCGTGCAGATCGCGGCGGATCTGGCGCCGGTGGACGCGCGGCCGGATCTGCGGGCGTTGGAGAAGGAAATCACGCTCGCCCTGCGGGAGGAGTTGAACTTCGCGGTGGGTCGTCAGGCCTTGGGGCGGGCGATGCTCCGGCTGCTGTTCCTGCTCGGCCAGCAGGGGATTCCCCTCTCGCGGGACTACGCCCTGATGGCGAAGGCGGTCCTTTCGATCGAGGAGGTGGGGCGGATGCTGGATCCGGAGTTCGATTTCCGGGCGGCCACGGCGCCGGTGTTGCGGGAGCTGCACCGCGAGCGGGCCAGCCCGGGGGTGTTACTGCGCCGTTCTCGCGAGATGCTGCGGCAGTCGGTACTGGGCTTGCAGGAGCTGCCCTTCGAGCTGCGCCGCCTGCTCCGGCGACTGGAGCACGACAGCCTGGCGATCAACCTGCATCACCGGGGCCTAGAGGAGCACGACGATGCGGTGAAGATCGCCGCCAACCGGATTACGCTGGGGGTGATCATCGGGGCGCTGATCATCGGGTCGTCGCTGATTGTGACGACGGGTATCCAGCCGCACTTGTTCGGGTATCCAGCGCTGGGGATTGTCGGCTACCTGCTTTCGGCGGTGCTGGGCCTGTACGTGGTCTGGGACATCATCCGCCACGGCCGGCACCGGTGAGGCTGGGTTGCCGGCCTATCCCAGTGTCGCGCGAATAGCGGTTGGATCCTGGCGCAGATTCAGGACGGCCACGATCGAGATGGACTGGCCGTCGAGGACATAGAACACGCCATAGGGGAAACGGCGCAGGACGAGGTGGCGGTACTCCCCGTGAGATTTTCGAAAGCCCTCGGGCGCGCGCCGGATCGCCGCGATGGCGGCTTCCGTCCGCATCAGGAACATCGCTCCCAGGCCATTCGCGATGGCGTCATATCCCGCGATGGCCTCCGCGATATCCCGCTCGGCGCACGAGCGGACGAGCAGGCGATAGGAGTTCACCGTCCCGCCAGCCTTTGCCTAGTCTCCTCCCACGAACTGCCTTCCTGTGGATTCGCGAGATAATCGTCATACCGGCGATCCAGTTCGCGTTTCACCGAGTCGGAAAGCGGGATGCCATCCGGCTGGCGGGCGAGTTCATCCCACAGGTCCTCGACCAGGAGCAGTTTTTCGGCGAACGAGAGGTCGCGGAGCGCTGGGGCAGGGGCCGAACTCATAGGCGCAGGATGCGGCAGGCCATCGTCGAGTCAATCGCCTCGCCCGCGGTCTGCGGCGGCCCGCCCCGCCTTCGGTGTGCCTCCAAGGTGCGTTCGATGTGCCTCCAATCCTGGCGCAGTCGGCTCGGCCGCCGGGTCGCGGGGCCCGCTCCCGCGCCTCTCCTTCGATTCTCGTTCGATTCTCCTTCGATCCTGGTTCGATGCGCCTCTGGTTGTCCGGCGGGCCAGCCGCAGGGTTCAGGGCGAAACCGGCAACCGCCCGCGCCTTCGGCCGGCTCAGGCGAACAGCTCCTGCACCGCGCGGCCCTTGCCGTCCTCCGTCACGTAGAACGGCCGGCCCTCCACGCTGAACTCGGTCTTCGGACTGATGCCCATCGCGGTCATAATAGTCGCGTGCAGGTCCATCACGGTGACGGGATCCTGGATCGCCAGCAGCGGCCGCTCATCCGCCGTGCGGCCGTGGACGTATCCCCGCTTGGTGCCCCCGCCGAACATCACCACGCTCGTTCCGCCCGTGAAGTGCCGGTGCAGGCCGTAGTGAGCCATCTCGCCTAAAGTATCGACCTTGAAGGTCGCTTGGTCGTTCGCGGTCGAACCGGGCCGCCCCTCCATCATCGCGTCCCGACTGAACTCGCTCGCGATGATGACCAAGGTCCGCTCCAGCAGCCCGCGCGCCTCCAGATCCCGGACCAGCGTGGCGATGGGCCGGTCGATCTCCCGGTGCAACCGCGCCACAGTCTGGTGACCATCCTTATGGGTGTCCCAATGGAGGAACGGGACGTACTCGGTGGTCACCTCGACGAACCGCGCCCCGGCCTCGACGAGGCGCCGCGCGAGCAGGCACCCGCGCCCGAAACGCCCGGTATCGTACTGGGCCTGCACTTCCTTGGGCTCCAAGGTCAGGTCGAAGGCCTCGCGTTCCTTGCTGCTGAGGAGCCGGTAGGCGTTGTCCATACTGCGCAGGAGGGACTGCCGCTGGTAGTCGCTCATCCGGTCGCGGTCCGGATTGGCGTCCACCAACTGGCGGAACAGCCGGTCGCGGTTGGCGAAGCGCCCGGCGTCCATCCCCGGCGGCGGCCGCACGGAGACGGCGGCCTCCTCCGGATACGGCAGGTTCAGCGGGCCGAACTCCGCGCCGAAGAAGCCGGCGGTGGTGAAGGCCTTGAGCTCCTCGCTCTCGCCGACGCCTTCAAGCCGCTGGCCGATGTTAATGAAGGGGGGCACCACCGGGTTGCGCGGACCGAGCACTTTGGCCATCCACGCGCCGAGGTGCGGGCAGGCGACGGTCTGGGGCGGCACGTAACCCGTGTGCCAATGGTACTGGTGCCGCGAGTGCAGGATGCTGCCCAGATCCGGCTGCACGGCGCTGCGGAGCAGCGTGGCGCGGTCCATCACTTGGGCGATGTTTTCGAGGCCCTGACAAATCTTCACCCCATCCACCACGGTATCGATGGCGGGGAAGGTGCTGAGCATCCGCGCCACCTCGAGGCCTTTCTCGAAGGGCAGGTAACGCTTCGGATCAAAGGTGTCTGGCGCGGCCATCCCGCCGGCCATCCAGAGCAGAATGCAGGCGTCCGCCTTGGCGGGGGGATGGGTGACGGGCGTTCCGTTCGCCCACAGGGCCTGGGGGGCGCCGGTGGACCACGCGGCCGCGCTGGCGGCGGCCAGCTGCTTCAGGAAGTCGCGCCGGACGATCGCGGGGGGCGCGTGGGGATCGAGCAAGGGATACATCGGGGGAGCGGGGGAGGCCTCAGTGGACGTACAGGAATTCGGGCTGCATCAGGAGCGCCCACAACAGGTCGGCGATGGCCGGGGCCGCGGGCTGGGGCCCGAGGAGTTCCGCGGCAGCGCGCCGTTCCCCGGGGGAGGGCGGGCGGGCGAGGGTGCGCTGGTACAGGTGAGTGATGAGGTCCGCGGGACTGGCCCACGTCTGGGCGGCGAGCCGCGCGGCCCCTTGCTCCAAGGCGCGGGTGAGGGTCTGGCCGTTGGCAAGGTCGAGGGCCTCGAGGGTCGTGAGCTCCTCGGGCCGCATCGAGACGATCTGGTCGCGGTTGGGCCGGCCGAGGGAGCGCATCAGGAAGTCACTCTTCACCAGCGACGCGCGGACCATCCGGCCGTCGCTGCCGCGCCCTTGGGCGAGCAGGGCCGGTCCCTGCCGCGCGAGGATCTGGGTGCGCGGGGGCAGGGGTTCGACCACGACCACCGGTTGGACGTTCTTCGGCAAGGCCCCAAGCCGGCCTTCGCGGCCCGCGTTGCCGCCGGGACTGAACTGCCACGTCGGATCGCTCTGCAGGGTCGCCACGGTGCCGTCGGCCAGACGGATCTCCGCCTGGAAGTAAACCCCGGCGGCCGGGCGCTGGGCGGTGTGCTTCGCCAAAATCACCACCTGGTTGCTCCCGGCCTTCAGCTTGTCGTGCAGGGGCAGCGCGGCGACGTGTTCCCCGCGGTCGCTGCCGGTGATTTTCCGGCCGTTTAGGTACAGGGTGTAGGACTCCCCGCCCGTGAGGATCGCGGCGCCGCTAACGGGCTCGGCCGCGAGTTTCCATTCGGTCCGGAAGAGGAAGGTCTCACCGTCGGGCCGCGCCTTGGCGTTGGCGGGTGGCTGCCCCCAGATCCATTGGCCGGTGAGGGCGAGGCTCGAGACGGCCGCGGGGTCGGGCGGGACCCGGAAGACCGGGGCGTCCATCTTCTGCGGGGCGGTCCCGGTGAGCTGCCACACGGCGTCCACGAACTGTTCCGCGCTGAGGCGCTTGGCGCGCGGACCCTGGAAGACCGGGGCGTTCGCGTCGCCGCGGAGGACCTCGCTGCGCGCCTGGTAGATCTGCGAGGTGGCGAGGTGCGCGAGGGTCCGCTTCACGTCGTAGCCCGTCTGCTGAAACTGATTCGCCAAGGCATCGAGGAGGTCGGCGCTCCACGGCTCGCTCTGCATCGCGTCGAGCGGATGGACGATCCCGCGGCCCATCAGGCGGTGCCAGAGGCGGTTGACGAGGGTGCGGGTGAAGCGGCCGTTGTCGGGGTGCGTCATCAGGGCGGCGAGCTGGCGGAGGCGCTCGGCGCGCGGGGCCTCTGGATCGACGTTGCCCAGTTCCGGGAAGAGCCAGGCCGCTCGGGCAGTGCGGCCCACCGGCTTGTCGCAGCGGTGCACCTCCAGGGGCTTTTCCGCGTAGATGGCGGCCAGCCCGTAGGCCTCATCCAGCTTCCAACGATCGACAAAGCTGTCGTGGCAGGAGGCGCACTTGAGGTTCAGGCCGAGGAACGACTGGCCGAGGCTTTGGGCGAATTGGATCTCGACCGTCTGGCCGGCGCTGACTTCGCCGCGCCATTTGATTCCGTCGCTGAAGCCGCGGCTCTCGTCGCCCGGCGGGGCGATGAGTTCGCGGGCGAATTGGTCGAAGGGTTTGTTCGTCAGGAGGGCCTCGTGCAGCCACTGGCTGATCTGGCGGCGTCCGCCCGTGATGAAGCCGGTGCCGCCATAGTCATTCCGGAGCAGGTCGTTCCAGAAGGTGAGCCAGTGCTCGGCATAGTCGGTATCGCGTGCGAGCAGGGTATGGACGAGGCGCGTCCGCTTGTCGGGCGCGGGATCCTGCAGGAAGGCCTCCACCTCCTCGGGAGAGGGGAGCAGGCCGATCAGGTCGAGGTGGGCGCGGCGCAGGAAGGTGCTGTCGCTCGCGGGTGGCGGCCGGGGCAGGTTGTGCTTGGCGAGGTAGGCGTCGACGAGGCGGTCGACCGGATGATCGCGGCCCGCGACGGCCGGGGGCAGAGTTACGGCGCGCGGCTTGAGGGGCGGTTCGTAGGCGGGGGCCTGGAAGGCGAACCCGGGTTCCCAGGGCAGGCCCTCGGCGATCCATTGCCGGAGCAGGGAGACTTCCGCCGCGGAGAGGCCATCGCCCTTGGGCGGCATCCGCTCGTCGCGATCCGTGCTGGCGACCAGTTCGAGCAGGAGGCTTTTCTCTGGGTTACCGGGGGCGACTACCGGACCGTTCTCGCTGCCGTGGAGGAGGGCGGAGCGGTCGTTCAGGGAGAAACCGCCCTTGAGCTTGTCCCCGGTGTGGCATTCGCCGCAGTGCTTGCGGAGCAAGGGGACGATCTGGTGGTTGAAGTCGACCGCGGCGGAAAGCGGGGGGACCAAACCCAGGAGGAGCAGGGGGGAAAGGAGCTTCACGGGGAGGGGGCGGCGAGAGGGCGCGAGGTGCGAGGGGGCAATAGGCGAAGCGGTCGGCGGAGCGCAATCGCGGGGCGGCGGGAATGGAAGGGAACGACCACTTTCCGGCGGCGTGTGCGGGGCGAACGGGTAGGGCCGCCGCGCGGGGGGCTACGGGCGTTCTTGGTATTCGGAGCTCAGGGTGAGATTCCCGTGCCGCGCGTTGAGGAACCACGCGGTGGTCCCTGCTGGGAGCGGGGCGGAGGCGGTCCAGTTCGCACCTGCCCGCCTGAGCTCCGCCGGGGTTTCCTGCCATTCGCGGCGGCCGGTGAAACCGCGGTCGGTGGTGCTGATCAGGACCGCCCGCTCCAGGGGGTGCTCGGAGCGGAACTCCACGATTGCGCGACCGCCCTCCTCGCGGGCCGCGACCTGACCGCCCCACGGCCGGCCCGTTTTGACGACGGACTCCGCGAACGCGTACCCGTCAGGCGCGTTCCAGCCGGGCGGGTGGCCGTGCCGGAGGCCGGGGATCAGGCTGATCATCCGCGGTCCCGGCGCTGCCCGGTAGGACGCGGCGTGGCAATCCAGCGGGAAATGGGTGTCGCCGGGCCAGGACAGCCACAGCACCGGCAGGCGGGCGCGGTCCAGTCGCACCATTGGATCCCACGCCTCGCGGTACAGTCGCAGGTCGCCCAGCGCCGCGCCCCATTGGTTGTCCGCGTCGTGCAGGTGGCCGCAGCCGTAGATGGGGATCGCGAAGGCGAAGCGCGGATCAATCCCGATCACGGTCGCCGTGATCACCCCGCCCCAGGAGATGCCCGACACGCCGATCCGCGCCGGATCCACCCCCGGTTGCGCTCGCAGGAGGGAGTGCGCTCGGAGGGTCGCGCCGACCGCGTGGTACATAAATTGGTCCTCGAGGGGCTCCGCGGCGTCGCCGTAGATGCCCTCGCGGGCCGGGCCGCCCTCCGCGTGGCGGCGCCAGGCCGGGGCTCCCTTGGGCGCGCCCGGGATGCGTTCATCGGTCTGGCCCTCGACTGCGAGGGAGATCGCCGCGAAACCCCGCTCGTTCCACTTCGCGACCCACTCGCGGAACGCGGTGCCGCCGCCCCCGTGCACCAGAACCACCCCGGGCACCGGGCGCGGGCCCGTCTTGGGCAGGCCCAGCCAGGCGAACACCCGCGTCGGGCGTCCGCGCCACGGTAGCCCCTCGAAGTAAATCGCCCGCCGTGGTCCGTCCGCGGGCACGCCCTCCGCGGGCGCCATTGCGGGCGGCGGGGTCAATGCCGCCAGCGCCAGGATGCGCGGGCGAGCCTCCGCCGGGTCGATCGCCGCGGGCGCGGCCGCGGGGAGGAGGGAGCCTAGGCACAGGACTAGGACGGGCGAAAGGGAAGGGCGCGACATTGGGGTGCCGCATCCTCCAACGCGGGCGGCCGGCGCGGCCAGTCCGGAATCGGTGTGCGCCCCGGTTGACCCGGGCCCGCTGGGCCGCTTGGGTCGCGGCGCCCCGATGGATGCCACCCCTGTGTCGCCGCGCCGGTCCGCGTTTCTGCTCGATTGGATCGAGCGGGCCGGCAACCGGCTGCCGAACCCCCTGACGCTGTTCGTCCTGCTCGCGGGGGCCACCGTGCTCGCCAGCGCGCTGGCGGCTGGCCTCGGCTGGACCGTGACGCACCCGAAGGACGGGTCGACCTTGTCCGCGGTGAGCCTGCTCAATGCGGCGGGTGTCCGCCGGATGTTCACCGAGGCGCTGCGCAACTTTACCGGGTTCGCCCCGTTGGGGCTGGTGCTGGTCTCAATGATCGGGATTGGCGTGGCGGAGGCGACCGGCCTCGTGGGCGTGCTGCTCCGCGCCTTTGTGACCAGCCTGCCGCGGCGCTGGCTGACGGCGGCGGTGGTGTTCGCGGCGATCAACGCGAACCTCGCGGCCGACGCGGGTATCATCCTGTTGCCGCCGCTGGCGGGGTTGCTGTTCGCGGCCGCCGGCCGGCATCCGATTGCGGGCATCACGGCCGCGTTCGCGGGGGTGAGCGGGGGCTACAGCGCGAACTTCCTGCCCTCCACGATCGACGTCCTGCTGGCGGGCTTCACCCAGGAGGCGCTCGACGCCTCGCGCCTGCTGCCGGGCTACCGGGTGCAGCTGCTGGGCAACTGGTACTTTCTCGCGGCCTCGACGCCGCTCCTGACCTTCGCCGCGACGTGGGTTACCGAGCGGATCGTCGAGCCGCGGCTGGGGCCGTGGCGGGGCGAGGCGGCGGCGGTGCCGGGGCCGCTTACGGCGGCCGAGCGGCGGGGGTTGGGGTGGGCGGCGGTCGCGTTTTTGGCCACGGCGGCGTGCGCTCTGGCGTTGATTTTACCGCCGGGCGCTCCGCTACGGGATCCGACGGCGGCCACGGCGGTCGAGCGCCTGCGGCCCTTCCTCGACTCGATGGTGCTTTGGGTGTTGCTGGCGTTTCTCGTGCCGGGGCTGGCTTACGGCGCGGCGACGGGCAGCGTCCGCAACGACCACGATGTCGCCCGGCTCACGGGCGACACCCTCGCGACGATGGGTTCGTACATTGTTTTGGCGTTCGTCGCGGCGCAGTTCTTGAGCTACTTCGCGTGGTCCAATCTTGGGGCGTTGCTGGCGATTTCGGGGGCGGGGTTCTTGCGCGGCATCGGCCTCGAGGGGGCGCCGTTACTGACGGGCTTTGTGTTGCTGTCGGCGTTCGTGAACCTGTTCATCAGTTCCGCCTCGGCCAAGTGGGCCATTATGGCGCCGATTTTCGTGCCGATGTTCGTCCTGCTGGGCTATTCCCCGGAGGCGACGCAGGCGGTGTTTCGCGTGGGCGACTCGAGCACCAACATTATCACGCCGGTGTTCGTGTACCTGCCCTTCGTCCAGTCGTGTATGCAGCGCCACGATCCGCGGATGGGGCTTGGTTCGGTGGTGTCGTTGATGGTGCCCTACACGCTGACTTTCCTGCCGCTGTGGACGCTGTTGCTGCTCGGGTTCCTGTGGGCGGGCTGGCCGATCGGCCCGGGCGTGGGCCTGACGCTCCCGCCGTGAGCGGGCGGGCGCGCGCCGGCGAACTCGGCTGGAGTTTTCCTCGTCTCGGCCCGTGGATGTCCGACACCCCGTGGTAAGCTTCCTGCCCATTCGATCCTCTTCTCTAATGCCTAAGCCCACGCCCAACCCCCAGCGGTTTGTCGACGACCGGGCCGGGGCGTCGACGGAAGGGAGCGTGGTCCGATGAGTGCGCCGGAGCGCATCTTCCTCGGGTGGGAGCAGCCGTTGGCCGAGGCGGTGGCCGATCGGCTGCTCGCCGCGGTGCCGCGGCAGGACGGCATTTGGGACCTGGGGGCGCAGCTGGTGCTGGTGCCGTCGGCGTTCGCAAGCCGGATGGTGCAGGAGGCCCTCGCCCGGCAGGCGGGGGCCTTGCTCCTGCCGCAGATCACTACGCCCAGCCTTTTTCTTTCCGGGGCGGGCTTTCAGACTGGGGACCCTGAGCTCGCGGAACCGGAGGAGGTGGCGGGACGCGAGGTGATGGCGCTCGCCTGGGTGGCGGTGCTGACCGACCCCGACTTCAATCGCGCGGATTATCCGGCCTTGTTCCAGCAGGATCGGCCCGGGCCAATGACGCCTGCGGGCGCCTTGGCGTTTGCCCAGGATCTCCTGCAATTGCAGGACGAACTGGGCGTGGCCGCCGAGGGGTTGGGCTTCGCGGAGACGGCGCGGCACGCGGCCTGGAAGCGGCCCGAATTGCAGGCGGCGGCCGGCCAAGTCGCGCGTTGGGAGCAATTGGCGCGCTTGGAGGAGCGCTATCTCGGGAAACTGGCGGCCCTAGGTTTGGTCGACCACAACCGGCACCGTCGCCAAGTGGCGCTATCCTCGGATCTGCCAGCCGGCATCGAGGCCGTCTGGCTCGCGGGCGTGATCGACCTGCCGCCCCTGCTGGAAACGGCCCTGACCGTCCGGGGCACGCGGGCTGCCGTGCGGGTCCTGATTGCAGCGGAGCCGGGGGATGCCGGGGCGTTTGCCGCGTGGGTCGCCGTGGCCGGATTTTGCGGGAACGGTACACGTCGTGCAGAAACCGGAGGATGGCCTCGAGTGTCTGGGCCGTTTGGTGCGGCAGCACCACACCCGGGTGCGGGGCGATGGCGGTTCCACGCTGGAGGCGGTGGGGCGTCTGGCGGTGGTGCCGTGTGATCGCGAGGCGTACCCGGCCTTAATCACCCGGGAACTGCACGCGCTGGCGCGCGGCCCGGGAGGCGAGCCGTTGCTGAATACGGCCAATCCCTTGGGGCGGCGTCATCAGGACCACGGCATTCACCACGCGATGGCCGCCCTGCTGGACCTCGCGGATGAGCCGACGTTCGGAAACCTGCGCCGCTGCGTGAATCACCCAGTGGTCGCGGGCCGGCTCCGCCTGACCGAGCTGGAGCAGGCGGAGGCACCGGGCGGCGGGCGGAAACCGATCGGCTGGCATCACCTCCAGCGGCTATTGGACGCGGTGAGCGCGGCGACTGCGCCGCAGCCGTTGGACGAAACCCTAGCGTTCGCGCGGAGCGTGCGGGTAGACGACGGGATGGAGCCGCGGCAGCGGGTGCAAAACCAGCGGATCCGCGAGGCGGCGACCGCCGTGGAAGCGGGTTTACAGGCCGCGGTGGAACTGCGGGCGTTGGGCTGGCGGCAACTCGGGGAGCGTGCCTTGGCGTTGGCGCAGCCGGGCCGCGGCGCGGGGCTGGCGGAGGACGAATGGCTGTTTGCGGCGGATGTGTCGGAGGCGATCGAGGCGGCGCTGGGCGGCCTCCAGCCGGGGCGGCCTGAGGCCACGGCCCTGACGGCCCGGGATGTGGTGCGCTTGGCGTTGCGGGCGGCGGGCGCGCGCTCGTTTCGGGGGGACATCGACCGGGAGGCAGTGAACTTGCCGGGCTGGCTGGAAATCCCTTGGGAACCCGTGCCGCATTTGGTGCTCTTTGGGCTGACGGACGACTTGGTGCCCGGGGTTCGCCACGCGCATCCGTTCCTACCGGCGACGTTGCGGGCGGCGCTGGGGTTGGGTTCGCCGGCGCAGCAGTTTGCCCAGGCAGCCTGCGCGCTGGAGCTGGTGCGGCGCCAGCGGGTCCAGGGCGGGCGGGTGGATGTGATTGTCCCCCGGCACAACGATCAGGGCGATGGGTTGCGGCCTTCCCGGCTCCTGATGCTGAGCCCGGAGCGAGGCGGGGACACGTTGCTGGGCGCGGCGGGCTGCCCCGGTCGCCTCGATCACCTGCTGCAGGAGGTGCGGGCGGCGCGAGCGGAGCCCATTTGGGACATCCCGCCGGAGCATCGGCTGGATGCAACGCTCCGGTTGCCGGCGGATCCCGCGAAGTCGGATGTAAAGCTGCAGCGGCTGCGGGGCAGCATTAGCGCGACCGCGTTCAAGACTTACTTGGAGAATCCCGCGGACTTCTGGCTGAAGCACGCGCTGGGGATGTCCGAGACGTCCCACGATGCGATCGAACTGGACGCGGCGGGGTTTGGTACGCTGCTGCACGCGGCGGTGGAGGCGTTTGGCCGGGATCCGGAGACGCGGGACCTGACGGACCGGGAAACGATCTTCCGGGCGCTCGAGGCGAAGCTGGAGGGGCATTTCCGCGAGCGTTTTGGCCGCGCGCCGGCTGGGTCGCTGCTGTTGCAGCGCGAGACGGCGCGGGTGCGGCTACGGGCCTTCGCCGGGGCGCAGGCCCAATTGCGCGACGAGGGCTGGTCGATCGTGGAGGTGGAGGGGACGCTGCCGCCAATCGAGATCGCGGCGGGCTTTACCCTGCGGGGACGCTTCGACCGGTTGGATGCGAACTCCGACCGCACCCGCTTCCGGGTTTACGACTACAAGTCCTTTGCGCGGGCCCAGTTGCCCCAGGCGAGGCACGTGGGCCGGGGGGCGGCGGTGGATGCGCTGGGCTATTTCGAAGTCCCGAGCACGGCCAAGAACGGGGCGGGAAAGGTGCTCGCGAAACGCTGGAAGGACCTCCAGCTCCCGGCCTACGATTGGGCGCTGACCGAGCGGCATCCGCAGGTGAGCCGCGGAACCTTGGAAATCGGGTACCTGTGCCTGTCCGGGGAGGCGAACCCGGAGGTGGTCCGGGTCTGGACCGGGTTCGCGGGGACTTTCCGCACCGCCGCGCGGGCCTGTATGCGGGAGATCGCCGGGTTACTGGCGCGGGGCGGGCCGGAGTCCTTCCAGCCGGCGGCGCAGGCGGCTACCTATCCTGTATTGGAACACCTAGCGGGGCGTCGGCCCGAGGCGGTCCTAAACCTTGCCACGCTCGGCGCGACCGAGCCCTCCCGCGGATGAACCCTGAAGCCGGAACGAAGGGGCTGAATTTCGCGATTCTGGCGTCCGCTGGCACCGGGAAGACCTACCAGCTGTCCGTGCGCTTGGCGCGGCTGCTCATGCTGGGGAAGCGGCCGGAGGAGATCATTGCGCTGACCTTCACCCGGGCGGCGGCGGGGGAGTTTTACCTGCGCGTGCTGCAACGCCTGAAGGAGGCGGCGACCGACGAGACCAAGCGGCGGGCGATTTGCGGGGTGCATCCGGCGGGTGAGCCCAGCCCGGTGGATCAGAACAACCCGCTCGTGCTCAAGCTAGAGGACTACCCGCCCGCGGCCTTTGCGGCGAAGCTGCGGGAGCTCGTGCAGGCTTCGGACCGGCTCCTGCTCAGCACCCTGGACAGCTTCTTCGTGCGGCT
>NEUZ01000048.1 GCA_002304435.1 Opitutia bacterium Tous-C8FEB | reverse complement strand
GTGTTCTGGTGCAAGATTTATGCCTTTGCTTTCCCCGGCCGCCGCCCGCGACTCCTCCGGTCTGCTCGCTTCCGCCACCCCGCGGCGTTCCGTCGGGATGGCCCAGTCCCTTGCCCGCCAGCAGGCCCTCGAGCGCAAAGCCCAGTCCTATCGCGTCCCGCTCGGGGATCTCGCCCGCTTCACCCAGCAGCTCTCCGCCCTCCTCGCCGCCGGTTTGCCGCTGGTCCAGTGCCTCGACGCCCTGCAGGAGCAGGTGGAGCACCCCTGCTTCCGCATCATCATCCGCGAGGTCCGTTCCGACATCTCCCAAGGCAACCCGTTCTCCGCCGCGGTGCGGCGCTTCCCGCGGGCGTTCAATCCCCTGTTCATCGCGATGGTCGAGGCCGGCGAGGCCAGCGGCGCGCTCGCCGAGATCCTCGGCCGCGTGGCGGGCTACTTCGAGTCGACGGTGAAGCTCGCGAAGAAGGTAAAGTCCGCGATGGTCTACCCGATCGCGGTGATCGGCCTGGCGGTGGTGCTGGTCGCGGTGCTGCTGATCTTCGTGATCCCGGTCTTCGCGGGGATGTTCTCCTCCGCCGGCGCCCAACTTCCCGGGCCGACGCAGGCCCTGATCGACTTCTCGGACTTCCTGCGCGGCTGGTGGTGGGCGCTCCTGCTCGGGGGCGCCGCGCTCGGCTGGCTGGGCCAGCGCCTCGTGGCCACGCCCGCGGGACGGCGGGCCTTCGACGCGGCCATCATCCGCCTGCCCGTCGCCGGCGGCATCATCCACAAGGTCGCGCTGTCCCGTTTTTGCCGCACCTACGCCGCCCTGGTCCGCGCCGGCGTGCCCATCCTCCGGGTGCTCGAGATCGTCGCCGCCGCCGGCGGCCGCGCCCAGATCGAGGCCGCCTGCGGGGTCATCTCCCGCCACCTCAGCGCCGGTGGCCAGGTCTCCGAGGCCCTCGAGGGCGACCCCTACTTCCCCGCCACGCTCCGCCATATGGTCAAGGCGGGCGAAGCCACGGGCAACGTCGACGGGATGCTCAACAAGCTGGCCGACTTCTACGACCACGAGTGCGAGACCGGCATCGCCGGCCTCACCTCGCTGATCGAGCCCGCCCTGATCGTGTTCCTCGGCGTGGTCATCGGCGGCATTGTGATGGCGATGTTCCTGCCGATCTTCCAGATGGGCTCCGTCGTCGCGGCCTCCTGACCCGCCCGCGCCCGCCTTGACCCCCCGCCGTCCCCGGTAACCATCCCCCCGTATGCCCTCCATCCTCATCGTCGACGACCTCGTCTCGGTCCACGAGATGCTCGAGGCCGTGATCGAGCCGACGGGCTACACCACGGCCTTCGCGACGGACGGCGAGAAGGCGCTCGCCCGCTACAAGACGGAGAAGTTCGACCTCGTGCTGGCCGATGTGGATATGAAGCCGATGGACGGCATCACGCTCCTGAGGGAGCTGAAGGCCTACGACCCGTCGGTGGTGGTGGTGATCCAGACGGCGTACGCCTCGACGGTCAGCGCGATCGCCGCGCTGAAGCTCGGGGCCTTCGATTACATCGAGAAACCCTTCAAGATCCACATACTGCTCGACACGCTGCGCCGCGGCCTGGAGTTCCGGGCGCAGCAGGTGAGGCTGGCGGAGGCGCCGGCCGGGGGCAACCCGGCGGACCTCGCCGCCCGCCTGCCCGGCGCCGGCCCGCGCTGGGAGCGCGTGGTCGCCCAAGTGCGGAAACTCGCCAGCGTCCGCGGCCCGGTACTGCTCTCGGGCGAGAACGGTTCCGGCAAGAATGACGTGGCCGAGGTCCTGCACGCCGCCGGGGGCGGTGCCCCGGCGACCCTGGTGCGGGTCGACGGCACCCTCTGCTCGGAGGCGGACTTCCGCGCCGGGCTGCTGGGCGATAAGGGCGAGGGCGGCGAGTGGGTGCGCCAGGCCCGCGGCGGCACCTTGCTGCTGCAGCACATTGAGCGGCTGAGCCTCCCGGTGCAGCGCGAGTTCGTCAGCGTGCTCCGCCAAAACGCCCACGGGTTCCGGCTGATCGCCGCCACGACCCAGGACCTCGAGGCGATGGTCGATGCCGGCAAGTTCCACGAGGAGCTCTTCTTCCGCGTGGCCGCCCTGCCGGTCAACCTGCCGCCGCTCCGCCAGCGCCCAGAGGACCTGCCGCTCCTCATCCGGCACATCTGCGCGGGCGTCGCCAATCCGCACTTCGAGGGTCGCCTGGTGGAGTTCACGCCCGACGCCCTCGCCGTCCTCAGCGCCTACCCCTGGCCCGGCAACCTCACGGAACTGCGCGCGGTGGTCTCCCGCATCGTCACCGAGTCGGAAACGCGCGTCGTCACGTCGCAGCAGCTGCCCTTGCGGGTCCACGAGGTAACCCATTGGCCCTCGTTGGCCGAATACCTCGCCGGGCAAGAGCGCCAGTACCTCGACCAGGTGCTGCACGCGACCCGGGGTGACCGCGCGGCCGCTGCCCGCGTGCTTGGGATCGACGCCAGCCGTTTCGGCTGAGTCCGCTCAGGCGTCCGCCGCGAGGCCCAGTGCGTTCGCCGCGCGGACCCACGTATCCGCGTTCCCAAAGCCGCCTGGCTTCACCGCGAGCAGCAGGGGGCCCGCGGCCGGAGTCGCGGCGGCGGCGAGGACAAGGCCCGGCTCGATGGTGCCCTCGACAAAAAGCTCCCGCAGGCCGAGGCGTGCCGCCAGGGCTCGCGCGGTCTCTCCACCGGTGACAAACACGCGGCGCGCGCCGTGATCGCCGATGAGCGCCGCCCCGATCGCGGCCATGGAATCCCGGATCTGCTCCGGCCGCCCGCGCGCTTCCGGAGCGAGCACGATGGCCGCCCCGGCGGCCCCCAGTTGCGCTGCGCCCGCCGCCACTGCGTGCCCCGGATGATCCGGATCCGCGTGAATCACAGCAAGGCCGTGCGCCGTCGCGAGGCGTTCCGCCTGCGTCCGGTTCAGAGGATGCGCGCTGCCGCCAAGGAACAGCACCGATCCCGGCGCCGGGTGCGGCTGCGGCCGGGACGAGCCCTCGACGCCGCCCAACCGGCGGGCCACCGGGCCCGCGAGCGCCCCCGAACCCACCGCCAGCCACGGCCCGGGCTTCGCCGCGACCGCCGCGATCGCGGCCTCCAGGTCCTCCTCGTTCCGCGCGTCCGTGATCGAAAACCCCGCATCTGCCCCGGCGAGCCGGCGGAGATCGCCTTCGCGGACGGGCGCCGCCGGGTCGCGGGCGAACGCGGTCGCGAGGACCGGCACCCCCCGCACGAGGAGTTGGCCGTGCTCGACGGTGCGCCCCGCCGCGGGGTTGGCCGGGCAAAGTAAAAGGCGGTACCCGGGCAGGTGGCGCCGCACCGCCGCCAGCTCCGCGGCAACCGGCCCGCGCAGCGTCGAATCGATCTTCTTGAATACCAGCCGGGCCCCGCGCGCGGACGCGTGCGCGAGGGTCGCCGCCACCCGTGCCGCGGCCTCCTCCGGCGGCAGGTTGCGGGACTCCGTGTTCACGCCGACGAGCTCGCCCTCCGTCTCGGGCCACCAGTCGTCCGTGGCCTCGACGAGGCGGACGTGCCTACCTGCCGCGTGGAAGGCCGCGCCCGCGTCGAGGGCGCCGCTGAGGTCGTCGGCGAGGAACCACTCGCTCATCTTTCGGCTATCGTTTGGATTGCGACTTCGGCGATCGCGCCCGGCCACGGCCGTCCGCCTCGGCGGTCGCCGCCAAGGGTGAGGTAGAGGCCGGCGCCCCGCGGCGGATCCGCGAGGCGTGCCGTCGCCGCCGCGGCGTCCTGTCCATCGAGCGTGAGCCGCAGCGTGCCGGCCCCGTCGTATTGGCACCGTAGGTGGAACCAGCGTCCGCGGGGCAGGCGGGCGGGCGGGGTCAGCAGCACCGTCAATTCCCGGAAACTTTGGTGCGGTGGGCCGCCCGGATCGGCGAACTCCCGCGTGCGCCCGGGTTGCTGGAGGCTGCGCTCCTCTGCCGGACCGAGCGCGGCGAGGAGAACGGCTTCCTCTGCGGGCAGCACGCTCAAGCGCAGAACCGGTTCCCCGTCCGCAGGGCCGAGCGCGAGCAGCACGCCCTCCTCGGACTCCGCGTCTGGCCGGAGCCAGAGCCGGGCCGCGACGCTCCACGCGCGGGCGCCGAGATCGAGCGGCGTGCCGGCGACGTTCGCCGGCCGCGGGGAATCGGAGCGAACGAGGAGTGCGGCCGGTCCCTCCCCAGCTGGTCCCGGATCGAGCGCGGCGCGCCCATCGACGACCGCGAAGCGGGCGCGCGAGTCGAGGAGGAGCGGTCGACCGGCGGTTTCCGGAGGAGAGCCTGCCGCGAAGCGCCACGCGTCCGCCGCGGGCGCCAGCATCGGCAGCGCGAGGAGCAGCACGAGGAAGGGTGTCGGCGCGAGCATCGCTTGGGTCACTGGGGGGCGCGCCGGGGCGGGCGTCAAGCCGGCGGCCGTCGGGCTGGTTCGCATTGCCTTCCGCCGGGGCTTCGTCGCATCGTGCGCGCAATGCGCCTGTTCCGCCTGCTTCCCCTGCTCGCTGCGACCTTGGGCCTAGTCCCCGCGACGTCCGCCGCGCCCGCTCCCGCTCCCAACATCATCTTCATCCTCGCTGACGATCTCGGTTGGGGTGAGCTGGGCTGCTACGGGCAGCGCCTGATCCAGACGCCGCGCCTCGATCGCTTCGCGGCCGAGGGGGTGCGTTTCACCCAGTTCTACGCTGGCAGCACGGTCTGCGCTCCGTCGCGCAGCGTGCTGATGACGGGCCAGCACCTCGGGCGCACTCGTGTCCGCGGCAACGCCGGCGGCCGCAATCCGCTCGCACAGTCGCTGCAGGCCAGCGACGTCACGGTGGCGCGCGTGCTCCGCGAGTCGGGTTACGCCACGGGCTTGGTGGGCAAGTGGGGGCTCGGCGAGGTGGACTTGCCCGGCGAGCCGCGCCGGCAGGGGTTTGATTCCTACTTCGGCTACCTGAATCAAACGCACGCGCATAACCACTACCCCAGCTTCCTCTGGCGCGACGGCGTGAAGGTGCCGCTGGCGAACGATCTGGTCCCGGTCGGCAGCGTCGAAGGCGCAGGCTACTCCAAGAACCGCGTCGTCTACGGCGGCGACCTGCTCACCGCGGAGGCGCTCGCCTTCGTGGAGCGTCACCGCGCGCGCCCGTTCTTCCTCTTCTGGTCTCTCGTCACCCCTCACGCCAACAACGAGCGCTCCAAGGAGCTCGGCGAGGGCAACGAGGTGCCCGACCAGAGCCCGTATGCGAGCCGCGACTGGCCCGAGTCGGCCAAGAACCACGCCGCGATGATCACCCGGATGGATCGCGACGTCGGCGCGCTGCTCGACCGCCTGCAAGCGCTGGGGCTCGACGAGCGTACGCTGGTGATGTTTTCGAGCGATAACGGGCCGCACCGCGAGGGTGGCCCCGGCTACGACCCGGCGTTCTTCCAACCCTCTGGCCCCTTTAGTGGGTTGAAGCGTAGCCTCACGGACGGCGGTATCCGGGTGCCGTTCCTCGCCCGCTGGCCCGGGCGCATTCGGGGCGGCGCCGTCTCCGATCACGTGGGCTACTTTGGCGACCTGATGGCGACCTGGGCGGAACTGGCGGGCGCGCGGCCCCCGGCCAACCTGAACAGCGTCAGCCTAGTTCCGACCCTCCTGGGCCGCGGCGAGCAGGCGCGGCACCCGCATCTTTACTGGGAATTCTACGAGCAGGGCGTCAGTCAGGCTGCGCTCCTCGATGGCCGTTGGAAGGCCCTGCGCCTCCGCCGGCTCGACGCGCCCGTGCAGGTGTTCGATCTGCGCGAGGATCCAGCCGAGCAGCGCGACCTCGCGGCCGCGCGACCGGAGCTGGTGGCGCGGGCGCGGGCCATCTTCGAGCAGGATCGCGCCGACAACGAGCATTGGCAGCTCGCCGCGGCCGCTCCCGCGCGGAAGTGACGCCTGAGGTTTGGCCTTAGCGCGCCGGCGCCGTGGGTTCCGGCAGTCGGCACGATTGCCAAGCGAGGAAGCGCCACTGGCCACCCTCCTGCCGCCACACGGCAAGGTAGGAGAGCTCCATCCGGCTGGGCTGGCCACTGGCGCGGTTCCGCAACCCGGCGGACACGCGCCCCTTCATTAGCGCCACGCCCGGGCCCGCGGCGGTGAAGGTCCGCTCGCTGTAAGTGAAGGACTCAAAGCGATTAGGTCCGGTGGCGAGCCCCTCGATCTGGGAGGCCTTGGTGTCCACCTTGCCGTTCGAGTGGGCGTAGTGGAGCGCGTCGGAGTAGATCGCGGCCAGTCGGGTGCGGTCGGCGGCGATCGTGGCCGCGATGCGTTCGTCGTCCGCCGCGCGCAGGGCGGTGGTCAGGGCGTCCTCGGCCGCGCGGGCGGCGGGCACGAGCAGCGCGAGGCCCAGGGCAAGGAAGGGGAGGGTCCGGGGGAGCAGGGGCATCGGACGAGCCTGCACCGGCGCGGCCCGCCGACGCCAGCCCGGAGCGGCGCGGGGAGTTTTCGTTTGTTTTCGGGAGTCGCGGGCCGATAGTCAGCCGGAATGCGCGCGTCCTCCGCCCCGCCCGCCCTCCGCCGCTGGTTCGCCGCCGTCGGTCCCGTCGACCGGGTCGGCGTCGAGGAGCGCGTGGCCAAGTTCACCACGCGCTCGATTAAGAAGGCCGCGAAGGTGCAGGGCCTGAAGCTCGCGGTGTCGATGGTCGATTTGACGACGCTCGAGGGGAAGGACACCCCGGGCAAGGTGGCCTCGCTCTGCCGCAAGGCGCTCCGGCCGCACGATGATCCCGCCGTTCCCCCCGCGGCCGCGGTCTGCCTTTACCCGGCGATGGTACGCCCCGCGCGCCGGACCCTCGGGCTCCGCTCGCCCGTGCGGCTGGCCTCGGTCGCCACCGCCTTCCCCAGCGGGCAGACGGCCCTCGCTACCCGCCTCGCCGAGGTCCGCCGCGCGGTCGCCGACGGGGCGGACGAGATCGATATGGTGATCAACCGCGGCGCCTTCCTCGCCGGGGAGCTCACGCGGGTGCGCGACGAGATCGCGGCGGTGGTGGCCACCTGCGGCCCCGCGGCGCTCAAGGTTATCCTCGAGGTGGGCGAGCTCGAGACTTACGACCATATCCGCGCGGCCTCCTGCCTCGCGCTCGGCGAACTGCGGCCGGGAGACTTCATCAAGACGAGCACGGGCAAGACTGCCTCCAACGCCACGCTCGCTAACACGCAGGTGATGCTCGAGGCCATCCGCGACCATTACCTCGAGACGGGCGTCGCCATCGGGATGAAGCCCGCCGGCGGCATCCGCACCGCCAAGCAGGCGCTCCACTTCCTCGTCGCCGTCAAGGAGACGCTCGGCGACGCTTGGCTCACCCCGGCCCGCTACCGCTTCGGCGCCAGCGCCCTGCTCAACGACCTTGTGCGCCAGCTGGAGAAGGAGCGCACCGGGGCCTACCCCGCGCCCTACGCGTTCAGCGAGGCTGCCGAGTCCTACTGACCCTCCTATGGCCCCGCCCGCTTCCTCTCGCCGCTCGCGCCGACCCGCCCCGGAGCTCCTGTTCGGCGACCTGTGGCCCTACGACCCGGCACCTGAGACCGCCGATCCCCGCATCCGGGCCGAGTATGACCTTTTTATCGGCGGGCGCTTCGTTCCCGCTGCGGACGGCACCCGCTTCACCAGCATCAACCCCGCCACCGAGCGCCCGTTGACCGAGCTCGCCCGCGGTGGTCCCGCCGACGTGGACGCTGCCTGCCGCGCCGCCGCCTCCGCCTTCCCCCGCTGGTCCCGCCTCCCCGGCGCCGAACGCGGTAAATACCTCTTCCGCCTGGCGCGCCTTCTCCAGGACCGCGCCCGCGAGTTCGCCGTCGCCGAGACGATGGACAACGGCAAGCCGATCCGGGAAACGCGCGACTTCGACGTCCCTTCGGCCGCCGCGCACTTCTTTTACCACGCTGGCTGGGCCGACAAGCTCGCTTACCTCGCCCCGGGCCGCACCGTTGCTCCGCTCGGCGTCGTGGGCCAGGTGATCCCTTGGAACTTCCCGCTGCTGATGCTCGCGTGGAAGATCGCGCCCGCCCTCGCCGCCGGGAACTGCGTCGTCCTCAAGCCCGCCTCGAACACGCCGCTCACCGCGGTGAAGCTCGCCGAGCTCCTGCAGGAGGCCGAGCTGCCCCCGGGCGTCGTCAACATTGTCACTGGCCCCGGTGCCACCGGCGCGCACCTGCTCGCCCACCCGCTGGTCAGCAAGGTCGCCTTCACCGGTTCGACCGAGGTCGGCAAGGTGATCCTCCGCTCCGTCGCTGGCGCGGGCAAACGGCTCACGATGGAGCTGGGTGGCAAAGCCGCGAATATCGTGTTTGCCGACGCCCCGCTCGACCAGGCGGTTGAGGGGATCGTGAACGGCATCTTCTTTAACCAAGGTCAGGTGTGCTGCGCCGGTTCGCGCCTCCTGGTGCAGGAGTCCGTGGCGGAGCGCGTCGTCGCCCAGTTACGCCGTCGCCTGCGGGTCCTGCGGGTCGGCGATCCCCTCGACAAGAACACCGACCTCGGAGCGATTGTCTCGCGCGAGCAGCGCGACGTGATCCGCGGTTACCTCCGCGCTGGGGTGGCGGAGGGCGCCGAGCTCTGGCAGGCCCCTTTCCGCGCGCCCGCCCGAGGGTTTTACGTCCCCCCCGCGGTCTTCACCGGGGTGACCCAGAGCCACCGTATCGCCCGCGAAGAGATCTTTGGTCCGGTCCTCAGCGTGCTCACGTTCCGCACCGTCGAAGAGGCGGTCGAGAAGGCCAACAACACGCCGTACGGCCTGAGCGCGGGCGTGTGGACAGACAAGGGTTCGCTCATCCTCCGGCTCGCGACGGAGCTGCGCGCCGGCGTGGTTTGGGCCAACACGTTCAACAAGTTTGATCCCGCGTCGCCCTTCGGCGGCTACAAGGAGAGCGGCTTCGGCCGCGAGGGCGGCCGCCACGGCCTGCTCGACTACTGCGCCGTCGCCTGACCCCTCCGCCCATGCCCCGCCTGCCCGTCACCAAGACCCCCAAGCCGTACGTCGGCGGCGCCTTCATCCGCTCGGAGAGCGGACGCACGCGGCCGCTAGCAGACGCGACCGGCACCTTCTTCGCGCACGTGCCGCTCTGCACCCGCAAAGACCTGCGCAACGCCGTCGAGGCGGCCGCCAAGGCCGGCCCAGGCTGGGCGCGCCGCACCGCCTACAATCGCGGCCAGATCCTCTACCGCTTGGGCGAGATGCTCGAGGCTCGCCGTACCGAGTTC
This sequence comes from Opitutia bacterium Tous-C8FEB, assembly GCA_002304435.1. Taxonomy (GTDB): domain Bacteria; phylum Verrucomicrobiota; class Verrucomicrobiia; order Opitutales; family Opitutaceae; genus ER46. The sequence continues at coordinate 8,946 of NEUZ01000048.1, read as the reverse complement.
GCCGCCGCCCTCACCCGCTTCGGCGCTCGCCGCGCCGCTGCCCTCCGCGAGGTCGACGCGGCTACGGACCGACTCGTCCACTACGCCGGTTGGGCCGACAAGTACGAGCAACTGCTCGGCGGGGTGAACCCGGTCTCCGGCCCCTACTTCAACTTCACCGTCTCGGAGCCGATGGGGGTTATCGGGGTACTCGCTCCCGCCGAGCCGCCGCTCCTTGGCCTCCTCTCGCTGGTCGCGCCGGTGATCGTGAGCGGCAACACGGTCGTCGCGCTTGCCTCTGAGCCGCGGCCCTATCCGGCGATATTGTTGGGGGAATTGCTCGCGACGAGCGACCTGCCCGCCGGCGTGGTGAATGTTCTGACGGGCTTGCGCGCCGACCTTGTTCCGACCTTCGCCACTCACGCGCACCTCCGCGGCCTGAGCGCCGTCGCCGACGCCGCCGAGCGCCGCGTGCTCGACCTCGGCGCGGCCGAGAGCGTAAAGCGCGTGCGTTACACGCCCGACGCCCCCCTGGCCGCGTGGCTCCGCGAAGCCGCGCAGGGCCTCGAGCCGATCCGCGCCTTCATCGAACCCAAAACCACCTGGCACCCGATCGGCGCATGAAGCTCCCGCCCCTTGCCCTCCTGTTCGCCCTCGCGGGTTGCCTCGTCTCGGCTACCGCGCCCGCGGCGTCGCCTGCCCCGGCCTCCCCGCCCACCGCGGCGCCCACTCCGGAATCGCCGGAAGACCGCCGCGCCCGCGAGCTCGTCGCCCGCCCGGCCTTCCAGGCCGCGGTCCGCGCCTACGACCGCGACTTCGAGCGCTTCGTCCGGGAGCTGATCCTGCTCACCGAGATCCCGGCGCCCCCCTTCAAGGAGGCAGCCCGCGGAGTCGCCTTCGCCCGCCTCCTGCGCGAGGCCGGCCTCACCGACGTCACGACCGACGCCGAGGGCAACGTCATCGGCCGCCGCCCTGGCCGTCCCGGCGGCACGGCCCCGCTGCTCGCCGTGGCGGCCCACCTCGACACCGTGTTCCCCGAGGAAACCGATGTCCGCGTGAAGCGCTCCGGCACGCGGCTGATGGCCCCCGGCATTGGCGACGACACGCGCGGCCTCGCGCTCCTGCTCGCGATTATCCGCGCCCTCGGCGCCGCCGGGATCGAGACGCCTGGCGACGTCCTCTTCATCGGCAACGTGGGTGAGGAGGGCCCGGGCGACCTCCGCGGGATGCGCTACCTGTTCCAGCGTGGCCCGTGGCAGGGGCGGATCCCGCGCTTCATCTCGATCGACGGCAGCAACAACGACCTCATCACCAACGGCGCCCTAGGCAGCCTCCGCTACCGCGTCACCTTCAAGGGTCCCGGCGGCCACAGCTGGGGCGCCTTCGGCCAAGTCAACCCCGCCTTCGCCCTCGCGGGCGCCATCGCCGCCCTCGGCAAGGTGGTCGTGCCCCGCCAGCCCAAGGTCTCCTATAACGTCGGCCTCATCAGCGGCGGCACCTCGGTTAACTCGATCCCCTTCGAGGTCGCGATGGAGGTCGACCTCCGCTCCGTCTCCCCGGAGGAGCTGCGCAAGGTCGACGCCCGGTTCAAGGAGATCATCGAGGCCGCCGTCGCCGAGGAGAATGCCGCTCGCGCCACCACCTTCGGCCGCGTCACCGCCGAGGTGAAGCTGATCGGCGACCGGCCCTCGGGCACGACCTCGCCCGACACGCCTGAGCTGCGCCAGGTCGCCGCCGTGATGCGCGCCTTCGACAAGGTCGCCGTCTGGAACATCAGCAGTACCGACTCCAATCTTCCGATCAGCCTCGGGATCCCTGCCTTCACCATTTCCTCCCAGTCCGCTCGCCGCGGCGGCCGGTCCCACTCGCTGGATGAATGGACCGACGTCGAGCAGCCGACCGCGGTGCAGGACTTCGCCCTCGCGCTGGCCATGATGCTCGGTGTCGCCGAGCTGCCTTGAGTTCCCAGCGATGATCGCGGCGCACGGGCTCTCGAAGGTATTCCGCGACCGTCGCCGCGGCGAGCTCCGCGCGGTCGACAACGTCTCCTTCACCGTGGAGCCCGGGCGCATCTATGGCCTGCTCGGCGCGAACGGCGCGGGCAAGACCACGACGCTGCGGTTGCTCGCCACGCTGCTCCGGCCCACGGCCGGCACGGCCGAGGTCGCGGGCCGCGACATCAACCTCGATCCTGCCGGGGTCCGCGCGCGCGTCGGCTTCCTCGCCACCTCCACCGCCCTCTACGGCCGCCTCACCGCCCGCGAGACGCTGGAGTACTTCGGGCGTCTCCACGGCCTCACCCCGGACATCCTCCGCGCCCGGATCGATCTGCTCGCCGGCGAACTCGAGATGCACGAGTTCCTTGATCGACGCTGTGACTCCTTCTCCACCGGGATGAAGCAGAAGACGTCCATCGCCCGCACGCTGGTCCACGACCCCGCGGTGATGATCTTCGACGAGCCCACCCTCGGCCTCGACGTGATGGCCGCCCGCGCCGTGGTCCGCTTCGTCCGCGCCTGTCGCGACCGCGGCAAAACGGTGATTTACTCGACCCACGTGATGAGCGAGGTGGAAAAATTGTGCGACGTGATCGGGATCATCCACGGCGGGCGCCTGCGCGACGAGGGCTCCTTGGCGGACCTGCGGGCCCGCCACGGCGAGACGGACCTCGAGGAGATCTTTGTCCGCGTCGTTGGCGGCGAACCCGCCCCGCCCCCGCTGCTGCCGCCCCGATGAACGCCGCCCACGTCTGGGTCATCTACCGCAAGGAGCTCCGCGACGCGCTGCGCGACCGGCGCACGCTCATCTCCTCGATCGTGGTCCCCACGCTCCTAATGCCGCTGCTGCTCTTCGGGGTCGGCCGGCTGATGCAGCGCGCCGTGGCCGAAGCGCGTGAGGAGGTACCCGCGGTGGCGGTGCTCGGCGGGGAGGGCGCCCCGGCGCTGCTGGCCCGGCTGTCCGGCGACGCCCGCGTGCGTCTCGTCCCGGTCCCCGCGGACTGGCGCGAGGCGATCGCGGCCAAGCGACTGCGCGCGGTGCTTGAGGTCCCCGAGCGGCTGGAGGAGCGCCTGCGCTCCGGTGAGGCTTCGCCCGCGGTCCGCATCTTCCATTACCAGGGCGAGCTGAAGTCCGAGAACGGCGCGCGCGTCACTGAGCGCATCGTCGTCGAGCACCGGGAGCGTGTCGTCACGGAGCGCCTCGCGGCGCGCGGGCTCAGCCCGGAGGCGGTGCGGCCGTTCGAGGTGCGACGCGAGAACGTGGCCCCGCCGGAAAAGGTCGGCGGCAACCTCTTCGGCGGGCTGGTCCCGTACTTCATCATCTTGCTCTGTTTCACCGGCGCGATCTACCCGGCGATGGACATCACCGCCGGCGAGAAGGAGCGGGGCACGATGGAGACGCTCCTCTGCAGCCCAGTGGCGCGGGTCGACATCGTGCTCGGCAAGTTCTTCCTCGTGCTGACGGGCTCGCTGGCGTCGATGTTCTTCGTGGTGGCCTCGATGGCGGGCAGCGCCCTCCTCGGCGGGGCGCTCTTCTTCGGGTCCTCCGGGGCCGCCGCGGCGGCCGCGCTACCGCCCGGCACCGCGGCCGGCGGAATGGGCTCGCTCCCGACGATCGACCCGCTCGGGCTGGCTGGCGTTTTCGCGATGGTGCTCCCCGTGGCGGTGCTGTTCTCCGCCGTGGCCCTCACCGTCTCCCTGTTCGCCAAGAGCTACAAGGAGGCCCAGAGCTACCTTGGTCCCCTCATCGTGGTCGTCCTCGTCCCGGGGATGATCGCCGCCCTGCCCGGCACCGAGCTCACCGCGCGGACCGCGCTGATCCCGCTGCTCAACCTGAGCCTCGTCTGCAAGGAGATGCTCTCCGGCTCCTGGCCGTGGGGCTACATCGCGCTCATTTTCGGTTCGTCCTCGCTCTACGCCGCCGGCGCCCTCGCCCTCGCAGTGCGGATGTTCAACCGCGAAGACGTGCTCTTCCGCAGCTGAGCCCCCGCCGATGTCCCCACCGCGCATCATCGCCCGCAAGCGCGACGGCAACGCCCTGACCGCGGAGGAAATGGGGGCGTTCGTCCGCGGTGCGACCGACGGCACTTGGGCGGACTACCAGCTCTCCGCCCTCCTGATGGCGATCTGCCTGCGGGGCCTCGATGCAGAGGAGACGGCGCTCTACACGGCGGCCATGACGCGCTCGGGCACGGTCGCCGACCTTTCCGGGATCCCCGGGATCAAGGTCGACAAGCACTCCACCGGTGGGGTGGGGGACAAGGTTTCCCTCGTGCTCGCCCCTTGGGTCGCGGCTTGCGGGGTCCCGGTGCCGATGATCAGCGGCCGCGGGCTCGGGCATTCCGGGGGCACGCTCGACAAGCTCGAGGCCATCCCCGGCTTCCGCATCGGGCTTTCGCTAGAGGAGTACCGCGACCAGGTCGCGCGAATCGGCTGCGCGCTGATCGGACAGACGCCCGAGCTGGCGCCGGCTGACCGCCGGTTGTACGCGCTGCGGGACGTCACTGCGACGGTCGAGAGCATCCCGCTGATCTGCGGCTCTATCCTTTCGAAGAAGCTCGCGGCCGGAATCGACGCGCTGGTGTTGGACGTGAAGTTTGGGCGCGGCGCCTTTATGCCCGACCTCCCGGCCGCCCGGGAACTGGCGACGACGCTGGTACGCGTGGGCCGCGCCGCCGGGAAGCAGGTGCGTGCGCTGCTCACACGGATGGACGCGCCCCTCGGCCGGGCGGTGGGCAACGCGCTCGAGGTCGCCGAGTCGATCGCCGCGCTCCGCGGCGCGGGTCCCGCGGACCTGATGGAGTTAACCCGGGCGCTGGGCGTGGAGATGCTCCTGCTGGGCGGCGTCGCGGCGACGCCCGCGGAGGCGAACGCGCGGCTCGATGCTACGCTGGCGAGTGGGGCCGCCGCGGCGAAGTTCCGTGAGGTCATTACCGCGCAGGGCGGTGACTCGCGGGTGGTGGACGATCCCGGTCGGCTGCCGGTCGCACGGAGCATAGAGCCAGTGTTGGCGCCGCGGACGGGCTTTGTCTCCGCAGTGGACGCACGGGCCGTGGCCTTCGCGGCCCTACGGTTGGGTGCGGGGCGCGCGCGCGCCGAGGACACGGTGGATCCCGCGGTCGGGGTGGCTGGGCTTGTGCAGGTTGGGGAAGCCGTCACGGCGGGCGAGCCGCTGGCGTGGCTGCACGCGAACGATCTGACCGGCCTGCCCGAGGCGCGGGCACTGCTCGCCGGCGCTTTCACCGTTGGGGAAGCCCCGGTCCAGCCGCCGCCGCTGGTGGCGGACCAGATCAGGGAGTGAGTCGCCCGCGGCGCCTAGGCGCTGCCCTCAAGTTCCTGCAGCTCGGAGGCCGCCTTCTCCCACGCGGCGGTCGCCTCGCCGAGTTGGTCGACGATCGCCGAGAGCTCGCGGTTGAGGTGATGGAAGCGGCCCTTGTCGGCGTAGGTCTCGGGGGCCTCGAGCGCCGCCGTGATCTCCGCCTGCTTCGCCTCCAGCTCCGTCACGGCCTTCTCGAGTTGCCCCACGCGCTCGCGGAATTTCCGCACCTCCGAGGCGGACGCTTTTTTCTGGGCCGGGGCGGCTCGCGCGGGGGCGGGAGCCGGTGCGGCGGCTTGTTTCGGACGGGCGTCGGTGAAGCCGGCGGTCAGCGCGGCGCGGGCGTCGCCGGCCCGCGATTTCTCGAGGTAATAGTCGTAGTTGCCCGCGTAGGGCGTGAGGCGGCCGCTGTGCACGTGCAGCACGTTTTCGGCGAGCGCGCGAATGAAGTGCACGTCGTGGCTGATGAAGATCAGCGTGCCTTCGTAGGACTTGAGCGCGTGGATCAGCGCGTCGATCGACGCGATGTCCAGGTGCGTGGTCGGCTCGTCCATCAGCAGCAGGTTCGGCGGCTTCACGAGGATGCGGGCGAGGGCGAGGCGCGACTTCTCGCCGCCCGAGAGCACGCCGATCGGCTTGTGGACGTCGTCCTTGCGGAAAAGGAAGGCGCCGAGGATCGCGCGGGCCTGCTGCTCGGTGAGCTGGTTCTCGTTCGTCCGCAGCTCCATCACGTTCTCGAAGACGGACAGCTCCGACTTCAGGTTATCGAGGCGGTTCTGGGCGAAGTAGCCGGTGAACACATTGCTGCCGAGCTCGCGTTCGCCGCCCTGGATCGGGATCACGCCGGCGAGGATCTTGAGCAGCGTGGACTTGCCCGCGCCGTTGGGACCGACGAGCACGATGCGCTGGCCGCGTTCGGCGGTGAAGTTGAGGTCGCGGTAGACGACGTGGTCGCCGTAGGCCTGCCGGACTTTGGCGAGCTCGATCACCTTGAGGCCGGAGCGGGGCGGCTGCGGGAAGCGGAAGTTGATCCGCTTGAGCTCCTCCTGCGGCTCCTCGACGGCGACCTCCTGCAGGCGCTCGATCTGCTTTTCCTTCGATTTCGCGCGGGAGGCCATCGAGGCTTTGGCGCCGAAGCGGTCGACGAACTTCTGCAGGTGGGCGATTTCGCGCTGCTGATTCTTAAACAGCGCCGCCTGCTGGTCCTTCCGGGCCGCCTTCTCCTGCAGAAAGTTATCGTAGTTTCCGTGGTAGTAATGGAGCCGCCCGCCGCGTAGCTCCAGCATCCCGGTGCAGAGGGCGTTGAGGAAGGCGCGGTCGTGCGAAATGACGACGAGGCCGCCCGGGTAGCGGGTCAGGTAATCCTGAAACCAGAGCAGGGCCTCGAGATCGAGGTGATTGGTGGGCTCGTCGAGCAGCAGCAGGGCGGGCTCGGCCACGAGCAGGCGGGCGAGGTGGGCGCGCATCACCCAGCCGCCGGAGAAGGTCTTCGCCGGTAGGTCGGCGTCGCCCTCGCGGAACCCCAGACCGGCGAGGATCTTCCGGGCGCGCGGTTCTAAGGTGTAGTCGATGTCGAAGTCGTCCTCCGTGGGCTCCAGGCGCTTCCCGCTGGTGGCGATGTGCAGGATGGTCTCTTCGCCGGCCGGCGCGCTCTCCTGCGGCAGGAAGCCGAAGTCCGCCCCGCGTTCCCACTCGATCGTGCCGGTGTCCGGCCGCTCCTCGCCGAGGATCAGATTGAAGAGGGTCGACTTGCCCGCGCCATTGGGCCCCACCAGCCCGAGGCGGTCGGTGCGGGCGATGAAAAGCGACACCTCGGCGAACAGTTCGCGGGTGCCGTAGGACTTGGAAACATCGGCGATCGTCAGCATCGAAGCCGGCGAACACACCGCCTCGCGCCCGGCGCGTCAACCGTGGCGTGCGCGCGGGGCGCCGGGCCTCACCGCGCCCGGGCGAGCGCGATGCAGCCTGCGACCGCCACGAGGCCCCCAAGGATCGCCCGCTTCCCAGGCCGGTCGCCCTCCAGCCAGTACGCGATCGGCATCGCCAGGAGCGGAGCGGTCGCCGCGATCGGCAGCACGAGGCCGCTCGGCGTGGTCGCCAGCGCCCACTGGTAGCAGCTGACGCCGATCACGGCCCCCGCGAGCCCGTTCGCCACCATCCAGCCCCACCCGGCCCCGGGCGGATTCCCGGCCCCGGGATGCCGGTACGGCGCCCACGGCGATTCGGCGGTGCGCCCCCAGCGTCCCTGCACCGCGAACCACAGCGCGGTGAACAGCAGGCCCGCGAGGATCCGCTGGTAGGCGGCGGTCAGTCCGAAGGTCGCGTTCCCGACGAGTTCGCCCGCCGCCTCCGCCACCTGCACCCCCTTGCGGCTGACCAGCGCGCCGAAGCCCTGGCCGCACGCCGCGAGGAACGCGAAGCCGAGCGCGGCGCCGCCGCCGGCGATCCGCTCCCCGCCGCGTTCCGGGGAAAGCGCGAGCGCCACCCCGGCGAGGATCACCGTCCCCCACAGCACCTGATCCGCGGAGATCCGCGTTCCCAGCCAGAGCCATTCCCCCACCGCCGCGAGTGGCGCCGCGAGGCACTGGAGGATGAGCACCGTCAGCCGGGAACCGAGGCGCGGGAGGGCCGCGAAGAGGGCAAGGTCGCCGAGTCCCATCCCGATGATGCCGCTGAGGAGGAACCAGCCGGTGCTCGCGCTCCCCAGACCTCCGCCTGCCGTGTGCGCAAAGGCCCCGAGCACCAGCGTCGCCACCACCAGCCGGCCCAGATTCGCCCGGGCCGGACCGAAATGCCGCAGGCTCCGGCTCGCGCAGCTCGCGCTCAACGCGAAGAAGGTGGCGGCAAACAGGGCGGCGAGCATTCCCCACGGAGCCGACCCCGACCATCCCACGCAAGGGGCAAAGGGGTCGCGCTGCGACCGGTAAAAAAGTGGCCGGCCGCTTACCCCTAAGCGGCCGGCCTTTGCTTTCTTAGTTACCCCAAAACTCCCGCTAGGCGGGAGAAGTCTTGAAAGTGATGAGCAGAGGAATAGGGACAGGGGTGCCCGGGTCAATGACAAGTTTTCAAAATCTACCATATATTTTTTAAAACATTCCTGGATATGGTTTTAACAGATATCAACTTTTCTACTTACCCGGCCTGGCACCGGTGGGATCCGGCCGCCTGGCTGCGTGTGTCAGGTCCAGATGCCCTCTCGTTCCTGCAGGGCCAGTGCTCCCAAGACCTCCGGCCGCTCCGGGAAGGCGGTGCCGCCGCGACCTACGGGTTGTGGCTCTCCCTGAAGGGCAAGGTGGTCGGCGACAGTTTCGTGCTCCGGGGCGGGGCGCCGGATGAATTCTGGGTTGGCAGCTACTTCACGCCCGCCGCTACGCTCCTCGCCCGCCTCGAGGCCTTCCTCATCGCCGACGAGGTGACACTCGAGGACCAGACGTCGGCGTGGACCGGACTCAGTCTCCTCTCGACCGCGCCCGAGGGCCACGCCGCGGGTCCGGACGCCTTCCGGTTCACGGGCCGGCGCGTCGCCGCGGGTAACGTCGAGTGGGTCGGCCGGCGCGAGGTTGCGGCCGCACTGCTGCCGCCGCCGGGTCGCGAATTGGATGCCGCGCAGATGAAGCTGCTGCGCCTAGACGCGGGCCTACCGGCGATCCCGGA
>NEUZ01000047.1 GCA_002304435.1 Opitutia bacterium Tous-C8FEB | reverse complement strand
GTGCGAACCCGCCCCGCGGTTACACCGATCCCTGCCCGAATTCCCGGGCGCCTCAGTCCGGCGCGAAGAGGCCGGCGTGACCCGGCTGGTACAACCGCAGCCCCGTGACCTCCGCGATCCGCCCGAAATGGGCGTCGAGCGTGTAGAGCCGCACCTGATCGTGCAGCGCGAGCGCCGCGATCAGGACGTCCAACCAGGGGACCGAGAGGCCCTGCTCCCGCAACCGCCAGGCGAGCGACACCGCCCGCTCCCAATCGTCGTCCGTCACGCGGCGAAAGGGGAGGCAGGCGAAATGGGCGCTCAGCCGCCAGCGCTCCTCCACCCGCGCCCCGCCCAACACTTCCAGCCGCACCGGGGCCAGCAGTTGGGCCTGATAGTGCTCCAACAGGCCCTCCAGCCCGAGTTTGACCTGAACGTCGCCCTGCCGGCGCAACGCCTCGATCCAAACCGTTGAATCCACCGCGACCATCGGTCGGGACCCGGCTAGCCCGGTCCTGCCGCCGGCAGCGGCGGCACCGGATTCAACTTCTCCTCCGCGGCCTGCGGTTCCGGGTAGTCAAAGGCGCCCTCGCGGATCAAACGGCCAAATTCCCGGGCCTTGGCGCGCACCACGAACTCGCGCACCGCCCGGGCGACGGCGGGGCTCTTGTTCCTCTCCCCGGTCAAGGCGATCACCTCCGCCACGAGGGCGTCATCGAGTTCCACGCTGATGCGCATCCCAAAAACCTTTCGCTGAACTTGCTTCATTTCAAGATTCAATCTGCAGCATTTCGCAGCTCGAAGCTCAATTAAATGCTCCGAGTAGTCCCTCCGGCCTGCCACCAGCTCAACTTCTTGGCCTAACCCACGCGGCTCCAATCACTTTGCCACCTTCGCTCCCTTCTTTCTCGTTCGCTCATCGATCGGTTATCCTTCGGTCATCCTTCGGTTATCCTTCGGTCTTTTAGAGGAGAGCTTTGGAGTTTCCCTAGGTAAAACCGAAGGATAACCGAAGGATGACCGAAGGATCTAGGGAGGCAGACCGAACGGAAACCGAGGGCAAGCAGGCTCACAACCAACGGGGTCAGGCCGTGAATCGCTAGAGGGGTACAGCCGCTCGCCCTAATGCCCGCCCAAAAGTAGCGAATCACGGCCTGACCCGTTCAGAGCGACGCCCGTTCAGAGCGACGCGCATCCTCTGACGAGCGCCGGCGCGGGGACCACGCTGGCGCCCCCAATGCCTGCGGCCCCGGGGTTGCCAAGCCCCGGCCGGTCCGGCATCAACCCTTACCCCTACCCCACCGTGCTGCTCCTGCCCGTCCTCCACCGTTTCCTCGCGTCGTCCCTGCTTCTCCTCGCCCTCGCCTCGCCCGGTGGGGCCGCTACCCCCGCGGCCCCCGGTGCGATCCAAGGCCGGGTGCTCAACCCGCTCTCCGGCGAATACGTCGGCAACGCGGAGGTCCGCCTCGCCGGCACCGAACGCGTGACCTTCACCGAAAACGACGGCAGCTTCGCCTTCCCCGGCGTCCCCGCCGGCCCCACCGCGGTCACGGTCACGTTCTCCGGCTACCCGCCCGCAACCGACTCGTTCACCGTCGCCGCCGGCCAGACCGCCGTGCGCGAGATCAGCCTCACCCCGGCCGCCGCGGGCCCGCCCCCGGTCAAGGACGGCCGCGTGCAGCTCCAGGCCTTCACCGTCTCCTCCGAGCGCGAGGGCAACGCCAAGGCCGTCCAAGCCCAGCGGCGCAATATGGACATCACCACCTCGGTCTCGTCGGACGTTTTCGGCGACATCACCGATGGCAATATGGGCGAGTTTCTGAAGTACCTGCCCGGCGTGGACATCGATTACGTCGAGTCCGAGGCGCGCGGGCCGCGGCTCGGCGGGATGGACGGACAGTATGTGGGCGTGACGGTCGACGGGATGCGCACCGCGAGCGCCGACTCGAACCGCGGCGGCGGCCAGGCCTCCCGCGCCACCAGCTTCGAGAGCATCCTCATCACCGGTATCGAATCGATCGAGATCAGCCGCACCACCAGCGCGGAGTCGGACGCGGATTCGCCCTCGGGCACCATCAATATGAAGACCCGGCGCGCGTTCGACCGGCGCGGCCGCGTCCTCGGCTACAACTTCAGCCTGAACTTCAACGCGGAGGAGTTCACGCTCCGCAAGACCCTCGGCCCAGCCGAACGCGAGCGGTACAAGTGGCGCCCCAATGCGCAGCTCGAGTACTCGGATACCTTCCTCGACCGCCGCCTCGGCCTCATCCTCACGGCCAGCCGCGCCAATTCCTACACGGAGCAGTACTCGTTCTCCCAAGACTACAACCGCACGGCCAACGCCGCCGACCCGCGGCCGCTCGTCATCCGCCAGCTCGATTTCAAGGACGGCCCGAAGATGATCTGGAAGGACGCCGTCTCGCTCGCCGCCGACTACAAGGCTGGCCCGCGCCTCGTCCTCTCCCTCAACGCGAGCTACACCTACGTGGAAGGTGAGTTCTGGAACCGGAACTTCACTTTCGTGGCGGCCAACTCCAACGCGAACGTCAACAACGGCCGCGGGACCGTCGGTGGCGACGGCATCCTTACTCTCAGCACCCGCCGCACCACGGCCAATACGGTCCCCGCCATCAACAACGGTGGCGGCACCGCGGCGGCCGAGAACTACACCCGTACCGTCTCTCCCCGTTTCGAGTACAAGCTCCCCACCCTCACCGTCGACGGCGGCTTCAACTACTCCCGCGCGGTCAATAGCTACGTTTCCCTCGAGCGCGGCATCTCCCAGGCGGAAACGCTCTCGCTGCCCGCCGACTGGACCGCCTCGCGGCCCCGCGCCGACTCCCACGAGTGGACCATCCGCCAGACCTCGGGGCCCGAACCCTTCGACCTCCGCAACTGGACCGGCGGCACCCGCGTCCAAAGCGCCAACAGCCGCTGGATCACCGAGGTCTACCTCGCCTCGGCCAACGCCCGCTGGACCTTCCCGCTGTTCGGGCGCCTGCCCGCCGTACTCAAGTTCGGCGGCAAATGGACGGAGGAGAACCGCAAGAACAACAACTACGCGCCCTGGCAGCTCTGGCGGTACATCGGAACCGGCGGCGACACCCTCACCGGCACCAATGCCACCACCGGCCTGCCGGTGATCACCACCAGCGGGAGCTGGGCGAACTTAGGCTACCTCGCGGTCCATCCCTTCGAGACCGGCACCACGAACGCTCTTACCTTCACCAGCCTGAGCGGCGTCACCGGCAACCTGCCGCGGGCCGACCGCAAGCGCATCGGCGAGCTGTTCCAGGCCCAGCCGCAGGACTTCGTCCGTGCCGCCACGGTGGACAACTACTACACGGCGTTCATCGGCAACCGCCGTAACTTACGGCAGACGGTGGATGCGGCCTACGTGCAGTTGGATGTGAGCCCGGTCGCCCGCTGGACGCTGCGCGGCGGCCTGCGCCTCGAGGAAACGGGGAACCGCTTCCTCCAATACGACCCGCGCCTGCGCCGGGAAATCCTCGCCGCCGGCTACCCGGTCAACGCCGCCGGCCGCGCCACCACCATCCCTGGGCTTGAGTACCAGTATTTCAGCCAGCCCCGGGTCGCGCGCACCAGTTCCTACCGCAACACCTTCCCTTCGGTGCTCACCAAGTACCGCTTCACCCCCAGCCTCGAGTTCCAAGCCGGCTACAATCAAGCCATCTCCCGGCCGCCGGTCGACTCGCTGACGGGGATTTACAATGTGATCGAGGACCTCCAGCGCGTCGACGCGCCCAACGCGTCGCTCCAGCCGGAATATTCCAAGAACTATCAGGCGCGCCTCGCGTATTATTTCGGCCACCGCGCGCCCGGCCAGCTCACGCTCCAGCTCGCCCAGAACGACATCCGCAACCTGCGCGAGACCTTCGACTTCACGGCCTCGGAGTTCGGCGAGGAGGATCCGGACCTGCAGACCTACGTCTTCCGCACGACGCGCAACAGCGCCGAGACGCGCCGCTTCCGCAACCTTGAGCTCTCGTACCAGCAGACCCTCGGGTTCCTCCCGGACCTGTTCCGCGGGACCAGCGTGAACCTCTCCTACTCCCGCACCACCGCGAGCCAGCGCCGCAACGGCCTCGCGCCGCACCGGCTATCGGGCCGGCTCGGCTACGCCTACCGGCGTTTCAATGGTTCCCTCGGGGGCGTGTTCACCGACGAGCGGCCCGACGGCGTCTATGGCCGTTTCCGGGAGGCGGTGCTCCAGTTCGACGCCTCGCTCAACTGGCGCCTGACCTCCTCCACTTCCCTCTACGTGCAGGGACGGAACATCACCGGCCAGCCCCTGCGCTGGTTCGACACGCCGCCCGGCGTCGCCGAGCGCCGCCAGCGGGTTCTCCGGCTCTACCAGGAATACGGCGCCAACTGGAACTTCGGGGTCAAGGGCACGTTCTGAATTTTGGCCGCTGGGCATCAGCCCAGCCTAACGCACGTTTCATAAGCCGGCACTCACGCCTCGGGCCGAGCGCCCGCGAGCCCGCCGGTCCCGGCGGCCGGCGGGCGGGTCAGCTCGAGGGTGTGGATTTCCCGCAGCGGCAGCGCGGTGATCCGCTCCGCCAACGCGTAGCGGAGGGCCCCCGGATAAATCACCCAGAGGTGCTCCAAGCGCAGATCCTCGAGGGCGACTTGCATCGACCTCGTCGTTCGCGGCGCCTCGGAGCACTTAAACTCGAAGCCCCACCTCAATCCCCGCCGCAACAGCAGCAAATCCAACTCCGCTCCCCGCTGCGTGCCGTAGAAATAGGCCTCGCGTTCGCCCTGGGCGATGAGGGTCTGCTCCAAGGCAAACCCCTCCCAACTGGCGCCGAGGCGGGGATGGGTCTGCAGTTCCAGCATCCCGCCCAGCCCCAGCAGGTGATGTAGGATGCCGCTGTCGCGCAGATAGACTTTGGGTGACTTTACCAACCGCTTGCCGAGATTCTCAAACCACGGGGGAAGCACCCGCACCATATAGGTGCCGGCCAGCAAATCTCGATAGTGGTTCACCGCGGTCACGCTGACGTCCATCGAGCGCGCCAACTCCGCTGCGTTCCAGGTTTGCCCGTGAAAGTGGGCCAGCATCCGCCAGAACCGGCCCAGCGCGTCGGGCGCCACCCTTGAACCCAGCCCCGGGATGTCCCGCTCCAGAAAAGTGCGCGTGAATCCCTCCATCCATCGCTCCCACGCCGCCCCGCTCGCCGCCAGGTACGCCCGCGGGAAGCCCCCGCGGAACCACAAGCGGTCCTGCTCGGCCCCGCCGCTCTCCGGCAAGGACAATCCCGGCACATCGACCAACTGGATCCGGCCCGCCAGCGACTCGGAGACGCCCCGGATCAAATCCCAGGATGCGCTGCCCAGCAGCAGGAATACCGCCTCGCGGCCGGGAGCGTCACACAGCGGGCGCAGCCGCTCGAACACCTCAGGCGCCCGCTGCACCTCATCCACGATCACCAGCCCCTTGCCCTCCCCGAGCAGCTTCTCCGGCGTGACCCGCATCGCCTCGCGGACGTCGGCCCGTTCTAGGTCCAAAACCACCGCTGGCCCCGCCCAAGCAGCCGCCACCTGCTGCGCAAGCGTCGTCTTGCCCACTTGACGCGCGCCCAACAGGGCCACCACCGGCGACTCCGCCAGCCGGACCCGGATCGCCGCCAAGAGGCTACTGCGTTCGATCATTGGTTGTTTATCTAATCTCCATAGTCTGTTTTACAACGTTAATTAGCCGCCTCAAAGCCGGGTAGCCGCCACCGTAACATAACTCCCGAACGACTCAGTCCGGTGCGCAGAGGCCGGCGTGACCCGGTGGGGACAAGTGCAGCCCGGCGACCTCCGCGATGCGGGGGGAATGGGCGTTGAGCCGCCCACGCTCCTCCTCCCGCGCGTCGTCCCGACCTCCGGCGAATAGAAGTTCGTTTCCCCGCGATCCGCGGTTTCTCACCCCGAGCAAGGGCTCCGCTGGCATCGGTCTCGTTCGCACGGACCGGGGCGGCGCGCCCACCTTCGCTAAAGCTACGGCTGGCAGGCACCCAGCTACACCAAACGAGCTCCCCTTCAGCGGAAGCCTTAAGGAATCTTCTCGAGCTCGGCCGCGGTCCAAGGCTGGCGATTGCCTTCCTTGCCGCGCACCTCGGCGACCTTGGCGGCGGCCGTCGGCGTCTCAATGCCGCCCCACTCCTTGCGGACGTAGGTGAGCACCGCCGCGACCTTCTCGGGGCTCAGGTTGTAACCCGAACCCGGACCAGCCGCCGGCATCGCGCCGACATATTCGACCCCCTTCACCTTGATGGGACCCTGGAGACCGTGCAGGACGATGCGGATCAGGCGCTCCTCGGACCCGGACACCCACTCGGAGCCGGCCAGCGGCGGAAACGCCGGCGGCAGGCCCAGCCCAGTCGGCTGATGGCACGCGGCGCAAACCTGGGCATAGACATTCTTGCCGAGGACCAACGGGTCGACCGCCACCGCGGCCACGGCGCCGGCCTTCGGGGGCTGGCCGTACTCGTTGAACACCTTCGGGTGGAAATGACCCGAGAAGCGACCGAGGTACGTGCCGCCGATAAAGATCAGCCCACTGAAGAGGAACAGCAGGTTGAGCGGCAACAGGCGGTACTGGCCCTTCTCGTCAGGCTGCTTGCCGATGATCTGCTCGTGCCCAGCCTGCAGGGCGTCGTCGGACAAGGGAGACCGGTCGGGGCCGGGATCGGGACGTTGGGACGCGCTCATTTCTTGGCCTCCGGGCTGGCGGGGGACTGGGCCGGAAGCGGCCGCGCCTCCGGGTAATCAAAGCCACTGTTCACGTTCAGGAGATAGGCCACCAGGGTCTGCGCCCGCTCGGTGGCGACCACCTCGGAACCCGCCTTGGGCGCGGCGGCGCCAGTCAGACGGACCGCGTGGCGGGAAGACTCGCCGGCAATCTCGCGGGTCTCGTACAGGAAGGGGAAAGCCGGGTGGGCAGCGGACCCGGTGTACAGGAGCCGGTGCAGTTCCTCCGCGGAGGGGGCCTGCGGCTTGCGTCCGGCGAGGTTCATCAGGTCGGGCCCGAGCCGGGAGGCCCCGAGCTGGGGCTGGGCGTGGAAGATGTAATCACGGGCGACACTTTGGCGCTCACCCCAACCGCGGGCCTGATCGTTGCCGAAGCCGGGGCGACGAACCTGCTGGGTGTGGCACGCGGCGCACCCGAGGTCGGCATAAACCAGCTGGCCGCGGGCGGCGAGGCCCGGGAGGCGCGCCGGATGCGACTGGCCATCCGCCTCATCGAAGAACGGAGTCAGCGAGCCCAGCTGGCCGTGGGATCCCAGCACGAATCCCGCCCACGAGGTCAGGACGGCGAGGAAGAGGCCGAGAAGGAAGAGCGGCCGGTTTTTCATGAGGCGGAGGAAGCCGGACGGAGGGACGCGGCGCCCTCTTCCCGGCAGCAGGAAGAGGCGGCGGAACGGAGGAAGGCGACCAACAGCAGGACGTTACCCGCCAACAACGCGAATTGACCCGCCGTGTGCAGCAGAAGCGGCATCTTGAGCTGGACGAGGATCTCCGCGAAGGGCGTCTGGGAGTGGTTCAGCAGGGCGTCCTGGGCGAGGCCGGCCCAACCCAAGGACAAGACCGAGATCACCACGCCGAGCATATAGAGGCTGCCGTGGCCGGAAACGAACGTGGGCAGCGTCCAATCGCGGCCGATGATCCGCGGGAACTGGTACACCAGACCACCGAAGAGGAACATCGAGAGCGCGCCTTGGAGCGTGAGCTGCTCCATCGCGGGCACCAGCAGCGTGAACTGGGTGTGCACCCCCACCCCGCGGAAGGAGGTGATCGTCTCCAAGAGGCCGGTCAGGAGATAGGCGACCAGCCCGAAACGCAGGTACTGCAGCGTGAGGCTGCCGCCCGCGAAGACCTGGCGGAAGTTCAGGGCCACGACGAGGAAGTGGAACAGAAGGAGGCACTGCGCAACCACCGCCATCGTCGGGATCCAGGCGGGGACCGGACCGCCGATCAGGTGGCGGCCAAAGCTCCAACCGCCGCACACGATGAGGGTCCAGAAGGCGAGCGGCGCCGATTCATAGCCGGGCAGCAACTTCCCCGTTTGCTTCGGCACGATGTAGTAGGCGGCGGCCAGCGCGAGGGGCATCAACCACAGCGAGACGAGGCTTTGGGTGTGCCAGGAGACGGCAATCGTCTGGACCACCCCGCGCAGCGGGGACCAGAGGAGGACCGCTTGGGTGGCGGTCCAGAACCACGGCAGCAGGAAAAGGGCGGCGGCCGCGTACCATTGGGCGGCATAAGTGCCCTCCCGCTTGCGCCCGGCCCACGCCAGCACGCCGGGGAGCGCCATCGCGCAGAAGGCCGCAACCAGCACCGGTTGCACGGCGCGGGGAACTTGCAGGCCGGAGAAGCCAGTCATCGAGCCGGTGGCGATCCCGACCATCCCGGCGAGCAGGCCGAGGTTCCAGAAGACGGTGCCCACCACCGCCCAGTTGAGGGCGCGGAGGGGATGGCCGCCGAGGCGGCCGAGAATCCAAAGCCCAAGGCCGACGCCTGCGTTGCCCGCCCAACCGTACAGGAAGGCCGTCTCCCGCAGGGCCTGCGCGCGCCCGTGGGTAAGGGCCGAACAGTCCGCCAGAAAGGAGGGGGTATGCAGCTGGATGGAAGTCACCAGCGCCAGCAGGCTGCTGAGCACGAGCCACACCAGGGCGGAGCCGGCGAGCAGGGCCAGCGGCCACCGCGCGGGAGCGTCGAAAGGGCTGACTTCCGCCGCGGGGGCTTTGGTCGGGGGATAAGACATCTCGGTCGGAGGTTGGCGGGCGGTTATTTCTTCGCTCCGTACTGCTTTACGGTGAGCTCCATCGCGCGCTCCAGCGGCAGCTGGACCACGCCCTTGTCCTTGTCGATCCAGGCGTAGCTGGTGGTCTGGGTGGCCTCGGCGGCGCGCAGGTCGGCGAGGGCCTTGCGGCGGGCCTCGGCGGTGGCGCGCCATTCCTGGTCCTTCGGCAGGGCCTCCGGGGCCGCGTTATAGGCGGTCGCCGGAGCCGGGCGGTAGAAGTACCGCACGGTGAGGAGGAAGGCCGAGAACACCCCGAGGAGCAGGATGATCGTGAAGAGCGAAACCGGCCGAGCCGGGCTGACGCGGGGGTCACTCATGGTGGGTGAGGCTTTCGCCGATGCGCGGGTCGCGGATCGGAATAAGTTTGGCGGTGCCGAAGCTCCGGAGGTAGGCCCAGACGCAGATCCCGCCGACCCCGACCACGGAGGTCAGGATCCAGAGCAAGTTCAACGAGAGCAGGGGGAGCGCGTCGCCGTGCGAATCCTTCAGCGCCGGCATAATGTTGTAGCAGAGGTCGAGAAGGATGATCGCCAGGATCCAGATCGCGATGCGACGGAGGATATGGGGGGTCACCTTGAACCGGTAGGACAACAGGAAGAAGAACGGGATGAAGAAGTGCCCGAAGAGGATCCCGAAGATGCCGATCCACTTCCATTGGTTCGAGGCGCCGTCGTGGTTAATCTCGCGCAGGTTGTACCAGAAGGTCTCCTCCGGCACGTTGGCGTTCCAGATTAGGAAGTACTGGGAGAACGTGACGTAGGCCCAGAAGACCGTGAAGGCCAGCATCAGCATCCCGATGCTATGGAAATGGTTCGTATTGAGGATGCCGCGGTAATCTCCGCGCTGCCACAGCCAGACCATAATGATCACGCCAAAGGAGAGCGCCCCGCGCACGCAGTTGGCGAAGAACCAGACCCCGTACATCGTCGAGAACCAGTGGTACTCGAGAGACTTAATCCAATAGATCGCGGCGAAGGTGAGCGTCAGGGCCGCGATCGGGAGGCCAATGGCGGCCGTCACCCGGTTATGGCGGGTCCAGCCAAGGGAGCCGTCCTGATCCTGGGTAAAGGAGGCGCGCCGCAGGCGGGAGGAGAGCCAGATCCAGCTCGCGAAGAACGCGATCGTCATCCCGATTAGCATCCCGGGGTTCAGGAACGCGGCCTTCTTCAGGTACAGGGGGTCGTGGCCGACGGTGTGGCCCCCGTGGATTTCGCGGTTCAGGTCGAGCCACGGCCAGATCAGGTCGCGGTCATACAGGAACGAGGCGAGCAGGAGGGGCAGGAACAGCAGGCCGAGCCACTTGAAGGCGGCCAGACCGTGCTCGAATTGCCGGCGGATGACGGTCGACCAGGAGGCGTCGAAGATGTGGTGGATGAGCACCAGC
Organism: Opitutia bacterium Tous-C8FEB; assembly: GCA_002304435.1. GTDB lineage: Bacteria > Verrucomicrobiota > Verrucomicrobiia > Opitutales > Opitutaceae > ER46. The sequence continues at coordinate 8,406 of NEUZ01000047.1, read as the reverse complement.
AGCAGCATTCCGACCGCGATCGCGGTCCAGTAGGTGACGCCCACCAGCCAAGAATGGGCGACGACCTTCGCACCGGAAACGAACAGTCCCAGCGCGGTCAGGACGATCCCGGCGAGGCCGAAGGTCAGTGCCTTGCTCGCCGCCGGGGCGGTCGAGGCGGGGGCGGCGGAAAGAGCCGCGGGGGCGGAGGCAGCGTGGGAACTCATGGGAGGCCGAGGGCTTTCTTACCCGCCGCGTCGGTGACGTCGGCAACCGTCCCCTGCTGGGCGCGCTGGAGGGCGCGCACATAGGCGACGACCGCCCAACGGTCCTCGGGGGTCAGCTTGTCGGCATAGGACATCATCGTGTTCTTGCCGAGCGTGATGGTCTGGTAGAGTTCTCCGTCGGGTTGAGCCCGGAGGCGCGGGTCGTGGTACGAAGGCGTGGCGCCCATCCCGTACTTCTTGGTGATGCCATTGCCGTCCCCCACGGCCCCGTGGCAGGGGGCGCAATAGATCTGATACTGGGTGCGGCCGCGCTCCAGAAAGGCGCCGTCCACCGTGAGGGTGGCGGGCATACCGGCAGCAAAGGCGCCGCCAGGGGCCTTGCCCTGGTGCAGGTGGAGGTCATCGCGCATCATTCCACGGGCCACAGTGCGCGGCGGAGGCGTGCGGTCGGAGGAACCATCCGCGAAGAAGGCGCTGGCCGACTGGGGGCGGTGCTTGGGCTGCACTTCCATCCCGGGGAAGGCCCAGTCCGGCCACTGGTCCAGCGGCGGGAGGGTGAAGGTCTGCCCGCGGAAGCCCAGAATCGAGACTCCGAGCACGCAGAGGAAGAGGGTGACGAGGTAGACGTGCCGCATACTCAGGGCTCCAGTTCGGTGATCGCCTCGCCGCCGGCCTGCTCGAGCAGGGCGCGGGTATTGGCAGCGTTGAAGCGGGGGTCGCGGGCCTCGATCACGATGAAGAAGGTATCGTCCATTCCGCGGCGGATCTGGTCGTACTTCAGCACCGGATGGTAGTGCATCGGCAGCCCGTTGAGGACGAACATTCCGATAATCGTGGCAAAGGCGGTGAAGAGAATCGTCAGCTCATAGCTGACCGGGAAGGCGAACATCGGGCTGAACAGCGGCTTGCCGCCAACGATCAACTTATAGTCGACTGCGCCCGTCCACCAGATGAGGGACATCCCGGTGCAGAAGCCGGTGATCCCGCCGACGAGCGAGATCCGCGGGACGATGGAGCGGCGCAGGCCCATAGCCTTGTCGAGGCCGTGGACAGGGAACGGCGTGATGCAGTCCCAGTGGCGGTAGCCGGCGTCGCGGACCGCCTCCGCCGCGTGGTAAAGCGCGGGGGCGGTCTTGAAGGTGGCGATCAGGCCGTAAGGTTGGGCGGACATCGGCGGGGGATCAGTGTTTAGCGTGGCCGCCGTGGACGTCGGCCTGCGGGGTCACGGCCTTAAGCTCAGCCATCGGCATCACCGGGAGGAACCGGATGAACAGCAGGAACAGCACCGAGAACACGCCGAACGTCCCAAAGAACGTGAAGATCTCGACGATGCTCGGGGAATAGTAGCCCCAGCTGGACGGCAGGAAGTCGCGGGCGAGGGAGGTGACGATGATCACGAACCGCTCGAACCACATCCCGACGTTGACGAAGATGGAGAGGATCCAGACCAGCGCGGTGTTCTCGCGGACCGCCTTGAACCAGAAGAACTGGGGCGTGATCACGTTGCAGGAGATCATAATCCAGTAGGCCCAAGCGTAGTGGCCGAACGCGCGGTTGACGAAGGCGAAGCCCTCGTACGGGTTGGCCCCGTACCACGCGATGAAGAACTCCATCCCGTAGGCGTAGCCGACGATAGTGCCGGTCGCTAGGGTGATCTTACACATACAGTCGATGTGGTACTGCGTGATCAGATCCTGGAGGCCATAGACCGCCCGCAGCGGCAGCATCAGGGTCAGCACCATCCCGAAGCCCGAGAAAATGGCGCCGGCCACGAAGTAAGGCGGGAAGATGGTGGTGTGCCAGCCGGGGAGGAGCGAGACCGCGAAGTCGAACGACACGATCGTGTGCACCGAGAGCACGAGCGGGGTGGAGATGCCGGCCAGGATCAGGTAGGCCATCTCGTAGTTGCTCCAGTGGCGGTTGGAACCGCGCCAGCCCATCGCGAACAGGCCGTAAAGGGTGGCCCGCATCTTGTTGCCGGCGGCATAGAAGCGGTCCCGGAGGACGGCCAAATCGGGGATCAGGCCCACGTACCAGAAGAGGACCGAAACGGTACCGTAGGTCGAAACGGCGAACACGTCCCATTCGAGCGGCGAGCGGAAGTTCTGCCAGATCGCGTTCGAATTGGGAATCGGGAACAGGTACCAGGCGAACCAGACGCGGCCGACATGGAAGACCGGGAAGATCGCGGCGCAGACCACCGCGAAGATGGTCATCGCCTCGGCGGCCCGGTTGATCGACGTCCGCCACTTCTGCCGCAGGAGGCACAGGATCGCCGAGATGAGCGTCCCGGCGTGGCCAATGCCGATCCAGAACACGAAGTTCACGATGTCCCAGGCCCAGTTGACCGGGTTGGCGTGGCCCCACACCCCGACGCCAGTGGCGACGAGGTAGGTGATGCCGGCCACCGTGAAGGAGGCGACGAAGCAGGCGAGGATGAAGCAGACCCACCACCAAGTGGGGGTCTTACCCTCGATGATGCCGCAGATCTTCTCGGTGATCCACGAGAAGCTGCGGTCGTTCTCCACGAGCACCGCCCGGGGCAGGGCCGCAGGCTTGACCTCCTGCAGGATCGGGTGCGCGGCGGCTTTAGGATCGGCGTGCGCCATTAGCTTTTTCCTCCGTGGCTGGGGGTGGCAGGCGCCGCACCGTGACCGTGGCCGTGGGCCCCGTGGTCGCCGTGGGCCGCCGGCTCATTCTTGCGGGAATACTCCACGCGGCTGAACGGCAGCGGTTGGAAGTCGGGCATACGCGGGTTCGGGTTGCGGAGCTTGCCAGAGTAGGTCGTCCGGGGGCGGACGTTCAGGTAGCCCAGCACCGCGTAATCCTGCTCGCGGGCCTTCGCCCGGCTCACGGCGCTGTCCTTGTCCAGGATGTTCCCGAACACGATCGCGCCCACGGGGCAGGTCTGCTCGCAGGCGACCTTGAAGGTGCCGTCCGGCACCACCACGTCGCCCGGCCGGCCCGCCTGGGCCATCTTCACCTTGTGCCGGATCTTGCCGTTCTGGACGCGCTGCACGCAGTAAGTGCACTTTTCCATCACGCCGCGCATCCGGACGGTGACCTCCGGGTTCTTGGCCATCTGGAGGATCTCCGGCATCCCGTAGTCCCCGGCGGGCCCGAGGTAGAGGCTATCGAGCCGCCGCTGATTCCAATCGAAGAAGTTGAAGCGCCGGACCTTATACGGGCAATTGTTCGCGCAATAGCGGGTCCCGATGCACCGGTTGTAGGCCATCGTGTTGATGCCCTCCTCGTCGTGCACGGTGGCGTTGACGGGGCACACCACCTCGCAGGGGGCGAGTTCGCAGTGAACGCAGGTCATCGGCTGCAGGGAAACCTGCGGGTCCTCTGGGAGTTCCCGATTACCCTCACCGCCAAAGGCTTCGGCATCGATGGTCCCGCTGGAGTAGTAGCGATCCAAGCGGATCCAGTGCATCTCGCGGCCGCGCATCACCTGATCCTTGCCGACGATCGGGATGTTATTCTCCGCCTGACAGGCGACGACGCAGGCGTTACATCCGATGCAGGTGTTGAGGTCGATCGACATCCCCCACTGGTGGTGGCCGTCGAACTGCGGGGTCTGATAGAGCGAATTGCCGCGCGGGATCTTGGTCGCCCGCTCCTGGGGCGTCATCTTCTCGCCGACCTCACCGATGTTCGAAGGGGTGTGCGACTCCATCCCAACCTTGCGGACATAGCCGGGATTCTCGCGGTAGCTGTTGCCGTCGGGCTTCGCCGCGGGCTCGAAGTTGGCCTCGCGGATGATGTCGCGGCCCTCCATCGACCAATGCTCTTGGGTGTTCGCCAGCAGCAGGCGCTTGCCGGTGTCGCGGAGCTTCGCGCCGAGGCCGACGTGCATCGCCCCGGTCGTACGCAGCGGGTAGGCGTTGAACCCGGCTCCGTTGCCGACGTGGCCGGCGGCGGTGCGGCCGTAGCCGAGCGGCACAATCACCGTGTAATTGGCCAAGCCGGGCTGGATGTGCACCGGGCCACTGATCGTGCGGCCGCCGAGCGACAGCTCGAACACGCGGGCGTTCTCCTTGCCCATCGTAAATTCGGCGTTCTCCTTCCGCGCCACCTGGATGAGGGAGCCCTTGGGGTCGATGCCCAGGTCGCGGGCCAGCCGCGGGCTGATCAGAATCGCGTTGTCCCAGGAGATCTTGGTGATCGGGTCCGGGCACTCCTGCAGCCAGCCGTTGTTGGCGAACCGACCGTCATCGACCTTGGGATCCACTACGAAGCGGACCTCGAGGTTGTCCTTGTCGGGCGCGGTCGCCGGGCGGACCGAAGCAAGCAGGGATTGCGCCCCAGAGGCCTTGAAGCGCACCGCTACCGGACGGTAAGCGGAACCGGTCAGCACGCCATCGTGGAGGAAACGCTCCATCACCCGCGCGACGTCCGCACCGGTGCCAGCCAGCCCGGCGATCGTGGTGGCCACCAACTGGTAGGGATCGGCCTCCGTCTGGCCCGCGAGGCGCGCCAGCACCTCGATCTGCGTCAGCCCGCCGAACAGCGGCAAAATCATTGGCTGGACCGGCACGATGGTGCCGTCGACCGTCCGCACATCACCCCAAGACTCCAAGTAATGGGCGGCGGCCAGATGCGTGGTCGCAGCCGGGTTGAGCCCGGAGGTCTCGTCCACGTGGCCACCCCAGCGGATGACTTCGCCGACCGACTTCTGCAGCGCGGCCCAATCGAGGTCCGCGGGCGCATTGTAGGCCGGGTTGCCCCCAAGGATGACTAGGGTCTTGACCGATCCGGCCTTGATGGCGGCGGCCAGCGCGGACAGGGACGTCGCGCCGGGCGTGCTCTCCACGGGAAGGTACGAGACGGTCGCCCCGGCGGCACCGAGGATCGAATTGAGGCCGTGGACCATCGCGTGGACCTCGGCGGGCAGGTGCGAACCGGCCACCACCAAGGCGGCCCCGCGGTGGGCCTGCAAGTCCTCGACGCACGCTTGAATCCACTTCGGGTCCAGCTTCACGCCCTGCGTGAACGGCTCGAGCACCGAGGCGGACTCCGGGTAAACCGCGATCACCAGGGTGGCCGTGAAGGCGAGCATCTGGCTGGACGCCAGCCGCAGGCGATGGTCGGCCATACTGCCGGTGAGCGACATCCCGCTCTCCACCACATAGAGACGGTTCATCGGGTCTTCCTTGCGGTTGACCCGGCGGCCTTGGGCGAACCCGCGGGCGGAGGCGAGGCTGCCGGCCTCGGACTGGAGGAAGTCGGCGTCGATCGAGAGGATGCGGCGCGCCTTCGCGAAATCCGGCAGCGGGCGCACGGCCTGACCGAACACCGCCTGAGCGGCGGCGACCGGGGGCTGGTCCGTGACCGGCTCGTACTCGCTCCACAGGGCCCGGGGCAACTTGGCCCGGAGTTCCTTCACCAGCCGCGCCCGGGAGGGCGAAGAAGACTCATCGGCCAGCAGGGCCAGCCCAGCACCCTGGGTGGCAGCGTACTTGGTGGCGATTTCGCCCAGCAGCGTCGCGACCTCGACAGCGGAAAGAGACTTGCCGCCGCGCGTGTGGGCGCGGGCGCGGTCCGGATCGTACAGGTCGAGCACCGAAGCCTGCGCGAGCAGCGAGGCGGCGCCGCCGTGCGGGGCATAGGTCGGGTTCCCCTCGAGCTTGGTCGGGCGGCCCTGATGCGTCTCCGCCAGCAGCGGAATTGCGCCCTGGCGCAGGGGCATCGCGGTGGCGTAGTAGGAAGGCAGGCCGGGGATCACCCCCTCGACGGACTTACCGTAGGGCAGAATGAACTTCTCCGGCCGACGGCATCCGGACAGACCCACGCCGCCCAGCGCGAACGAGGCGGCCATCAGCTTCATGAAGCCGCGGCGGTCGACGCCGTCCAACTCCGCGGCGCCCTCCGGGAACTCCCGTTCCAGCTGGGCCCGGAACCCCGGGGTGCCCGCCAGCTCGTCGAGGCTGCGCCAGTACTTCGGGCCGGTCAGCGACTCGGCGGCGGGGGGGGCGGGATGTTCAATCTTGCGTTTCATCGGTGGCAGCCGGAGCAGCTCTGCGGGGGCAACAATTTCCAGTCGTGCGTGAAGGCCTCGGCCGCCTTGCGACCGGCCTCGCCTTGGTCCGCCAGGCGCGGGGAATCCAAGTTATAGACGTCCTTCGGGTCGCGGATCCGGGAAGCCGGGTCGCGGTGGCACTCGAGGCAGAACGCCATACTCAGCGGCTGCATATGCGTCACGGTGTCCATCTCGTTGACCTTACCGTGGCATTCCACGCAGGAGATGCCCTTATTCACGTGGGCCGCGTGGTTGAAGTAGGCGTAGTCGGGCGTTTGGTGGATCCAGACCCACGGCACCGGGGTGCCCTGCGCGTAGCTCTCGCGGACCGGCGCCAGCAGGGGGCTGTTGGTCTTGAGGATGCTGTGGCAGTTCATACACGTCTGTGAGGTCGGGACATTCGAATGGGCCGACTTGTCGACGTGGGAATGGCAGTAGCGGCAGTCGAGCCCGACCTCCTGGACGTGCTTCGCGTGGCTGAAGGGCACCGGCTGGACCGGCGCGTACCCCACCCGCGTGTACTTGGGGGTCATGTAGTAGTTCACGCCAGCGGTGGCGATTCCCGCGACCACGGCCAGATAGATGAGGATCTGGAGCGGCAGCTGGTTGGCCGACTTCGGGAAGAGTTTCGACATGAGCGGGAAAGGAGGCGGGGGCCGGGAGGGAAAATCGCCGCCGAGGCAAGAAGGCGCCGTTTGGCTTGTAAACCAAAAAGTCCCGACGCGAGGGCGGTCGCCGACTCATTAGCGGCACCGCCGGGGCGCGGCGATGGCGCTAATGCCGGGACGGTCAGCGTGGATCAGCGGCGGGCCCCGCGGTGCAGCCGGCTCGCCGGCTTGACCGCGGCCGCCGCGGTCTCGGCGAGGGCCTTCTCGTCGAACAGCGCGGAATAAATGTACGGGAATCCATCGATCTTCTTCCGCTCCACGCTCACGCCCATATAGCGCTCGATCGACCGGGCGTCGCGGACGTCTTCCTCGGTCACCAACGTGAAGGCATCGCCCGTGTTCTGGGCCCGGCCGGTGCGCCCGATGCGGTGCACGTAGTCCTCGGCGTTCTCCGGGACATCGTAATTGATCACGTGGGAGACGCCGGCGATGTCCAGGCCGCGGGCGGCGATGTCCGTCGCGACCAGCACCTCATACTTGCCGGTCTTGAAGCCCTGCAGGGCCTCGATGCGCTCCCGCTGGTTCCGGTCCGAATGCATCACCCCGACGGTGTGGCCGCTCTTCTCCAGCCGGTGAGCGATCCGGTCCGCGCCCATTCGGGTGCGGCAGAAGATGAGCACGCTCTTGAAATCGGTCTGTTCCAGCAGGAGCTGCAGCAGGTCGAACTTCTGTGTCGCCACCACCGGGTAGAAGGCGTGGGCCACGGTCTCCGCCGGCGAACGCACCCGCCCGATCTCGATCTTGACCGGATCCCGCAGGGCCCAGCCGGCCAGTTGCTCCAGTTCCGGGGGCAGGGTGGCGGTGAAGAACAGGGTCTGCCGCGCCTTGGGGCACTGTTGCACGATCCGGCGGACGTCCGGCAGGAACCCCATATCCAGCATCCGGTCGACCTCGTCCAGGACCAGAATGTCGACGTTCGCGAGGCTGCAATTGCCCCGCTCCAAGTGATCGAGCAGCCGGCCGGGCGTCGCGGCGATGATATCCACCCCGCGCCGGAGGTCGTCCTCCTGCTTGCCGTAGCCGACGCCACCATAGACGATCGTCACGCGCAGGTCGGTGAACTTGGCGTACTTCTGGAAGGCCTCCTCGACCTGCAGCGCCAGCTCGCGGGTCGGCTCCAGGATGAGGCAGCGGAGTTTCCCGTGGGTGCCGAGCCGCTGGATGATCGGGAGGGCGAAAGCGGCCGTCTTGCCGGTGCCGGTCTGGGCGGAGCCGATGACGTCGCCGCCCTGCAACACCACCGGGATGGCCTGAGCTTGGATCGGGGTGGGCGTGACGTAGCCCATTTCTTGGACGCCAAAGGCGAGGGCATCGCTCAGGCCGAGGGCGGAGAACGCGGTCTCCATCTTCGGAATGTCCACCGGTACCGTCGGCTTAACGTCGCCGGTGCGGGGATGATCGAAGGTCTTGTCGATCATCGGCCGCTCGGAGCGAGCGCCGCGCCCGCCGGGGCCACCTCCGCCGCCAGCGCCACGGCCGCCGCGGTCGCCCAAACGGCCCCGCCGGCCGC